>NZ_JAHWXK010000001.1:301041-602083 GCF_023091155.1 Microbacterium sufflavum | reverse complement strand
GCTCGGCTACGGTGCCGCGAACGTCGGCAACCTGTTCCGGGAGCTGTCCGACGACGACGCCTGGGCCGTGCTGGACGCGGCGTGGGAGAGCGGCATCCGCTTCTACGACACCGCGCCGCACTACGGGCTCGGGCTGTCCGAGCGTCGTCTCGGCGCCTTCCTGCGCACGAAGCCCCGCGACGAGTACGTGCTGTCCACCAAGGTCGGACGGCTGCTGCGCCCCAACCCCGACCACGCGGGCGGTCTCGACACCGCGAACGACTTCCACGTGCCCGACGACCTGCAGCGCGTGTGGGACTTCTCGGCGGAGGGCATCCGCACGAGCCTCGACGAGTCGCGCGAACGCCTCGGCATCGAGCGCATCGACCTGCTCTACCTGCACGACCCCGAGCGCCACGACCTCGACCTCGCGCTGGCGGAGGCCCTCCCCGCGCTGGAGCAGGTGCGTGCGGACGGCGAGGTGACCGCGATCGGCATCGGCTCGATGGTGTCGGAGGCGCTCGCCGCGTCGGTGCGGGCCGCGGACCTCGACCTCGTCATGGTCGCCGGGCGGTACACGCTGCTCGAACAGCCCGCCGCGGTCGACGTGCTGCCGGCGTGCCGCGAGACCTCGACCGGCATCGTGGCGGCCTCGGTGTTCAACTCCGGGCTGCTCGCGTCGAACGAGCCGCGGCGCGACGGACGCTACGAGTACGGGCAGCTGCCCGACGAGCTGTGGGACCGGCTGGTGCGCATCGCCGCGGTGTGCGCCGACCACGGGGTGCCGCTGCCCGCGGCCGCGATCCAGTTCCCGCTGCAGTCCGACGTGGTGCGCTCGGTGGTCGTGGGCGGCAGTCGCCCCGCACAGCTGACGCAGAACGCCGAGTACGCTGCGCGGGAGATCCCGTCTGCACTGTGGGAGAACCTCGCCGCCGAGGGTCTCATCCCCGCCTGACCCGAGAGGAGCCGTCGTGCTCGAAGGAATCCACCCGCTGCTGACCGGCGAACTGCTGCTGCACCTCGACCGCATGGGGCACTCCGACGCCGTGGTCGTCGCCGATGCGCACTTCCCCGCGTGGGGGCTGGGCGCCCGGGTGGTCGACCTCCCCGGCACGACGACGCCCGAGGTCGTCGCGGCGATCCGCACGGTGCTGCCCCTCGACGATGCGCCCGGCCTCGACCTGATGGCGTCAGCCGACGGCGAGGTGCTCGACGTGCAGCGCGAGCTCATGGACGCGGCGGGCACGGCGGTCGACACGACCCGGTTCGTGGAGCGCTTCGCCTACTACGGCGTCGCGAAGGACGCGTATCTCCTGGTGCGCACGGGCGAGACCCGCAAGTACGGCAACGCCCTGCTCCGCAAGGGCGTCGTCGGCCACCCCTCCGCCTGACGATCGGTTCATGACTCAGGGGAACAGCGGGGACACCGCGCGCTACCGGCGCCGGACGCGCCCCTTCTCCGGAGGTGTGACCCGGATCCGGCGCCCACGGTGCGTGCGGTGTGATGCGGGTCAGCGGCCGCGGGTGGATTCGCGGATGATGAGCTCGGCGGGGAACGGCGGGGTCGCGGGCGGGGGAGCCGCGGGGTCGGCGAGCTGAGCCAGCAGCGCTGCACCGGCCGCGCGACCGATCTCGTAGCCGGGCTGGCGGACGCTCGTGAGCGGCACGACGCTCTGGTGCGCCTCGGCCACGTCGTCGAAGCCGACCAGCGCGATGTCCTCCGGCACGCGGATGCCGTGCCGCAGCAGCTGTGTCAGCACGCCGAGCGCCACCATGTCGTTCGCGGCGAAGATCGCATCCGGCCGTTCGTCCGCCGGTTGCGCCACGATCTCCGCGCCCGCGGTCAGTCCGTCCTCGGTGGCGAGGTGCCCGACCTCCCGCACCTCGACCTCCGCGCCCGTGCCCGCCGTGGCGTCACGCAGTCCCGCCAGGCGGTCGTTCGACTCGGTCACCGCGGGGTTGCCCAGGAAGAGGATGCGCCGCCGCCCGAGGTCGACGAGGTGCTCGCCGGCGAGCCGTCCGCCCGCGCGATCGTCGAACAGCACGGAGGCGACGGTGGCGGATTCGCGGATCGGCCCGACCACGACGGAGCGGATGCCGCGATCGGCGAGTCGCTCCAGGCGCGGCACCACGTCGCCGAGCGGGTAGATGACGATGCCCTGCACGCGATGCGCCTCGAACATGTCGATGTTGCGCTGCTCGCGGTCGGCATCCCGGTCGCTGTTGCTGAAGAAGAGCGACCAGCCGCCCTCGCGCGCCACGTCGTCGACACCGCGGGACAGCTCGTGGAAGTACGGCAGCCACGCGTCGAGGAGGATCAGCGCCAGGGCCTTGCTCGACCCCGCCCGCAGCTGCCGCGCCGATTCGTTCGGCACGAAGCCCAGCTGCTCGATGGCCGCCCGCACCTTCTCCCGGCTGCCCTCCCCGAGCACGTGGGGGTGGTTGAGGTAGTTGGAGACCGTCGAGGAGGAGACGCCGGCGAGGGCGGCCACGTCTTTCACGCTGGCGGGCATCGGTCTCCTTCGTCGGAACGGGCCGAGGCGACCCCGGCGGCGACACCAGGCTAGCCGAGGGATTGCAACGTGCCAAGAAAGTTCTTGACAGGCCGTCGTCGTCGGACGTAACGTGTGTCGAACCCGGAATTGGAACGTGCCAAGTCCGGACGGCGACGGTGCCGCACACCCGCCGGGAGAGGTCTCATGAACATCGGCTGTCACGGACTCGTCTGGACCGGAACCTTCGACGCCGACGGTATCCGCCTCGCGGTGGAGAAGACGAAGCAGGCCGGGTTCGACCTGATCGAGTTCCCGCTGATGGACCCGTTCACGTTCGACGTCGCGGCGGCCAAGGGCGCCCTCGCCGAGCACGGTCTCGCGGTCAGTGCCTCCCTCGGGCTCTCCGCGGAGACCGACGTCACGAGCTCCGACCCGGATGTGGTCGCGGCCGGTGAGGCGCTGCTGCTGCGCGCGGTCGACGTGCTGGCCGAGCTGGGCGGGACCCACTTCTGCGGCGTGATCTACAGCGCCATGCAGAAGTACATGGACCCGGTGACACCGGAGGGGCTCGCGTCGAGCCGTCGCACGATCGCCCGGGTCGCCGACCACGCCGCCGAGCGCGGGGTCTCGGTGTCGCTCGAGGTGGTGAACCGCTATGAGACCAACGTGCTCAACACCGCGCGGCAGGCCCTGGCGTACCTGGCGGAGGTGGACCGCCCGAACCTCGGCGTGCACCTGGACACGTACCACATGAACATCGAGGAGTCGGACATGTTCGCCCCGGTGCTCGACGCGGCTCCGGCGCTGCGGTACGTGCACATCGGCGAGAGCCACCGCGGGTATCTGGGCACCGGCACGGTCGACTTCGACACCTTCTTCAAGGCGCTCGGCCGCATCGGCTACGACGGGCCGATCGTCTTCGAGTCGTTCTCGTCGGCGGTGGTCGCTCCCGACCTCAGTCGCATGCTGGGCATCTGGCGCAACCTCTGGACCGACAACGACGAGCTCGGCGCGCACGCCAACGCCTATATCCGCGACAAGCTCGTGGCGGTCGACTCGATCCGGCTGCACTGAGCCGGGTCAGCGGCGACGGGATCCTCGGTCGAGATCAAGATGTTATTACAGGTCTTCCCGATCGAATGATCTTTAGATACATTTAGATACAACTTGCACCAGCCCGGGTGCAGGACGCAGAATTGATCCGATGTTTACGGCGGAATGATCCGCCAATCGCGAGACGACCTCCAAGGAAGCAGGTGAGCGCATGAGTGGACCCATCCTCAGGGTCGAGGGGATCAGCAAGGGATTCCCCGGCGTGCAGGCGCTGAAGGATGTGCACCTCGAGGTGCGCGAGGGCGAGGTGCTCGTGCTCGTGGGAGAGAACGGCGCCGGCAAGTCCACGCTGATGAAGATCCTCTCCGGCATCTACACCAAGGACGAGGGCACCATCACGTTCGAGGGCCGCGAGGTCGAGCTCACCAGCCCGCTGCAGGCGCAGGAGCTCGGCATCACGATCATCCATCAGGAGCTCAACCTGATGCCCGACCTCACCGTCGCCCAGAACATCTACGTCGGCCGCGAGCCCACGACCGGCCCGTTCCTGTCGGAGCGCAAGCTCAACACGCAGACGGCGGAGCTGCTCCAGCGCCTCGGCATCCACCTCAACCCGCGACAGCTCGTCGGCGAGCTCACGGTGGCCGAGCAGCAGATGGTCGAGATCGCCAAGGCGCTGTCGTTCAACGCCAAGGTGCTCATCATGGACGAGCCCACCTCGGCCCTCACCGACAGCGAGGTCGAGACGCTGTTCGTGCTGATCGAGCAGCTCAAGGCGCGCGGCACCGGCATCGTCTACATCTCGCACCGGATGGACGAGCTGCGGCGCCTCGCCGACCGCGTGACCGTCCTCCGCGACGGCACATACATCGGATCACTCGACAAGGCGGAGATCACGATCCCGAAGATCATCGAGATGATGGTCGGCCGCGTGATCGACGAGGGGACCCGCCCGCAGGCCCGCGAGCACCTGAACGACCCGGTCGTGCTCGACGTGCAGGGGCTGTCGACGAAGACCCTCCTGAAAGACGTGTCGTTCCAGCTGCACAAGGGCGAGATCCTCGGGTTCGCCGGCCTCATGGGCGCGGGACGCACCGAGACCGCCCGTGCCGTGATCGGCGCCGACCACCGCGACGGCGGCACCATCACCATCGGCGGGCGCCAGGCGCGGATCGCCCAGCCCGCCGACGCGGTCAAGCACGGCGTGGGCTACCTCTCCGAAGACCGCAAGCTGCTCGGGCTCATGCTCGAACAGGACGTCACGTTCAACACCGTGCTCGCCTCGCTCGGCAGCTACGCCAACGGCATCGGCTGGATGGGCGACGGCAAGGCCAAGAACCGCACCAAGGAGTACGTGCAGCAGCTGCGCGTGAAGACCCCCTCGGTCAACCAGGTCGTCAAGCTGCTCTCCGGAGGGAACCAGCAGAAGGTCGTCATCGCCCGGTGGCTGATGCGCGACTGCGACATCCTCATCTTCGACGAGCCGACGCGAGGCATCGACGTCGGCGCGAAGGAGGAGATCTACCGCCTCATGCAGCAGCTCGCCGACAGCGGCAAGTCCATCATCGTCATCTCGTCGGAGCTCCCCGAGATCCTGCGCGTCGCGAACCGCATCGCCGTGTTCGCGAACGGGCGCATCACCGGGACGCTCCGCAACGAGGAAGCCAGCCAGGAGAAGATCATGCAACTCGCAGCCCACGGGGAGGAAGACTGATGAGCACCCCACAGCAGCCCGGAGGGTCGACGACGACCATCATCCAGACGGCCGTGAACGAGAACACCGACAAGCGCGACATCGGCGGATTCCTGAAGCGCCAGTTCCAGCAGTCGCTGGCCTTCGGCACCCTGATCGTGCTGGTCATCTTCTTCTCGATCGCCAGCCCCAACTTCTTCACCTTCAGCAACATCGCCACCGTGCTGCTGTCGACCGCGGTCATCGGCATCCTCGCCCTCGGCACCACGTTCGTCATCATCACGGGCGGCATCGACCTGTCGATCGGCACCGGCATGGCCCTGTGCGCCGTGATGACCGGCGTGATCGTCACCAACCTCGGCCTCCCCGTCTGGCTGGGCGTGATCGGCGGCATCGCGACCGGTGTGCTGATGGGCCTCATCAACGGCGTGAACATCACGTTCCTCCGCCTTCCCCCGTTCATCGCCACGCTCGCGATGATGATGATCGCCGGCGGCCTCGCCCTCGTCATCTCGAACGTCGCGCCGATCTACTTCTCGACCTCGGCGCCCGACTTCAAGAAGATCGCGCTCGGCGTGATCATCCCCGGCATCCCCAACGCCGTGCTGATCACCGCCGCCCTCGCGATCGTCGCCTACCTCGTGCTGTCGAAGACGCTCCTCGGCCGCTACACCTTCGCGATCGGCTCGAACGAGGAGGCCACCCGCCTCTCCGGTGTGAACACGCGCCGCTGGACGATCCTCATCTACATGTTCGCCGGGGCCTTCACCGGAGTCGCGGGCATCGTGATCGCCTCGCGCCTCGACTCCGCCCAGCCGCAGATCGGCACCGGGTACGAGCTGCAGGCCATCGCGGCCGTCATCATCGGCGGCACCTCGCTCCTCGGCGGACGCGGCTCGATCCTCGGCACCGTGATCGGCGCGCTGATCATGAGCGTGCTCGTGAACGGACTGCGCATCATGTCGATCCAGACCGAGTGGCAGAACATCGTCGTCGGCGTGGTCGTGCTGCTGGCGGTCTTCCTCGACTCGCTGCGCAACCGGCAGCGCACCTGAGACCAGGGCGGCGGCGAAACCCGTGCCCGCCGCCGCCCCACCCGGCCCCGGCCGGACCCGCGGAGTCCCTCCGCACAGGCACCAGGAATGTCCCACAGCCGGCCCTGGCCGGCATCACACAGAACCATCCGGCTCGTACTCAAACAATGGAGTTTTCATGAAATTCGGGAAGAAGACCGCCTTCGCAGCCCTCGTGGCCGCTTCCGCGCTCGTGTTCGCCGGCTGTGCCGGCGGTGGCGGCGACGTCATCGAGGAAGGCTCCGGCTCCGGCAGCGGCAGCGGCGACGGCGAGATGTACATCGCGCTCGTCTCGAAGGGCTTCCAGCACCAGTTCTGGCAGGCCGTGAAGAAGGGTGCGGAGCAGAAGGCCGAGGAGCTCGGCGTGAAGATCACGTTCGAGGGCCCCGCCGCGGAGACCGAGATCGCGCAGCAGCTCGAGATGCTGACCGCCGCGATCGACAAGAACCCCGACGCCATCGCCTACGCCGCGCTCGACCCCGAGGCGTGCGTCGCCCCGCTCGAGCAGGCGAAGTCGAAGGACATCCCGGTGGTCTACTTCGACGCCCCGTGTGACGGCGACGTGGGCCTGAGCCTCTCCGCGACCGACAGCAAGGTCGCCGGTGCGCTCGCGGCCGAGCACATGGCCGAGCTGATCGGCGGCGAGGGGCAGGTCGCGATCGTCGGCCACTCGCAGATCAACTCGACCGGTGTCGAGCGTCGCGACGGCTTCGTCGAGAAGATCGAGTCGGACTACCCCGACATCGAGATCGTCGACATCCAGTACGGTGACGGCGACCACCTCAAGTCGGCCGACATCGCCAAGACGCTGATCGCCGCCCACCCCGACCTCAAGGGCATCTACGGCACCAACGAGGGCTCCGCGATCGGTGTCGTGAACGCCGTCAACGAGCTGGGCCTGGAGAAGGGCAAGATCACCATCGTCGGCTTCGACTCCGGCGCCGCGCAGATCAACGCGATCAAGGACGGCACCATGGCCGGCGCCATCACGCAGGACCCGATCGGCATCGGCGCGCAGGTCGTGCAGGCCGCATACGACGCCGCGAACGGCGACGACGTCGAGGAGTTCTACGACACCGGTTCCTACTGGTACGACAAGAACAACATCGACGACGACAAGATCGCCGCGGTGCTCTACGAGTGACACCCCGCTGAACCACGGAGCCCCTCGCCTTGCGGCGGGGGGCTTCGTGTTTCCGGGACAAGAGGATCATCAGGACAGGATCTGACCGCGGTGCACGGCATCCTGTGCGGAACGAAAGGATGCACCATGCCCACACCTGCTCCCGTTCCTGCCGGGTCGAACACCGTCAACCCCTTCCTCCTGACCGACGATGCCGCCCGCATCATCGATTTCGTGATCGAGGTCTTCGATGCCTCGGATGTGCCCCAGGCGCGAACGCTCGACACCGACGGCCTGATCCTGCATTCCGAGCTGCGCATCGGGGACTCGATGATCACGGTCGCCGACCGCAAGCCGGACTGGCCGTTCACCCCCGGGTTCCTCCAGGTGTACGTCGTCGACGTGGAGGCAACGCTGGCGCGGGCCGTCGCCCTCGGCGCCCGCGTCGTGACCACACCGACCGACTTCTTCGGTGACACGCTTGCGCGGTTCGTCGACCCCTCGGGCAACCTCTGGTGGGTCTACCGGCACGCCGCCCAGGAGCAGACCGACGACACGAGCGGTGAAGACGAGGCCTGGTCCACGGATGGCGCCGACACCGCCGAGGACTGGTCGAGCTTCACATCGCCGGAGTTGGACTACATCCACGAGAGCCTGGTCCAGGCGATCGCATCGCTCCGGGACCCGCGACTGCCGAGCTGACGGGATTGCAACCGTGTTGTTGATCCTCGCGCACACGCCCGTCGCCGACTCGACCTGAGCAGGGGAGGCCGGAGGACACCCCGGCGGTCTCCGTCGACGCTCCGTGCGACGGCGACGGGACGGGAGTCAGCAGCCGGCTGCGGTGGGCTGCTCGTCGCACGTGTAGCGGACGAGAGCGGACGTGGCCTCGTAGATGCGGATGCTGTGGGCGGGCCCGGCGACCGAGAGGTCTCCCGCGACGGGGAACCAGCCGTTGCCCAGGTCGACCTCGGCCGTGTAGCGGACCGTGGTGACGGCGGTGTAGGTGCCGCGGTCGCGGTAGACGTGGCTCGTCGGAGTCGGGGTGAACTGCGGCTGGTGGGCGGCGGCCCAGGTGCGGCCCCCGGTGGCGGTGGTGGCGCTGGTGCCGTCGCCGAACGTGGTGTCGAACGCGACAGGGGTGAAGCGCACCGTGACGGCCAGGTCGAGGATGGTGCCCTGCTGCGTGTGCGCGGTCGCAGCGGTGACGAAGTTCGTCGGAAGCCCGGCGACCCCGACCCCACCCGGCTCGGCCGCCGTGGCGACCGGCTCGGGAGCGAACCGGGCGAGATCCGAGATGGTGAGCGGGTCGCCGTCGGCGCTGGTGACACGGACACCGTAGATCCCGCACGAAGCCTTGTACGGGTACGGCACGGCGGCGCACGGGTCGGCCGGCTTCGGCTCGGCGCTGCCGTTCTTCCGACCGCGGGGAGCGCTGTCGCCGCGCGGTGCGGGGGTGGTCTGGGTTGCGGTGACGGTGAGGCTGGACGTACCGACGGTCGATAGCCAGGCTGATTCTTCACCGCCACCCGGGGGTGGCGATGTCGGCGGAACGGTGGTCGTCAGAGAAAGCAGGGCAAGCAGCGCCACTGTCGACGTCAGCATTCGAGCTCCTTGGTTGCATCACTCGAAACGATCGCCAATCCTGTGCTCGTCAGCGCAGGCTTCAATTGCAATTCCAGTGCCTGCCGAGGCTGCCGGTCGGTCGACACGACGGACGCTCCGGTGGAATCCAAGACATCAACGTGCGACACGTCAATGCACAGTCTGGCGGTCACGTCCTCGCCGTCGTAGGAGATGGGGGTGAAGTGATCGAAGGTGGTCTCGCCGACCCGCCTCCATCCCTCTGCGTCGTAGTAGCTGTACGCCTTCTTGGCAGAGGAAAGCGCGTCTGCTCGCAACCACTTGTAGACGTCCTCGAATGTCCTCGCGTCGGTCAGTACGGTCGCATTGCCGGCGTCGTTGTAGGCGCGATACGTGGCCTCGGCGGCGGCGAAGGCGTCCTTCTTCGAGGCGAACTGCGGGGTCGGCGTCGGAGACGGGGAGGGTTTCAGATCGGCAGTGCAGCCGGTGAGCAGGACGAGGGAGACGGCGAGGGCGGCGAGGGCGCGCGTCGAAAGGGAGTGGGGACGAGTCACCGGGCCACGGTACGTGCAACGCCGGCGCGTCGGTCCGGGTTGTCCACAGGAGCCCGCGCGCGCACCTCGGACAGGGGCTCAGACGCGGCGGAGGAAGGTGAGGATCGAGGCCGGCTCGACGATCAGCTCTTGCAGCGCGGCGTTGAACGGGACCCCGGCGGACGCCGCGAGGTGCTCCTGGAACGCGGCCTCGTCGCGGTACACCTCGTATACGAAGAAGCGGTCGGGGTCGTCGACGAGTCGCGTGGCGTCGAACACCACGTTGCCCTCCTCGGCGCGGACGATCTCGGCGAACTCCCGCAGGAGTGCGGCGACCCGGTCGGCTGCCCCGGGCTTCGCGGTGAAGACGGCGTGCAGGATGGTGGGTTCGGTCATGGGGGCTCCTCGGGTGGAGGCGACGAGACGGCGTCGGGCGGCGCGGTCTCAGTGGTCGAGGGTGAGCAGTCGTGCGGGCGTGTGCACGAGCATACGCTGCACGGCCGCATCGCCGACCGCGTCGCGCAGTCGCGGCAGGTACCGGTCGCCGAGGTAGGCGAGCCCGGGCATCCCGCCGTAGGCGATGTACCGCGTGCGCCGGGCGACGTCGCCGCCGAGCACGATGCGGTCGCCCGCGCCGCGTTCCACCACGGCGGCGGTCAGGGCCAGCAGTTCCGCGTCGGATCGGGTGCGCGGACGGGCGAAGCCGTCGTAGCCGAGGTGGGCGCCGCGCTCCGCGAGCGACACGTGAAGTCCGGGGTCGGGGTCGCGGTCGGCGTGGGCGAGCACGACCCGATCGCTCGCCACGCCCTCGGCCGCGAGCAGATCGAGCACCTCGTGCGCCGCCGTGCAGAACTCCAGGTGCACCATGACGGGGGCACCGGTCTCGCGGTGCGCGGCCGCCACCGCGCCGAGGGTCGTGCGCTCGAACGGGCTGATGCGCCAATAGTCGATGCCCGCCTTGAGCATCCCCGCGCGCACCGGGGCGCCCGTGGGCGAGGTCGCGACGGGCACATCGGGCGCGGCGAACACCGCGTCGTCGGAGGCGGGCATGCCGCGGGTGAGGTCCGCCACGAACAGCGCGGACAGCCGCTCCGCGTCCCACACCTGCATCGGGTGGTCGTCGCCGTAGTGGGCTTCGCGGTGCCGCCCCGTGGTCGCGACGATGCCCAGTCCGGTCGCCGCGCTGATGCGGACCAGGGCCTCCGGGTTCCGGGCGAGCCCGAACGGCGTGGCGTCGACCATCGCGTCGAAGCCGCTCGTCTGCAACGCCGCCGCCTCGTCGCCCGACGCCTGCTCGTCGTCGAGCTCGTCGCCCGGCAGCAGCGGCGACACCTGGAACAGGTGCTCGTGGTAGTTCACGCGCCCGAGCTCCGACGCGTCGACGTCGCCGAGCACCGTGCGCACGACGGGCATCAGCGCACCGACTCCGCTGCCGCGGCCAGCCGCTCCACGGTCTCGGGCGTCAGCTCCAGCTCGAACACGTCGGCCACCACCTGCGACCAGCCGTGGATGAAGTAGCGCCAGCCGTCGACCACGTGCAGGTCGCGCGACGCGCGCTGCGCCTCGGCCTGGTGCAGGAACTCCAGCGACCCGCGGTAGTTGAACTCCCACGCGTACGCGCCCGCGGGGAACACGACCGCGTCGCTGAGCGGCGAGCCGGGACGGTCCTTGCCGAGCCCCGTGGCGTTCGCGATCACGGAACCCGCGGGCGCCGCCGCCACCAGCGCATCGGCCTCCTCCGGCGTCTCCGTCACCACGTAGCGCAGCAGGCCGTCGGGGGTGCCGTGCTGGCGGTGCACCTCGCGCAGGTGGTCGAGCTTGTCCTGCGTGCGCGCGGTCACCGTGATGCGGGCGGGGGCGTCGGTGCGCTCCGCAAGGGCCCAGCTGAGCGCGGTGCCCGAGCCGCCCGCACCCAGGATGACGACCTCCGCCCCGGTGCGGGCGAAGTGGTCGGCGGGCAGGAAGTCGTTCAGGGCGAGGTCGACCGTGATCGGATCCTTCGCGCGGCCCGACAGGCGCGAGCCCCGCTTGGCGATGCTGGAGATCTCGGAGCACGACACCGCGAACGGGTCGAGCTCGTCGAACAGGTCGGACGCCGCCGCGTACACATTCATCTTGTGCGTGGTCACCAGGGCGCCCCGGTGGTGGGGGTCGTCGCGGATCTGCTCCACCATCGCGCGGTACTGCGCGGGGTCGGCGTCCATCGGCAGGTCGTGGCCCACGAGCCTGCGGGTCGGGAGGTCGAGGATGTCGGCCCAGAGCGGGAACACCTTCATGATCGACGACGAGGCGGTGGTCACGCCCACGAACCCCATGTAGTCGGCGGTGGCGGTGTCCGCGGCGGGTGCGGCGGTGTCGGCGGTGGTGGTCATCGCATCTCCTGGGGAACGGGCACGGGGTGGGCGGGCTCGGCGCCGCGCAGCACGGCGATCACGTCGTCGAGCGACAGGGAGCCCATGTTGTCGACGGCCTGGGTGGTCTGCGCACCGAGGTGGGGGGTGACGATCACGCGGTCGACGAGATCGGCCGCGAGCAGCGGACTGTCGTGGGCGGCGGTGTCGCCGTCGAGCGTGTCCGCCGCGTAGCCGGCGAGCGTGCCGTCGCGCAGGGCCTCGGCCACCGCCTGTTCGTCGACCAGGTCGCCGCGAGCCGTGTTCACCAGCGCCGTGCCGCGGCGCATGTCCGCGAGGCGCTCGGCGTCGACCAGCCGCTGTCCGCCCGGCGCGTGCAGGGTGATCACGTCGGCCGCGCGGAACAGCTCGTCGAGCGGGACCGGCTCCGCGCCCTGCGCCCGCACGAGCTCGACGGGAAGGAACGGGTCGGCCGCGAGCACCCGGGAGCCGAAGCCGCTCAGGCGCCGCGCGACACCCTGGCCGATACGGCCGAAGCCCACGATGCCCACGGTCGCGGCGCCGAGCTCGCGGCCGCGCCGCACACCCCAGTCGCCCGCTCGCACCCGGCGGTCGCCGTCTGGCACGAACCGGAGTGCCGCGAGCATGAGTCCCACCGCGTGGTCGGCGACCGCGTCGGCGTTGGCGCCCGGGGTGTTCGTGACGGGGATACCGCGCTCCCGGGCCGCCGCGAGATCGACGGCCTCGGTGCCCACGCCGTAGCGCGCCACCACCTTGAGCTTCGGTGCCGCGGCGAGGTGCGCCTCGGTCACGGGACCGGTGCCCGCGATCCACGCGTCGGCCCCGTGCAGCAGCGACCGCAGCTCGTCGAGGTCGTGATGCGCGGGCCCGCGGAGGATGCGGTGCCCCGCCCGCGCCGCGCGCTCCACCAGGTCGAGGTCGCCGTCGGAGAACGAGCGACTGGTGACGAGGATGACGCCCATCAGCGTGGCCGTCCGGCGAACCAGGGCGCGAGCGCGGTGTAGGCGTCGGCGAACCGGGCATGCCGTTCGGCGTACACCGCGTGCCGGGCGGGGTCGGGCGTGAACTCGGCTGTGACCTCGCTCAGCGCCCGCGCCGCCGAGAAGTCGGTGAGCCCGAGACCCACGGCTCCGGTGACCGCCGCGCCGAGGCTGTTCGCCTCCTCCACGATCGTGCGCCGCCGCACGGGAACGCCCCACACATCCGCGAGCACGGAGAGGTACACGTCGCTCTGGGCCCCGCCGCCCACCGCGTCGATGCGGTCGATCACGGCGCCCGACTCCCGGAACGCCTGGATGCACGTGAGCAGGTTGAACGCGGTGCCCTCCAGTACGGCCCGCACCAGGTGTGCCCGGCCGTGATGGCGCGCGAGACCCACGAACGCCCCGCGGGCGTCCGGGTCCCACAGCGGAGAGCGCTCGCCGAGCAGATAGGGGAGGAAGTAGAGGTCGTCGGTGTCGACGTCGGCCGAGGCCTCGGCGGTCAGGCGCCCGGTCTCGGGGTGCGCGGGATCGGGCGACAGCGCCTCCGCGATCCACTGCACCGACGCGCCGCCCGCCTGCATGGTGGCCGTCGGGACGAACGAGCCGGGCACGACGTTGTCGAACGTGAAGGTGCGCATGGCCGGGTCGTGCAGCGGGGCGTCCGCCGCGAACGAGATCCACGACGAGGTGCCCAGGCAGACATAGGCGCCGTCCTCGGGGGCCACGACGCCGGAGCCGACCGCGGCCAGGGGTCCGTCGCCGCCGCCCATCACCACGCGCACGCCGGTGTGCAGGCCCAGGGCCTCGGCCGCCGCGGGGGTGAGGGGACCTGCGATCTGCGTCGACTCCAGGATCTCGGGGAACAGGGCCGGGTCGAGCCGAGCGGCTGCCAGCACCTCGCTCGACCACGTGCCGGCGGCCTGGTCGTAGGCGTTCATGCCCGAGGCGTCGGAGCGGTCGGTGGCCAGGCGCCCGGTGAGCCGCAGCACGATGAAGTCCTTCGCGACGCACACCCGGCGCACGCGCGACCACACGTCGGGCTCGTTGTCGCGCACCCACATGATCTTCTCGACCGAGTAGGTGGGGTTCAGGCGGTGGCCGAGGATGCCGTACGCCCGCTCGGCGCCGAGCACGGCCTCGAGCTCGCGCTGCTGCGCACCGGCGCGGGTGTCGGCCCAGATGATGGCGGGACGCGCGGGCTCGCCGTCGCCGTCGAGCAGCACGGCGCCCATCATCTGTCCGCTCACCACGAGCCCCGCGACGTCGGAGGGTGCGGTGGCCGTGCGTGCGAGCAGGTTGCGGGTGGCGGCGACGACCGCGTTCCACCAGTCGTCGGGGTTCTGCTCGGCGATCCCGCCCGCGGCGAAGTGTGCGGGATACGGCACCGTGACCGCGGCGATCAGGCGGCCGTCGTCATGGTGCAGCGAGGCCTTGTTGCCGGTGGTGCCGAGGTCGTGCGCGATCAGCATGGCCGGAGCCTATTCCGCGTACGGGCGCAGGTCGACGCCGGACTCCGCACGGTAGGCGCGCGAGCCCATGCCGTGCTCCAGCACCCACCCGTAGTCGTGCCCCGCGCCGCCCGGGTAGACGGCGAGGAAGGCGTAGGGCTCGTCGCCGGTGTTGACCGAGCGGTGCGCCCAGCCCGGGGGGATGTAGCCGATGGTGCCGGGGAGCATGTCGAGCCACTCGGTGCGCTCGCCGTCGAACATGAGCAGTCCGCCGCGGCCCTTCAGCGCCAGGTAGATCTCGCCCTGGTGGTCGGGGTGCTGGTGGCCCTTCGTCATCCACAGCTCGCCCGACGTGTCGCCGGGCATGATCGTCGTGATCGACTGCGGCAGCTCGCGGTCGACCTCGGGCACGGGGGAGCTGACGACGGTGTAGACCACCGGGTCGTCGCCCGATGCGGAGGCGGCCCAGGCGTCGTGATCCCGGAACAGGCCCTCGAGGTCGGACATCCGCCGCGTGAGCGTGGGGCCCTCGGGGGAGAGCGTCAGCTTCTCGGCGTCGAAGGTGATGGCCATCGGCGGGATCGGCGGGGTCTGGTACTCGGGCATCGATGCTCCTCGGACGGGATGCTGCGGCGCTGCGCAACCTGTAATGACAAGCTCACTGTACCTGTTATGACAGGTTGCGTCCAGTGCTCGCGTGCGCGGACCCGCGTGCGCGCCTGCGGCATCTCCGGGCGCTCACCGGGCGAGCACGCGCTCCAGATGTTCCCGGCCCTCGCGGATCGCCGCCGCCGTGACGGCCGCCCACCCGGGGTACTCGGCGTGCCCGGCTGGGAGTACGGCGAGCTCGACCTCGCGGGCACCGGCGGCCACGGCGAACTGCCCCTGCGGCGGCACGTACTGGTCCCACAGGGCGGCCTCCACGCGCACCGGCATGCGCGCGAAGCCGATGCTCGTGGAGGAGTCGAACCAGCGCAGCACCTCCCGCGCCTCGGGGTGGCGGCGCACGTGCTGCCGCACGGTCTCGCCGCTGCCGAGGCACCGCACGGCGAGGCGCTCGTCGTACTGCCCGAAGCTCGGCACGATGAGCGTCGCGCCCACGAAGCGCTCGTCCCAGGGCAGCGCCAGCGCACCGATGCCGCCGCCGAAGCTCTCACCGACGTAGTACAGCGGCAGCTCCCCGACGAGGGCGGACAGGGCGTCGGCCGCCAACCACAGGTCGCGCGCGCAGAGGCCGAGCACGTAGCGCTCCGGGTCGTCGATGCCGGCGAGCACGTGCTCCGCGGTCGACTCGGGTGCGCCCACCCCGGCGTTGAGGGCGCCGAGGCCGCGGGCGACCGGGAAGATCGCCGCGAGGCCCTCGGGCACGCGCGCGAGGTCGACCTCCTCGCGGCCGCCGTAGCCGTGGCTGTGGACGACGCCGGCCCGCGGTCGCCCGTCGAGGGGCTCCACGACCCAGGCCCGCAGACGCACGCCGTCGACGCCGCTGTGCTCGACCACCGACACCCTCCGCCCGTGCTCGACCGCCGACGACAGCACGACGGGAGCCGCGTCCACCGCGGCGGCCTCACGGCGCCAGCGCCGCCACCGCTCCGCGAAATCCGGCGGCGCGGGCGCGGGCGCGACCGCGCGGAGGTCGGCCTCGGTGCGTCCGTAGCGGCCGTCGAACGCGGCAGCGGGGAACCAGGTGGCGTAGGGCTCGGGGAGGGTCATGCGACGTCGGGGATCCTGTTCCGGGAGTGGGGCGGGCGGGGGTGCGTCGACCCCGGCGGGCCGTGGGGGCGCGTGGCAGACTGGAGGCCCCACCGGAAGGAGACCGCGTGCTGGTCACGGAGCGACGCGAGCGCATCCTCGCCCTCACCCGCGACCGCGGTACAGCCTCCATCGGCGAACTCGCCGCCACGCTGCAGGTGAGCGAGATGACGGTGCGGCGCGACATCGACCAGCTCGCCGAGGAAGGCGCCGTCGAGCGCATCCGCGGGGGCGTGCGCGTGCGCGGCCCGCAGCGGCTGCTCCCGGCTCCCGCGATCTCGGACGAGCGGCGCGCGATCGTCGCCGCGGCCGCCGCGCTCGTGGAGCCCGGCATGGCCGTCGGCATCTCCGGGGGAGCCACCGCGCTGGCCCTGGCCCGCGCGCTCGTGCAGGTCCCCGAGCTCACGGTCGTCACCAACGCGCTCCCGGTGTCCGACCTCTTCTCGCCGCCCGAACGCGCCGACGCGCCCTACACGCAGACCGTCGTGCTCACCGGGGGCGTCCGCACGCCGTCGCAGGCCCTCGTCGGCCCCGTGGCCGTGCGCGCGCTCGAGCACCTGCACTGCGACCTCGTCTTCCTCGACGCGCACGGCCTCGACGTCCAGGCGGGCATGACCACGATGAACCTGCTCGAGGCCGAGACGAACCGCGCGCTCATGGCCGCCGGCCGCGAGGTCGTGGTGCTCGCCGAGCACGACCGCTGGGGCGTGGTCGGTCTCACGACGGTGGCCGACCTCAGCGACATCGACCGTCTCATCACCGACGACGGGCTCGACGACGCGGCCAGGGAGGCGCTCGACGCCCACGTCGGAACCCTGCACCTCGCGCCGCGCGACGCCGGCGACGAGCGGGCGCTCGCCACGGCCCTGGCGGACTGAGTCCGCGACGGTCATCGAGCCGTGCTCGCCCGACGGACGAGCCGGGCATCGACGGTCACGTGCCGCACCGGGAGGTCGGCTCCGGGCGGGGCGGCGATCTGACGCTCCAGCTCGGTGAACGCGGCATCGACGAGCTTCTCGTGGTCGGGGGCGATCGTCGTGAGCGCGGGGACCGCGAAGCGCGCGGCGCGGATGTCGTCGATCCCCACCACCGCGACATCGGCCGGCACCCGTCGCCCCCGCGCCTGCAGGGCAGCGAGAGCGCCGAGGGCCACCGAGTCGTTCGAGCACACGAGGCCGTCGAGGTCGGAGATCGCGGCCGCCATGGCCCCCGCCACCCGCTCGCCCTCCTCCGCCGTGAACGCATCGACCTGTGCGGTGAGGACGGGGTCGGCGGGAAGCCCCGCAGCCGCGAGGGCCTCCAGGTATCCGGTGTGCCGCCGGTCCGCCGCATCCGAGGGGCGCGCGTCACGGCGCCCGACGAAGCCGATGCGACGACAGCCGACCGCCAGGAGATGCTCGGTGGCCGTGAACGCCGCCGCGCGGTTGTCGATCGTCACGTGCGTGAACGGGCTCACCTGGATGTGCTCGCCCAGCAGCACGAGCGGGCCCGGCGACGTGCGGCGGGTGAGGTCGGCCACCGTGAGGGAGCGCGGGATGTGGATGAGACCGTCGATCGGCGGGAGCCCCACACCGTTCGCGACGTCGATCTCGCGGCCGTGGTCGCCCTCGGTCTGGACGATGAGCACGGCGAGACCGCGCTCATCGGCGGCGCGCACGATGCGCGACCCCAGCTCGGCGAAGTAGGGCTCCTCCAGGTGCGGCACCGCGAGCGCGATGAGGCCCGTACGGGTGGCGCGCGCGGCGGGGAGCACGCGGCCGCCGGGCGAGGTGGTCACCTGCGGCCTCCTGGAGGGACGACGGTCGCCGCCGTGCCGGCGGATGCCCTTCACGTTAGCGCTCTCCGTCACGATTGCACCCGGAACGCGACGACCCTGGCCTCCGCGGCGCCGTTCGTGCGCTCCACCACGAGGCGCGCCGCGGTGAACGGCCCGAGGTCGGCGGGGAGCGGGTGCACCCGCAGTCGATGGCGGTTGTCGTGCTCCTCGGCGACCACGCGCCACTCGTCCGCACCGGGCGCCTGCACCTCGACACGGTAGTCGCGCACGAGCGGGGGCATCACCTCGTCGGGGCTGCGGTGGTGGTGCAGCGTGTTGAGCTCGAGGTCGACGTCGTCGTCGAACACCAGGCGCACCTCCGCGGCTTCGACGGGGTGCTCCCAGTCCAGGCGGAGCCAGGCGGGCCCGTCCGCCGCGGGGTCCGACGCCCACAGGTGGGGTCCGCCGAAGGGCCGGTTGTACCCCGACGTCGCCCGCTCCGGGGCCAGCGCCTCCGAGGGCGGGCTCGTGCGGAACACGGGGCTGCGTCCGCGCAGGGGCTTCGTCGGCCACTGCACCAGCAGGCCGTCGCGGTCGACCTCGACGTTGCGGTCGTCGTTGTCGACGCGGTGCACCAGCGTGAGCACGCCGGGCGGCAGCGGAGACGTCAGGTGCGCGTGCACGCCAGGGGCGGCCCTCACCACGACGATCGCGTTCTGGGGCTCGTCCGGGGCGAACGGGGTGTCCGCGCGCACCCACGAGGGTCCGCCGGCCGGAACCTCCACCACGGTGCGGTGCTCGAGCCGCGCGGGCACGACGTTCTGCGGGCGACCCGTCGACCACACCTCGACGGTGACCTGCGTGTCGGCCTCGGCGGAGAGCAGGAGCTCGGTCGTCTCCAGTCGCGGATGCACCGGAACCACGATGCCGAGGTCTTCGACGAGCGCGTGCGGGACGGCGTCCGCGGTGGCGCTCGCCGCGGTGCCGATGGTGCGCAGCGTGCTGGAGGCGGTCACGGCGGCGGTGCGGGCGAGGTCGGAGTCGTCCTCGTTGGCGACGCCGATGAGGCTGGCGTCGGCGCGCAGCAGCGTCTGGCGCAGCTCCGCGCGGTGCTGCTCGTACAGCTCGCGCGGGGTGGCGTCGAACGCATAGCAGAGGGCGGCGGCGGTGCCCGCGGCCTCACCCATCGCGGCGCAGGTGGCCATGACCCGCGCGGCCCCGAACGCGATGTGCGTCGCGGAGATGTCGCGACCGGCCATGAGCAGGTTGTCGACGTTGACGGAGTACAGCGACCGGAACGGGATCTCGAACACCCCGTCGGAGAAGCGCTGCACCGCGCCGGCGCCCGACGCGTACATGCCCTCGGCGGGGTGCAGGTCGATGGACCAGCCGCCGAACGCGATGCCGTCGTCGAACGACGTCTGCTCCAGGATGTCCTGCTGGCGCAGCGTGTAGTCGCCGATGAAGCGGCGGTACTCGCGCTTGCCGGGGATGTTCCCGATCCACTCCAGGGTGAGGGTGTCGGCGTCGAACTCGCCGGAGTTCTTGATGTGGTCCCAGATACCCAGGATCACGGAGCGCAGCTCGTCGCGGATCGCCTCGTTGTCGTCGACGATGTCGAGCGTGCCACCCCATTCGATCCACCAGTAGTGGGCGCCGCTGTCGCCGCTGCGGATGATGCGGGAGGACGGGATCGGCGTCGTCGAGATGTCCTTCGCGCTCTCGGGGGCGACGTACTTGACCGGGTGCCCGAGGTCCTTCGTGTAGAACAGCAGCGTCGAGCCGAGGAACTCCCGCACCGGCTGCTCGGGGGCCCAGTCCTCGCCGAACTCGCTCCTGCTCTCCTTGCCGAGCCGGTGCCGCGCACCGACCAGGCGCCCCACCAGGCCGTCGCCCGTGCAGTCGATGAACAGCGGGGCACGGAACACCGTGCGGATCTCCGAGCCCATCGTCCACCCGGTGACCGACCGGACCCGACGGGCGTCGTCGGGTCCGGTGGCCTCGGCCTCGAGCACCTCGGTGTTGAGGAAGAGGGTGAGGTGGGGCTCCCGGCGCACGATGTCGAGCACCACGTCGTCCCAGTACACCGGGTTGCCCTCGGGATTGCGGTACTGGTTCTCGCGGTACATCTCGCCGATGATCCCGGTCTCGCGCGCCCAGCGCTGATTGCCGTGCGCGGTCGCCCCGCACACCCACACCCGCACCTCCGACGAGGAGTTGCCGCCGAGCACCGGCCGGTTGTTGATCAGCACGGTACGTCGGCCGAGGCGGGCGGCCGCGACGGCGGCGCTCACTCCGGCGAGGCCGCCGCCGACGACGATGATGTCGGCTTCGACGGTCTGGGTGCGCATGGGGGTCCTTTCGGGGGTGGGGAGAGGGGTGCCGCTCAGAGGGCGGCTGCGGCGACGGCGGTGGTCACGAGCCCGTGTCCGTGCAGCCGCCGGCGTCGCCGCGCAGGGCGGACACGATCGCGGCGAGGGAGGTGCCGCCCTGCTGCCCGTCGCGCGGCACCTCGGCGTGGCGGAGGGTGCCGCCGCCCGGAACCGCGGGTGCGCTCAGGTACACCACATCGGTGCCGTCATCGCGCGTGGCCGCCCGGAGGCGCTGCTGCCCGGTGACCGGGTCGCCGACGGCCTCGACCGCCCAGCCCGACGCGCCGGACGTGTGCGACAGCAGCACCGTCTGCGTGCGGGTCACTCCGCAGTCCTGCACCGACACCACGGCGTAGACACGGGTCTCGGAGCCCGCGGTCGTGGTGTCCAGCGCGGCGATCGTCTGCACGCCGCTGCCGAGGGCGCCGGTGTCCACGAGGGTCTCGCTCGTCCAGGCCGAGCCGTTCCAGGTGGCCCAGCGCACGTCGAAGTCGTTCTCGGTCGTGTCGGCGTAGCGGTAGGTGACACCGACCAGCGCGCCGTCGGCGATCGCCATCTTCGCGGTCTGCACGGCGGGCACGGCGTCGCCGATGGTCTCGCCCTGCTCGTGCCCGCGCCACACGACCGCCCCGGGGGTGTCCGGACGGATCGGGGTGGGCAGGGCCTGGCCGGCGACGTCGCGGAAGCCGCCCGTGGCCGGGTCGTACACCGCGTACGAGCCGAGGTGACGGTAGGGATCGGCGGGCCAGGGCCCCCACTCCCACAGCACGTGCACCCTGCCGTCGGCATCGACCTCGAGGTCGTCCGGGTAGAAGGAGTGGTTGACGGCGGCGGCGATCACGGTCTCGCGGGCCCACGTGCCGACGGCGGGATCGTAGTGGTACAGCACGCCGTCCCTGCGGGCCTGCGGGTCGGCGCCGACGCGGACCATGAGCCATACGTCCCCGTCCGCGCCCTGGGCGGTCACCGGGTACGAGATCGCGGCACCGGCGTCGGGCATCTCGGCGCTGACGTCGACGAGCGAGGTGACGTCGAACGGCGTCGTGGAGCGGAAGTACTTCCAGGGCTCGTGGTGCATCGACACGAACGCGTGGATGTGTCCGTTCCCGTCGACGGCGAGCGACGGCTGGTTGTGGCCATTGTCGTCGTCGTACTCGGCGCAGACGCCCGTGGCGAGCTTCAGGCACCCCGAGGTCCACGTGCCGTCCGCGGCGCGCACGGCGACGTTCACCCGGTGCTTCGCGGCGACCGAGCCCGGCACGTTGTAGGCGAAGAAGGTGCGGTCGCCGACGACGACGAGCGGGTTCCACCAGCCGGACTGGTTGGAGCTGTCGACCGTGACGGGCAGGGTCTCGACGGTGGTGGTCGTGACGTCGGCCTGTGCGGGCACGGCGAGCGCGACGGCGGCGACCACGGCGGCGACGGCGGCGCCGGTCTTCGAGCGGAAGGACATGGCGGCGGCCTCAGCCCAGCAGCTTCTGCGCTTCGTCGCCGGCCTGGGACATGGCGTCCTTGGCGCTCTGCTGGCCCACGAGCACGGCCTGCACGCGGTCGGCGATGGCGGTCTCGATCTGCGCGTACTGGGGGAACTGCCAGAACGGGTTGGTGGTGGCGGTCGCGGTGATCTTCTCCGCGAAGCGGGCGCCGAACGCATCGGACGAGACGACCTCGGACGTCTGGGCCTCTTCGGTCACGGGCGGCAGGCCCCGCAGCTCGTAGTCGCCGAGCACGGCGTCGAGGTCGCTCGTGGCCCACTGCCCGAAGTCGGCGGCGGTGCGGGCGCTGTCGCCCTCGCCTCCGCCCACGATCGCGATCGCGCCGCCCCACACGAGCGCGCGCGGGGTGTCGCCCTTCTTCAGGACCGGCCGCGACTCGGGCACGAGCTTGGACGCGAGGTCCGGGTCCGGCGAGTCCTTGGTGACGGAGCCGCGGCCCACCGGGGCGTCGTCGTAGATGGCGGCACGCCCCTGCGCGAACAGGGAGCGGGCGTCGAAGCGGTCGACGTCGGCGGCGATGAGGCCCTGGTCGTACAGCGACTTGTACCAGGACACCGCCTCGATGCTCGCGTCGTCGCCGATCGTGACCTCGCCGTCCTTGACGAGGTCGCTGCCGAAGGTCTGCATCCAGATGAGGATGTCTTTGAGCTGGGCGGCCTTGGTGGAGGCGGCGTAGGGGATGAGCCCGCCGCCGAGACCCTTGAGCTTCTTCAGCGACGACTCGAAGTCGTCGACCGTGGTCGGGAACTGCGAGATGCCGGCCTTGTCGAGGATCTCGGAATTGGTGATGAGGCCGATCGCGCCGATGGTCCACGGGAACGCGTACTGCACGCCGTCGAGCTGAGTGGCCTCGAGGCTGGAGGCCGTGTAGCCGCGGTCCTTCGTGAGCGCCGAGACGTCTTCGAGCTTGCCGAGGGCGGCGAGGGAGGCGAGCCAGGCGACGTCGACGTGGGCGGCGCCCGTGAACTGCCCGCCGCGCACCTGCAGCATGAGCTGCTTGAAGTACTCGTTGTAGGGGAACGACACCTCGGTGATGCCGACCTTCTGGGCGCTGGTGTAGCCCTCCAGCAGGGCGCGGGTGGCCGGGGCCGCGGCCTCTTCGGTGAGCGACCAGCTCGAGAACGAGAAGTCGGTGGCGGTGAAGTCGCCGGTGCCGAAGGCGGAGCCGGCGGACGACGCGGGGCTGGTGGAGCCGCTGCCGCCGCCGCTCGGCATGCAGCCGGCGAGCAGGAGGCCGGCGGCGCCGAGCCCGGCGAACTGGAGGAGCTGGCGACGGGAGACGGTGGTGTTCTCGGACATGGGGGTGCTCTCTCTTCTTCGAGGGACTGCGGGTGAGGGGTGGTGCGGGTCAGCCCTTGACCGCGCCGGCGGTGAGACCGCCGACGAGGAAGCGCTGCAGGGCGATGAACGCGATGGCCACGGGGAGCGAGACCACGAGCGAGGCCGCCATGAGCTCCGGCCAGGCGGTCGACGCCTCGCCGATGAACGTGTTGACGAGGCCGGGCGGCAGGGTCTGCTTGTCGGGTCCGGCCAGGGTGAGGGCGAAGATGAAGTCGTTCCAGCCGCGGACGAACGCGAACAGTCCGGCGGCGATGAGGCCGGGGGCCGCGAGCGGCAGGACGATCGAGTGGATGATGCGCATCCGGGAGGCGCCGTCGACGCGGGCGGCCTCGATGAGCTCGTCCGGGATCGTGTCGAAGAAGCCCTTCAGCATCCACACGCACAGCGGCAGCGTGAACGTGGTGAACGACAGCACCAGCGCCGTGTAGGTGTTCAGCAGCCCATAGGCCGAGAACACCGCGTAGAGGGTGATGAGCAGCAGCGCCTGCGGGAACATCTGCGATGCCAGCACGAAGTACATGAGGCTGCGGCGCCCGCGGTAGCGGAACTTCGAGAACGCGTAGCCCATGTAGGCGGAGACCAGCACCGAGAGGATCGCGGTGATGACCGAGACCACGATGCTGTTGCGGAGGTAGCCGAACAGCGCGGGGTTGTTCGCGAGCGCGGCATAGGCCTCGAAGGTGATCTCCGTGGGGAAGAGCTTGGGCGGGTAGCTGAACACCTCGGTGCGCGGGGTGAGGGAGGTCGCGAGCAGCCAGTACACGGGCAGCAGCGCGAACCCGCCGAACACGACCACGGCGATCCAGGCACTGATGGTGGAGGCGCGGCGGTCGGCGCGGGTGCGGCGGCGCCGCGGGGGAGCGGGCGGGGCGGCGACGGCGGTCACCGTCTCCTCGGTCAGCACGGCGGTCATCGCTTCTCTCCCTTCTCGGACAGGCGGACGTAGACGACGACGAGCGCCATCAGCAGGACCATCCAGAGGAGCCCGATCGCGCCGGCGTGACCGAGGTCGAAGCCGTCGAACGCGGTCTCGTACACCGCCGTGGCGAAGGTCTGGGTGGAGCCGGCGGGGCCGCCGCCGGTGAGGACATAGATGATGTCGAAGTGCTGGAAGTTCCAGATGAACTCCAGCAGGATCACGAGCCCGATGATGCCGCTCATCTGCGGGACCGTGATGGAGAAGAAGCGGCGGATGGTCCCGGCGCCGTCGATCTCCGCGGCCTCGTGCAGTTCGATCGGGACGGTCTGCAGGCCGGCGAGGAGCATGACCATCATCCAGGGGAACGACTGCCAGGTCTTCGCGACGATGACGGCGATCATGGCGGTGGTGGGGTTGGCGAGCCACGCCTGCGGGGAGTCGATGAGTCCCACGGTCTCCAGGGCCGCGTTGAGCACGCCGTAGTTGGCGTTGAAGATCCACATCCACAGGAACGACACGACCACGCCGGGGATCAGCCAGGGGATGAGCATGAGGCCGCGCAGCACCTTGGCGCCGCGGATGCGCGTGTTGAGGGCGAGCGCGAGACCGAAGCCGATGACGAACGGCGCGATGGTCGTGCCGAGCGTGAAGACGAGGGTCTGCACGAGGAGCTGGACGAACTCCCCGGTGAGGACGTCGACGATGTTCTGGAAGCCGACGAACTCGCGTCCCGGTTCGACGAGGCTCTGCTTGTAGAACGCGGTGATCAGCGCGGTGATGAGCGGGTACACGACGACCGCGGCGAGGAGCGCGAGGCCGGGGGCCGTGAGGAGGAGCGCGAACATCCCGTCGGAGAGGCGACGGGGGCGGCGACCTGTTCCTATCTGTGAGGAAATGGTCTGTTCTGTCATCTAGGTCATCCTTGGCCTGGGGTGATGTGTCCGCACGCTCGCGGTGCGGTCTCGGGCTTCCTCAGTATTTCCGGCAGATTACGGACTCGTCAACCGGAGAGCCCAAGAGTGATGAATTGGTATGAACTGTGAAATCTGTGAAGCGCTGCACATGCTTAAGAATCGATCCTTGATAGTCGATTATCGATTGGGTAGGGTCCTGTGCAGCCGCCCGCTGCGGCACCGCGCGAGCTCTTCGCGCGGGAATCGAGAGTTCGGAGACGCAATGAAGCGTGTGCTGGCAGGACTGGCCCTGGCCGCCGTGTTCGGATCCGCCCTCGGCGTCGCCCCCGCGGCGTCGGCCGCGGTCGACGACGACGCCCTCTACATCGCACCGGGGGGTGACGACGACGCCGCCGGAACCAAGGACGACCCGCTCGCCACCCTCGAGGGAGCCAGGGACCGCATCCGGGCACTCAAAGCCGACGAGCAGATCCCCGCAGACGGCCTCACGGTCTACCTGCGCGAGGGCGAGTACCCGCGCAGCGCCTCGTTCGAGATCGGCGAGCAGGACTCCGGTACCGCCGACGCCCCGATCACCTACCGCTCCTATCCGGGCGAGACCGCCACGCTCACCGGCGGTCGCGCGCTGCCCCGCGACGAGTTCGCGCCCGTCGAGGACGCCGCCGTCACCGACCGGATCATCGACCCCGCCGCCCGCGACCAGGTGGTCGCGGTCGACCTCGCCGACCTCGGCATCACCGACTACGGCCAGCTCAGCCGCCACGGCTACTGGAAGGCCAACGACGTCAGCACCACCCCGCCGATGGAGCTCTTCATCGACGGCCAGGGCATGACGCTCGCGCGCTGGCCCAACGCCGACGCCGCCACCCCCACCGTGCAGATGGGCGACATCATCGACGTCGGCCCCGACCGCAACGACCCGGATCTGCAGAACCGCGGCGGCACCTTCACGTACGGCTACGACCGGCCCCAGTACTGGACCCAGGCCGACGACGTGTGGCTGGACGGCATCTTCGGCTACAGCTGGGAGTGGTCGTACAACAAGATCGAGAGCATCGACACCGCGGCGAAGACGATCACCCTCCGCTACGGCGAGATGTCCGGGATCATGAAGAGCTGGTTCCCCGACTTCCACTTCGCGCAGAACCTGCTGGAGGAGCTCGACGCACCGGGCGAGTACTACATCGACCGCGCGGCGGGGAAGCTCTACCTCATCCCCAACGCCGCCTTCACGTCCGGACGCGGCGACGTCACCGTCACCACGCTCGACGAGCCGATGCTGCGCGCCGACGGGGCGTCGTACGTGAACTTCGACGACCTCGTCCTGGAGTACGGCCGCGCCACCGCCGCCGTGATCCTCGGCGGCTCCCACGTCACGATCTCGCACAGCGACATCCGCAACTTCACCGACGGCGGCGTGCTCATCAACTCGCCGGGGCGCTACACCTACGACGGCATCCCGGTGAACCGCGGCGGCCGCGACCATGCCGTCACCGACAGCCGGCTCACGCACGTCGGCGGCGTCGGCGTGGTGCTCCAGGGCGGCGACAAGACCACCCTCGAGCCGGGCCGCAACCGGGTCGAGAACTCCGAGATCGCCGACTTCGCGTACTACCACAAGGCCTACAACCCCGGTGTGATGTTCGACGGGGTCGGCAACGTCGCCAAGAACAACGAGATCCACGACGCGCCGCACCCCGGCATCATCGTGCACGGCAACGACCACCTCTTCGAGCGCAACGAGGTGTACGACGTCTGCAAGCAGTTCCACGACCTCGGCGCGATCTACATGAACTCCGGCAAGACGCCGCAGCAGCGCGGACACGTCTTCCGGGAGAACTACTTCCACGACATCGGCGCCGGCATGGCGGGCGTCGAGGGCATCTACGCCGACAACTTCACGTGGGACCTCACGATCGAGAAGAACGTGTTCGTCAACATGGGCAACGGCGCCATCAAGAGCGGATCCGCCGACTACATCGAGGCGCGCAACAACGTCTTCGTCGACGCCTACGCGCCCTACGACAACTACGAGCAGTGGATGGGCGACCACGAGGGCAACGTCGTCGACAAGGACTACATGCCCGCCTGGCAGCAGGTGTTCGCCGACAACAACGACTTCGTCGGCACGCCGTATCTGGAGAAGTACCCCGAGCTCGGGCACTTCTTCGAGGACGACCACTACTTCCCGAACCACAGCACGTTCGCCGAGAACGTGGTCTGGAACCCGAACCGCCCCCGCATGGCGGGCGTCAACGAGCACGGCGCCAAGGACGGCAAGAACCTGCTGAACTACGAGGACAACTGGGTGGCCGACGCCGACCCCGGGTTCGTCGACGCCGCCGGCGGCGACTACACGCTGAAGGCCGACGCCGCCGTGTTCGACCAGATCCCCGGCTTCGAGGCGATCGCGTTCGGTGAGATCGGGGTCGACGGACACATCGGCCAGACGCAGCAGCCGCAGTCCGTCCCGCTGGAGGACATCGCCTTCGACAGCGACTCGGTCACGATCGACGCCGGCGACCAGGTGCGCGTGCGCGCCGTGCCGCTGCCCTGGAACGCCGACGACACCGCGGTGACCTACGCCTCCGCCGACGCCGCCGTCGCGACCGTGGACGACACGGGCGTCGTGCTGGGCATGGGCCCCGGCACCACGACCATCACGGCGACCGCGAAGGCCGACGCCGCCAAGACCGCGACCATCGAGGTGATCGTGGAGGAGGGCGACGGCGTGCTGCACTTCACCGACTTCGAGTCGGGATCGAACGGCTGGGCGACCGACCCCAACCGCAGCATCCAGGCCGACGCCACGGGTGACAAGGTCTACCGGATCCTCAAGGGCGCGAACAGCATCCTGCCCCGCGACTTCACCGAGTTCGTGCTCGACTTCGACGTGACGACACCGGCGACGACGCCCACCAACGCGGGGCTCATCGTGTACGATCGCAACGGCAAGGGCGGCGGCTACATCCGCTTCCGTCAGGCCGCGGCCGGCCCGACCTGGACCATCTTCGACGACGCCTGGCAGGTCGTCGCCGAGAAGGTCGTGCCCGCCGAGCAGGGCCTCGTCCCCGGTGCGACCTCGCACGTGCGCATCGCGGTCCAGGACGGGCGGATCCGCATCTCCGTCAACGGCGCGATCGCCCTCGAGGGGGCCGATCCCGCGCCGGGTGCGGCCGGTCGCGTGGGCTTCTACGTCGAGAACTACCCGTCGCTGGACTTCGACGACATCGGGTTCTCCCTCTCCGGGGTGCCCGTGACCGGGGTCACCCTCGACGCCGACGCGGTGGCGCTCTCGGTGGGGGAGCGGCGGACGGTCGCCGCGACGGTCGCCCCGCAGGACGCCAGCGACGCCAGGGTGACCTGGACCAGCGACGCCCCCGCGGTCGCCACGGTGGCGGACGGCCGCATCGCCGCCGTCGCCGCGGGCACCGCGACCATCACGGCCACCTCGGTCGCGGACCCCGCGTTCAGCGACACCCTGACGGTCACCGTCGCCGACGCGGAGTACCCGACGACCTGGCTCGACGCGCAGCTGAAGGACCCCGCGGCCTGGAGCACATCCGACCACATCGCCGTCGACGACGCGGGCGTGGTGATCAGCGGCGAGGGGGTGCACGGCTACGAGGGCGAGCGCTTCGGCGACACGCTCCTGCAGTTCGACGCGGACTTCGGTGCCTTCTCCGGAGGGTGGTACGGCTTCCAGGCGCGGTCCGACCAGACCGGTGTGCCCGCGTGGCAGAACTCCAACACCGGGTACCTCGTGGTGATCAAGCAGGACACGATCGAGTTCCAGAGCTGGACCCCCGGTCAGACGATGCTCGACGCGATCCCCAACACCGTCATCGCCCCCGACACCTCGCACCGCATCGAGTTCGGCGCGATCGCGGAGGGCGAGGGCACGCGCATCGTGTTCCGGGTGGACGGCGTGACCGTGTGGAGCATGGTCGATGCGCGGGAGAACCTGCGCATCGGAGCGGACGGCTTCTTCAACGTGTACCACTACGGCAAGACGACGGCCCTCGCCGTGCGCCCCACGCCGCCGCCCGCGAGCGTGACCGGCATCTGCTGGGCCGCGGAGGCCGACCCCAAGACCCGCTACCTGCGCGGCGAGGAGCTCGACGTCACCGGGATGATCCTCGGGGTGCGCTGGAGCGACGGCACCCTCACGACGCAGCAGGTCACGGCCGATATGGTGAGCGGGTTCGACAGCAGCAAGGTGCGTCCGCACCAGACGCTGACCGTGGCCTACGCGGGCGCGACGGTCGAGCTGGAGACCTCGGTCAAGCCCAAGCTCAAGGACGATGAGGAAGAGGTGCCCCGGTGCGAGTGACGTTCATCGGAGACTCCATCACGGATGCGGGGCGCGACCGTGCCGACCCCGACTCCCTCGGTGACGGCTACGTGGCCCTCCTCGCCCCGGAGCTGCGGGCGGCCGGCGCGACCGTGCGGAACCTCGGCATCGCCGGGAACCGTGCGCGCGACCTGGCCGCCCGGTGGGACTCCGAGCTCCTGCCGACCGCGCCGGAGCTGCTGACCGTGTACGTCGGCGTGAACGACATGTGGCGACGGTTCGACAGCGACGACCCGACGTCGGCGGAGGAGTTCCGGGCGACGCTCGACCCGCTGCTGGCCGGCGTCGCGGGGGAGCGCGGCCCCCGCCTGATCCTCATGGAGCCGTACTTCCTTCCGGTGACGGAGGAGCAGCGCGAGTGGCTCGACGACCTCGACGGCAAGCGGGCGGTCGTGCGCGACCTGGCCGCGTCGCATGGCGCCGCCTTCGTGCCGCTCCACGAGGTGCTCACGGCCGCCGCCACACGGCAGCCGGTGGCGGAGCTCGCCCCGGACGGCGTGCATCCGACGCCGCGCGGATCGGCGCTGATCGCCGAGGCCTGGCGCACGGCCGCGTCCATTAGCGATAGTCGATAATGGACGTAGACTGATGGTCATGACGGATGCTCTGGGCACAGCGGGACTGCAGCGAGGACTGCTGTCGGATCAGATCTACGCGATGATCAAGGCGATGATCAAGGAGTCGACCCTCGCCCCGGGCGAGCAGCTCGTCGAGTCCCAGCTCGCGCGACAGCTCCAGGTGAGCCAGGCTCCCGTGCGCGACGCCCTCAAGCGCCTCGCGCACGAGGGGCTCGTGTCGCACGTGCGGCACCAGGGCAACTTCGTCGCGAGCTACTCCGCCGAGGAGGCCGAGCAGGCCAAGGTCGCCCGGGTCGAGCTCGAGGGCCTGGCCGGCCGGCTCGCGTGCGGCGCGCTCGACGCCGCCCGCCGCGACGAGCTCGTGTCGCTCATCGCGCAGATGCATGAGGCGGCCGAATCCGCCGACCTCGCCCGTTTCCGCGAGCTCGACTTCACGTTCCACCGCGCCGTGATCGAGGCGAGCGGCAACGTGTACCTGCCGCGGATGTGGGATCTGCTCGAGCCGAGCCTGCGGGTGATGCACGTGCTGGGCGACCCGACGTTCACCGGCGACTGGCACGAGGTGGCCGACTGGCACAAGGGGCTGCTCGACGTGCTCGACGCGGGCGATGTCGAGGCCGCGTCCGCGCTGTTCCGTCGCCACGCCGCCGGCACCCTCCTCGACGACGCCTAACCTTCCCGCGCCGTCCCGCGACTCCGTGCCAGCCGCCGCGCGACGAGACAGACGGCGGGGGTCAGGCGCCCGTGGGGTAGAGGCGGTCGGCGGTCGCGGACCAGAACGCCCGTTCCTCGGCGCCGGAAAGGCGGGGCAGCGCCGCGCGCGTCGCGGCGAGCACGTCCGCATAGCCGATGCTCCGCGTCGACATCGGCCAGTCGCTGCCGAACGCCAGCCGCTCCGCGCCGAAGAGGTCGAACGCCAGCCGCAGCAGGCCGCGCGATTCCTCCGCGCCGCGGGCCGAGAGGTCGAGCCCGGAGACCTTCGCCGACACCCCCGGCGCCGACGCGGCCTCGTCCAGTGCTGCCCGCCACGTGCCGTCGGCCGTCCGCGCCCCGAGGCCCAGGTGGCACACCACGATCGCGGTGCCCGGGTGCCGGCGAGAGAGGGTGGCGGCGGCGGGCAGCTGCTCCGGGCGGATCAGCAGCTCGAGCGCACGGCCGGTCGCGCCGAGGTGGTCGGCGAGCGCGTCGAGGCCGTCCACGTCGGACAGGTCGGCGGCGAACTGGGGCACCGCCGCCCGCACGCCGACGACCGCGGGGGTGACGGCGACGCCGGTCGCACCGGCCGCTCGTCCGGGCGCGGGGGAGTACTGCAGCACCACGCGCCGCAGGAACGGGTCGCGCGCGGCGGTCGCGGTCAGCCACTCCGCCTCCGCCACGGAGTCCGCGGCCTGCACCGCGATCGCGGAGGCGACACCGGCCGCGGTCACCTCCCGTCCGAGCCCGACGGCGGAGGCGTGCCGCGGCAGGTCGAGGTCGTCGCGGAACCAGGGGATCGGCACGGCGTCCACATCCCAGACGTGCACGTGGGCATCGACGATCCGCATGTCAGGTCCCGTGCGGCGCCATCAGGCGGCGACCGCGATGACCGCGGCGCCCGCGGCACGGGGGAGCCGCCGTCGCCGCCCGCTCACACGGCCTCCTCGTCGAGTGCATCCCACAGCGCCGCGGGGAGCGCGGCGTCGAGGCCGTCGACGAACGCGTGCACCTCGGTCGGCGTCCGCGCGCCCACGACCACCGCGTCGGCGCCGTGGCGCAGCGGGAACTGCACGGCGGCGTCGGCCAGCCGCACGTCGTGTGCCGCACACACGGCCTGCAGTTGCAGCGCCCTCTCCTGCAGCGCGGCGGGCGCCGGCTTGTATTCGTAGAACGGCGAGCCGACCGGGTCGACGAGGATGCCGGAGTTGAACACCGCCGCCGCCAGGACACCGATGCCCCGTGCCCGAGCGGTGGGGACGAGGCGGTCGAGCGCCGTGCGGTCGAGCAGCGTGAGCCGCCCGGCCTCCATCACCACGTCGAGCGGCACCTCGGCCACATAGCGCTCCAGCGGGTCGAGGCGCCCGAGCCCGACGCTGATCGCCCGCACCACGCCCTGGTCCCGCAGGTCGAGGAGGGCCGGGAAGGCCGTCGCGAACGCGGCCTCCACATCGAGGGGGTCGTGCAGGTGCAGCACGTCCACCCGGTCCACGCCGAGGCGGGCGAGGCTGCCGTCGAGGCTGCGGAGGATGCCGTCGCGGCTGAGGTCGACCACGGAATCGTGCCCGCTCACCGCACCGCGCACCGGGGCGCCTTCGGCGTCGACGAGCACCCGTCCCACCTTGGTCGCCAGCACGTAGTCGTCGCGGGGCACGCCGCGCAGGGCGAGGCCGAGCTTGCGCTCGCTCTCTCCCGAGCCGTACAGCGGCGCCGTGTCGAAGAACCGCACGTCGCGGGCGAGGGCCGCGTGCACGGTGTCGACGGCATCCGCGTCCGGCACCGGCGCGAACAGGTTGCCGATGGGGGCGCAGCCGAGCCCGACGTCGTCGCGGGCGGCGATGGCCGGGTTCAGAGGACGGAGCTGCGGACGGAACGCCATGCCTCGTACTCCTCGCGGCTGTCGGGGGTCAGTGGGTAGTAGTCGCTCAGCCGGGCGCCCTCGTCGAGGCGCTTGCGGCTGAACACCTCCCACTCCTCATGATCCTGCGCGTCCTCGACCACCTGGGGCGCCATCGCCTGCGGAACTACGACCGGTCCGTCGTCGTCGGCCACGACCAGGTCGCCGGGCATGCACAGCGCACCGCCCACCGCCACGGGCACGTCGAACGCCCACGGCACGAGCTCCGACTGCGAGGCGTAGTGCGGGGTCGTGCCGGTCGACCACACGGGAATCCCGAGCTCGCGGATGCGGCCGGCGTCGCGGATGCGCCCGTCCACGACGATGCCCGCGCCGCCCTTGCGGGCGAAGTAGCGCGCGAGGATGTCGCCCACGCAGCCGGAGAAGCGGCTGCCGTACGCCTGGATCACCAGCACGTCCCCCGGCTGCACCGCTTCGAGCACGTGCCACAGGGCCGTGTGCCGTTCGGCGTACTCCTGGCCGTCGCCCGAGGCCATGTCCTCCCGCTGCGGCATGAACTGCAGCGTCAGGGCGGAGCCGACCACGCGCTGGCCGAGGCTCAGCGGCTCCGGTCCCTCGATGTAGCTGCGGCGGATCCCGAGGCCGTGGAGCTTGGCGCAGGCGGTCGCCGCGGAGATCGCGTCGAAGGAGTCGAGCACGTCGCGGGACGGCCGCTGGTACGCCGCCCCCCGCACGGGCAGGGGGAAGTCGGGTCGGATCAGGTCGCTCATGCGGCTCCTTCGGGGAAGAGGTGGCGCGGCGAGCCGGTCGCGCGCGCGATGGTCAGGTCGAGGTCGGCGAGGTGCGCCGGTGGCAGGGTCACGACGAGGTCGTCGTCGCAGGGGAAGGTGTGCGTGACGATCTCGCCCTCCGGTCCGGCGTACGTGCCGGAGGCGCCGGGCCAGCCCGAGGCGTCCTCCGCGGTCGCGGTCACCTCCACGATGCGGTCGAGGCCGAAGCGGCCGCCGCGCAGCCGCACGGTGCGGGTGTGCACGGCCGAGGTGTTCACCAGCTGCACGCCGATCCCGCGGTCGTCGAGGCGGTGCACGAGCGCGGCGACGTCGGGCGGGAGCCCCGGCCGGCCGCGGTCGGCGTCCTCGTAGCGGAGCGCGGTGAACCCGAGCCCGCCGTTGTAGAGCACCTGCGGGGCCCCGGCGACGAGCTGCGTGAGCACCTCGGTCACGACGGGGTTGACGCGCTGCCAGAAGTGCAGGTGGGCGGCATCCGGATCGCGGTCGTCGGCGAGCATCATGGCCGTGCGCCGCGCGACCTGACCGAGCGCCATCTCGAGCGCGCGCACCGGGTACTCCGGCAGGTCTCCGCGGAGATAGGCGAACCATCCGGCCTCGTGCCCCGCCTCCTCCTTGTCGCGGAAGGGCGCGACGGGGTCGGCGGAGGAGGGGAGTCCCGCGATCGCGCGCTCCAGGCGGCTGCGGTCAGCGGTCGAGCGCGACCACCACCACAGCCACAGCGGCAGGTCGAGCTGCAGCGGACCGAAGTCGAACCACCCGTCGGGTCCGTGGCGGTAGGGCACGAGGACCCCGGGCTGCGTGGCTGCGGCTCCGAGCCGGGCCATCCAGCCGCCGCGCAGGCTGTAGGTCGAGTCGGCGACGGTGCCCGTGCGGCCCTCGGCGAGCACGGTGTCGAGCATCGTGCGCACGAGGTCGAGGGCGGCATCGTCGCCGGTGACGAGCGCGTGGTTGAGGGCGCCGATGAGGGCGCTCATGCCGACGGAGTGCAGTCCGTGCGGCCACGCCCACCCGTAGTGGCCGCCCCACCAGCGCCCGTCGTGGAGCTCGCCCACCGTGCCGCCGGGGCCGACGTTGTCGGGGAGCAGCCCGCCGTCGGCCCGTGTCCGCCACCCGTCGACGTACTGCTCGATCCAGTCGGCCGCGGCGGCGTCGCCGTCGTACAGCCACCGGTTCGCCGCGAGCGAGGTGGCGGCGAGGTTCACGGCGATGTCGCCCGCGGCGCGACGCTGCATCTCCTCGGCCATGCGGTGCGCGTTGTCCGGGTCGGCGAGGTCGTCCCAGGTGCGGATGCCGTCGAGCCCGTGCAGGGGCAGACCGTAGGGTCGCATCTCGGCCCGGTCGGCCACATACGGCACGATCTTCTCGTCCAGGCCCGATCGAGCGCCCAGGGCACCGTTGTGCGGCGCGCGGATGATGGTGTGCTCCGGGTCGTAGTTGCCCTTCGCGGGATCGGTGAAGAGCGCGGAGAACCGGGCGGCGCGCGCCGCGAACGCCGTGTCGGCCGGGTCGGCCTGGCAGATCCCCGCGAACAGCAGCAGCGACTCGCCCTGGTGGAACCAGTCGTAGCCGTTGTCGTACTCGTCGGCGAGCATGCCCGCCTCCGCGAGCTGCACCGTCACGCCCTCCCAGTGCCGCTTGGCGTCGGCCAGCACCTCGTCGGGCCCGCCGAGCAGGTAGAAGGCCGGCCAGTTGAAGAACGGCTCGTAGAGGTCGTCGACCCCGTCGCGGTCCACGAACTCGGCGACGCCGCGGAGGCGGCCGTCGGGGAGTGTGTACCGGTCGCGGAAGACGCGGCGGGCCTCCTCGATCTCGGCGAAGAGGCGCCGCTGCAGCACGGCCCAGGCCGGGATCGCCCGCAGGGGGCGGGTGAGCGGATGCGCGGGCACGGTCATCCCTTCGTCGCGCCGGCCACGAGGCCGCCGATGATGTGGCGCTGCATCACGATGAAGAACACCATCGCGGGCAGCACGGCGAGCAGCAGGGTCGGGAACACCTGCGTGTAGTCGGTGGAGAACTGCCCGACGGCGGCGTACACACCCGTGGTGACGGTGTAGATGCCGGAGCTGGGGCCGAGGATGATCTGCGGACTCACGAAGTCGTTCCACACGCCGATCGAGTTCAGCACCACCGCCGTCGCCACGACCGGCTTCATGATCGGGAAGACGCACGCCCAGAACGCGCGGATCGGACCGGCGCCGTCGAGGGACGCGGCCTCGTCGATGTCGCGCGGCACGCTGCGCAGGTACGCGGTGAACAGGAAGATCGTCACGGGGAGCGTCGCCGCCGTCTCGAAGAGGATGAAGCCCGGGATCGTGTTGATCAGTCCGAGCACCCGCAGCACGAACACGACGGGGATCAGCGTGACCTGCCCCGGGATGAACAGGCCGGAGACGAACAGCAGCAGCAGCCCCAGGTGCCACTTGGAGCGGCCGCGGGCGATCACGTAGGCGACCGGTGCGGCCAGGGCGATGCAGCAGAGGTTCACGAGCACGACGAACAGGAGCGTGATGCCGTAGGCCGCGATCACGTTGAACTTGCTGCTCGTGATCGCCTCCCACAGGTACTCGAACGTGAACATCTGCGGCGTGATCAGGAGCGGGTTCTCGATGATCTCCGCCTGCGGCTTGAAGGCGTTGATGACCATCGTGTACATCGGGATCAGCATGGTGATCGCCACGACGCCGAGGACGATCCAGCGGATCGCGCTCACCGCGAGCGCCGGCCGGTTGCGGGTCTGCTTCATCAGTCGGTCGCCTTCTTCTCGGAGCGGCGTCGCACCAGCGTGACGGCGAGACCGATGACCGCGGTGACGATGAGGAGGATCATGGACTGCGCGGCGCCGAACCCGAGGGCCGAGTTCGCGAACGAGTCCTTGAGGATCTGGTAGACGATCGTCTGGGTGGAGCCCGCCGGGCCGCCGTCGGTGAGGGAGAGCACCACGTCGTAGGCCTTGAGGAGCCCGACGAGGGTCAGCACCAGGTTCACCGTGAACACCGGCGCGATGAGCGGCAGGGTGATGGAGCGGAACTGCTGCCAGCGCGAGGCGCCGTCCACGGTCGCGGCCTCGTAGTACTCGGCGGGCACCGACTTGATGCCGGCGAGGAACAGGATCATGTTGAAGCCGAAGTGCGACCACACGATCGTGAAGATCACGCTCGCCTTCGCGAAGGTGGGGTCGGTGAGGAAGGGCATCGCGGGCAGGCCGACGGTGGTGAGGAACCCGTTGACGGCGCCGCTGGGGGAGAGCATCGCCGACCACAGGAACCCGATGATGAGGGCGCTGATGACGTACGGGTAGAAGAAGATAGTGCGCAGGATCGTGTTCGAGCGGCCGGGACCGGCGATGAGCGCGGCGATCGCGAGACCGATGGCGTTGCAGAGGATCGTGCCGACCACGGCGATGATGCCGGTGAAGATCGCGGCCTGGGTGGAGCGGGGGCTGCGGAACGCCTTGATGTAGTTCTCCCAGCCGACGAACGTGAAGTTGAGGCTGTACCCGTTCCAGTCCGTGAAGCTCAGCACCGCGGCGAGGATCATCGGGATGACGAACATCGCCAGGAAGACGGCCACGGCGGGCCCTCCCATGAGGATGCCGGGGAGGCGGTGCCGCCACCGCTGCAGCGCGGAGCGCTTGCGGGGGGCGGGGGTCGAGCTCATCGGCGTCGATGGTCCTGTCGGGGCGGTTGCCGCGGCCGGGGGCGGCGCGGTCGTGGTGGGCGGAGTCATGGCGGCACTCTCGTTCTCGGTGGCGCGTTGGTGGGGGTGGCGCGGATGCGGCGCCGGGGAGGCGCCAGGGACGGATGCGGTCCCCGGCGCCTCGAGCGGTCAGCCGGCGTTCGCGGCGAACCAGTCGTCCATGGCCTTCAGGACCTGCTCGGCGGAGGCGCCGCCGATGAGGGCCTGGGTCTGGGTGTTGATCTCGCCCGGGTAGCCGTCGGGGAGCGTGCGCTCGCCGTAGCCGCCGCCGGTGGGGGTGTAGGCCTCGGCGGGCGTGTCGGCGACGATCTGCAGCAGCTCTTCGCCCAGCGGCGTCATGTCGTACTCGTAGCCGTCGCGGAAGTTGCCGTCGACCGCCAGCTGGTCGCTGACCGCGGTCTGGTCGGTGGTGAGGAACTCGACGAGCTTCGCCGCGGCGTCCTGGTGCTCGCTGGACTTGAGGATCGAGTACGGGCTGGCGATGTTGGCACCCATCGCGGGCTGCTCGTCGCCGTCGAACGACGGGGCGCGGAAGACCCCGATGTCGGCCGACTCGGCCGCCTTGGCCTGCGTGCCGGCGAACCAGCTGCCCATCGAGTACACGGCGGTCTTGCCCGACAGGAACGCCTGCTCGGCGTCGGGGTACTTGATGCCGAGCGCGTCGGTGGGGATGTAGCCCTCGGACACCCACTCCGCGTAGGTCTCGACCGCGTCGCCGTAGGTCTCGCTGAAGGTGTCCTCGCCGGACGACATCTTCTGGAACCATTCCGGGTCCTCGGCGATGATCGTCGGCAGGCCGAGGGCCTGCAGCGTGTGGCTGCTCATCCAGTCGCCGCCGGTCTGGATCGGGGTCCACCCCGCCGCCTTCAGCTTGCCGAGGGCCTCGGTGAGCTCGTCGACGGTGGTGGGCACCTCGGTGATGCCGGCCTCCTCGAACGCGGTCTTGTTGTAGAAGAAGAGGCTCTGCAGCTGCACGCCGATCCCGGCCATGTAGTTCTTGCCGTCGATCGAGTACTGGTCGGCGAGGGGACCGGACGAGGCCCACTCGTACCCGGACAGGTCGACGAGCTCGGGCGCGAGCTTCGTCGTCGGGGCGATCGACTGCACGACGTCGGGGGCGTCGCCGGCCGCGAGCAGGCGGGGCACGGCGGCCTCCACGCCCTCCGCGCCGGGGTTCTGGATGACGACGTCGATGTTCGGGTTGGCCTCCTCGAACGGGGCGACGAGGTCGTTCCAGAACTCCTCGGTCAGGTTCGGGGTGACGTTGACGAGCATGCGCACCTCGACGTCCTCCGAGGAGGAGCCGCCGTCGTCTCCGGCGGGGGTGGAGCAGCTGGCGAGGGCGAGCGCGGACACTGCCGCGATGCCGACGAGGGGGAGGAGTCGGGCCTTGATCATCGTTGATCCTTTCCTGATGCATGAGGGAGGGCCGCTGGCGACATTACACTAATCGATAATCGTTTGTGAAGAGCGCAGTCAATCCGCGAATGAGCGCAGCGGGACGAAGGACGGTCACTGTTCAGGGGCCGTGGAGCGAGATGGGCCCCTTCGCTCGGGAGCTGCGCGAGACGGGCGCGGGCGACCGGCGAGGCGTCGGTGTCAGGCGTGTGCGCGCCGAGCGCGGTAGGCCGCGACCGCGTTGCGGTTCGCGCACGTCGTGGAGCAGTACCGCTTGGAGCGGTTGCGCGAGAGGTCGAGCGCGATCGCCTGGCAGGTGTCGTCCTCGCAGACCGTGAGGCGCGAGCCCTCGTCCGCGCGGATCACGTCGATGAGCGCCATCACCGTCTCGACGAGCACGCGCTCGGCGAGCGGCCGCTCGTCGTGCACCGCATGGAGGTGCCAGTCCGCTCCGTCGTGCCGCACCAGCCGCGGAGTGAGCTGCAGCTCGGCGAGGGCGTCGTTCACGTGTGCGGCCATCTCGTCGCGCGGGGCGAGCAGCATCGCTCGCAGCCGCGGGCGGAGGGCGCGCAGGTCGTCGAGTTCCACGCCGTCGCGGTCGAGCCTCCCGGTGTAGGGGAACACCTCGAGGAACGTCTTCTCGTCGTCGATGTCGACGAGGGTGTCGGGCTCTTCGGCGGAGTTCGCGAGCCAGACCGCCGCGCGCAGCGCATCCTCGGTGTCATCGGTGAAGACCATGTTGACATCTTACTCCGTCCGCGAGTAGCGTCATCGTCCATGAGCACCGTGGCGGATGACAGGAACCGCACGCGGAGCGATGTGCGCCTCGGGCTCCCGCTGGCCGTCGCCGCCGCGTTCGCGTTCGGCTCCTCCGGGGCGTGGGCGCGCGGACTCATCGACGCGGGGTGGACGCCCGGCGCGGCCGTCACCGTACGGGTGGGGGTCGCAGCGCTCGTCCTGCTGCTCCCGACCCTCCTGGCGCTGCGGGGGCGGTGGCGCGCCCTCCGCCGGAACGCCGGGATGGTCCTCGCCTACGGGCTGCTCGCCGTGGCGGCCACTCAGCTCTGCTACTTCCAGGCCGTCGCCGTCATGGATGTCGGGATCGCGCTGCTCATCGAGTACACGGCTCCGGTCGCGGTGCTGCTCTGGCTGTGGCTGCGCCGCGGCGAGCGACCGACACGGCGCAGCGTGCTCGGGGCGGGGATCGCCTTCGTCGGACTCGTGCTGATGCTCGACATCGTCACCGGTGCGCAGGTGAACGTGGTCGGCGTGCTCTGGGCGCTGGGGGCGATGGTGGGGGCGGCGAGCTACTTCGTGCTCTCGGCGAAGGCCGACACCGGACTCCCGCCGATCGCGCTCGCCGGGAGCGGGCTCCTGCTCGGTGCCGTCGGTCTGGCCCTCGCCGGTCTGGTCGGGGTGCTGCCGTTCGCGTGGACGACGGCCGATGTCGCGTACCGCTTCGGCACTGTTCCCTGGTTCGTGCCCGTCCTCGCGATCGGGCTCATCGCGACGGCGCTCGCCTACGTGCTCGGCATCGTGTCCACGAGGATGCTCGGCTCGCGTCTCGCCTCGTTCGTCGCGCTCGCCGAGGTCGTGGCCGCCCTGCTGTTCGGGTGGCTGCTGCTCGACCAGCTCCCCGGCCCGCTGCAGGCGCTGGGGGGCGTGCTCGTGCTCGCCGGCGTGGTCGTGGTGAAGCTCGGCGAGCCGCGGGTCGCCGCATCCGAGCCTATGTATACGAATACAGCCTGAACGCGACCGCGCGTCCACCTCGAGCGGGTTTATGTATACACTGAGGGCATGGTTCTCCCTGTCGAGCGCACGTCCGCGAGCGATCGCGCCTATGCGGCCCTCCTCGACGGCATCCAGTCGGGCGCCCTCCCCGCGGGGTTCGTGCTGGGCGAGGTCGAGCAGGCCGAGCGCCTCGGCGTCAGCCGCACCCCGATGCGCGAAGCCCTCCGCCGCCTCGCCGCCGACGGACTGGTGGTGCAGCAGTCCCCCCGGGTCACGGTGGTGGCCGCCCTCGACGCCGACGACATCCGCTCGCTGTTCGAGATCCGCCGCGCGCTGGAGGAGACCTCGGCCCGCCTCGCCGCCGCCCGGGGTGACGCGGATCTCTTCGCCGCCCTCGCCGACGAGTTCTCCCACGTCGACCTGACGCGGGCCGCGGGCCGTGACGCCTACTACGCCCTGATCGCCCGCTTCGACGCGGCCCTCGACGACGCCGTCGACAACGACTACATCGCCGCGGCCCTGCGCACCGTGCGCACGCACCTGGTGCGGGTGCGGCGCATGGCCAAGGACAAGCCCGCCCGGCTCGCCGCGTCGGCCGCCGAGCACCGCACGATCGCGCAGGCGCTCGCCGCGCGCGACGGCGACCTGGCCGCCCATGCCACGCACGTGCACCTGCACAACGCGCTCACCGGCATCCTCGACTCCCTCCCCGACAGCGAAGGACACTCATGACCGTCACCCACCACGTCCGCGTGCACGCCAGCTCCGAGAACCTCGCCCGCGAGGACCAGCTCGCGTGGAAGATCGCCGAGGTCGCCGTCGACCGGGTCGAGGTCGAGCAGCCCGTCGTCGACATGATCGTCAACCGCATCATCGACAACGCCGCCGTCGCCGCGGCCTCGCTCACCCGCGCCCCCATCGTGGCCGCCCGCGCGCAGGCGTTCAGCCACCCGGTGTCGACCGGGGGTGCCGGGGCGAACCTGTTCGGCGCCGCGCTCGACCACCGCACCAGCCCGGAGTGGGCGGCGTGGGCGAACGGTGTCGCCGTGCGCGAGCTCGACTACCACGACACGTTCCTCGCCGCCGAGTACTCGCACCCCGGTGACAACATCCCGCCGATCCTCGCGGTGGCCCAGCACGCGGGCAAAGACGGCCGGGCGCTCGTGCGCGGCATCGCCACCGGCTACGAGATCCAGATGGATCTGGTGCGCGCGATCTGCCTGCACCGGCACAAGATCGACCACGTCGCCCACCTCGGCCCGTCGGCCGCGGCCGGCATCGGCACCCTGCTCGACCTCGACGTCGAGACCATCTACCAGGCGGTCGGCCAGGCGCTGCACACCACCACCGCGACCCGGCAGAGCCGCAAGGGCGAGATCTCCACGTGGAAGGCGCACGCCCCGGCCTTCGCGGGCAAGATGGCCGTCGAGGCGGTCGACCGGGCGATGCGCGGACAGACCAGCCCGGCACCGATCTACGAGGGCGAGGACGGCGTGATCGCCTGGATGCTCGATGGCAAGGACGCCGCGTACGACGTGCCGCTGCCCGCCGCGGGTGAGCCGAAGCGCGCGATCCTCGACTCGTACACGAAGGAGCACTCCGCGGAGTACCAGGCGCAGGCGCTGATCGACCTCGCCCGCCGCCTCGGCCTCGCGAACCCGGCCCTCCGTGACCCCGCGAACATCGAGTCCATCGTCATCCACACCAGCCACCACACGCACAACGTGATCGGCTCCGGCGCGAACGACCCGCAGAAGTACGACCCCACCGCGTCGCGCGAGACCCTCGACCACTCGGTGCCGTACATCTTCGCGGTCGCGCTGCAGGACGGCGGCTGGCACCACGTCGACTCGTACGCCCCGGAGCGCGCGGGCCGCGCAGACACGGTCGCCCTGTGGCACAAGATCACCACGGCCGAGGACCCGGAGTGGACGCGTCGCTACCACTCGGAGGATCCGGACGAGAAGGCGTTCGGCGGTCGCGTCGAGATCCGCCTCACCGACGGCAGCACCGTGGTCGACGAGATCGCCGTGGCCGATGCGCACCCGCTCGGCGCGCGACCGTTCGCCCGCGCCGACTACATCGCGAAGTTCCGTCTGCTCGCGGAGCCCGTGCTGGAGCCGGCCGAGATCGAGCGGTTCCTGGAGCTCGTGCAGCGCCTCCCCGAGCTCACGGCCGCCGAGGTCGCCGAGCTGTCGATCGTCGCGAAGCCCGGTGTGCTCGACGCCGCCCCGGCTCCCCGAGGCCTGTTCTGATGCTGTACTCCACCGTCACGCCCGCCGAGAAGCGGCGGCTGTTCCGGGAGCGCCTGTCCTCGGGCGAGCTGCTGCGGTTCCCCGGCGCGTTCAACCCGCTCAGCGCCCGGCTGATCGAGCAGAAGGGGTTCGACGGCGTGTACATCTCGGGCGCGGTGCTCTCCGCCGACCTGGGGCTGCCCGACATCGGCCTCACGACGCTGACCGAGGTCGCCGGACGCGCCAAGCAGATCGCGCGCATGACCGACCTGCCCGCGATCGTCGACGCCGACACCGGCTTCGGCGAGCCCATGAACGTGGCCCGCACCATTCAGGAGCTGGAGGACGCGGGACTCGCCGGCACCCACATCGAGGACCAGATCAACCCGAAGCGCTGCGGTCACCTCGACGGCAAGAGCGTGGTCGATCAGGACACCGCGATCAAGCGCATCCGTGCCGCCGCCGACGCCCGCCGCGACGAGAACTTCCTGATCATGGCGCGCACCGACATCCGGGCGATCGAGGGACTGGACGCCGCGATCGACCGCGCGAAGGCCCTGGTCGACGCGGGTGCCGATGCGATCTTCCCCGAGGCGATGCGCACGCTCGGCGAGTTCGAGGCGATGGCGGAGGCGCTCGACGTGCCGATCCTCGCGAACATGACCGAGTTCGGCAAGAGCGAGCTGTTCTCGGTCGACCAGCTCCGCAGCGCCGGGGTGCGGATGGTGATCTGGCCGGTGTCGCTGCTGCGGATCGCGATGGGCGCCGCGGGCCGTGCGCTCGATACGCTGAACGACGAGGGGCATCTGACCTCGACGCTCGGCGAGATGCAGCACCGCGCCGATCTCTACGACCTGATCGACTACGAGTCGTACAACCACTTCGACTCCGGGGTCTTCAACTTCACTATCACGAAGGAGTGAGCATGACCGAGCCGGACATCAAGAAGGGCCTCGCGGGGGTCGTCGTCGACACGACCGCGATCTCGAAGGTCAACCCCGAGACGAACAGCCTGCTGTACCGCGGCTACCCGGTGCAGGAACTCGCCGACACGCAGCCGTTCGAGGCCGTCGCGTATCTGCTGTGGAACGGCGAGCTGCCCACGGGGGAGGAGCTCGCGGCGTTCCGGCTGGAGGAGCGGCGGCACCGCGCCCTCACGCCCGAGGTGAAGGATGCGATCGACCGGCTGCCGCTGGACGCCCACCCGATGGACGAGGTCCGCACGGCGGTGAGCGTGATCGGCGCGGTCGAGACGGCCGGCATCCGCAACGTGCTCGATGCGGTCGGCACGCCCGAGGTCAACCTGGAGCGCAGCCTGCGCCTGTTCGCGGCCCTTCCGGCGATCGTCGCCTACGGGCAGCGGCGGCGGCGGGACCTGCCGGCGGTCGAGCCGCGGGACGACCTGGACTACGCGGCGAACTTCCTCTGGATGACGTTCGGCGAGGAGCAGGACCCGGTGGTGGTCGATGCGTTCAACCGCTCGATGACGCTCTACGCGGAGCACTCCTTCAACGCGTCCACCTTCACGGCGCGCGTGATCACCTCAACGCTCAGCGACCTGTACTCCGCGGTCGTCGGGGCGATCGGGGCGCTCAAGGGCCCGCTGCACGGCGGTGCGAACGAGGCCGTGATGCACATCTTCGACGAGATCGGCGCGGCCGACCGCGTGACCGAGTGGCTCGACAAGGCGCTGGCCGAGAAGCGCAAGATCATGGGGTTCGGTCACCGCGTCTACAAGCGCGGCGACTCGCGGGTGCCCACCATGAAGGCCGCGCTCGACACCCTGGTACGCCACTACGACCGCCCGGAGGTGGCCGAGCTCTACGAGCGTCTGGAGGGCGAGTTCGTGGAGCGCAAGGGCATCTACCCGAACCTGGACTACCCGTCGGGCCCCGCCTACAACCTGATCGGCTTCGACACCCTGACCTTCACGCCGCTGTTCGTCGCGGCGCGGATCACGGGGTGGACGGCGCACATCCTGGAGCAGCAGTCGTCGAACGCCCTGATTCGGCCGCTCTCGGCGTACGTCGGAGCCGAGGAGCGGCACGTCGAGGGGTACACGCCGGACACCGCCGCGATCGAGGTGCAGGAGCGCCCCGAGGAGGCGTCGGCCTGACCGCCGCGAGCACGATCTGACAGCGCCGCCGAGGGTTCTCGGCGGCGCTGTAGCGTGATGGAGCCCTCGGGGTCAAGGCGATGCGGCGAATTCCCGGGCGGAGTAGAACCGGATGCGGGCCGTTCGCGCCCCGCACGAAGGAGGGTTCATGTCCGCATCCGAGGTCACCGTCAAGGAGGTCCGGTCGCTCGTCCCGGCGCGCATGGACCGGCTGCCGTGGTCGCGCTTCCACTGGATGATCGTCGTCGGCCTCGGCTTCTCGTGGATCCTCGACGGGCTCGAGGTGCAGATCGTCGCCGCGAACGGCTATGCCGAGACCCTCGGCATGGGCCCGGCCGAGGTGGGTCTCGCCGGCACGTGCTACCTGCTGGGCCAGGTGTTCGGGGCGCTGGTGTTCGGTCGCCTCGCCGATCGCCTCGGCCGCAAGAACCTCTTCCTGATCTCGCTCGCGGTCTACCTCGTGGGCTCCGCGGTGGCCGGTCTCGCGTTCGCCCCGTGGTTCTTCTACATCTGGCGGTTCGTCGCCGGCGCGGGCATCGGCGGCGAGTACGCCGCCATCAACTCCGCGATCGACGAGATCATCCCGGCGAAGTACCGCGGCCGCGTCGACATCGCGATCAACGGCACCTACTGGGGCGGTGCGGCCCTGGGTGCCGTGGCGAACATGTTCTTCCTCAACACCGACCTCCTGCCCGCCGACCTGGGCTGGCGGCTCAGCTTCTTCGTCGGTCCGATCCTCGGCCTGCTGATCATCTGGCTGCGTCGGCACATCCCGGAGAGCCCGCGCTGGCAGATGACGCACGGCCGTGAGGAGGAGGCGGAGCGCAACGTCGACGCGATCGAGGAGCGCATCCGCAAGGAGGGCAAGACGATCGACCCGGTCGACGAGGACAAGGCGATCACGGTCAAGGAGTACGGCAGCGTGCCGTTCCTGGTGATCGCGAAGGTGCTGTTCCAGAAGTACCCGCGCCGTACGCTGGTCGGCATCACGATGATGGTGACGCAGTCGTTCCTCTACAACGCGATCTTCTTCACCTACGCGCTGGTGCTCGAGAACTTCTACGACACCCCGCCCGCCTCCGCCTCGCAGTACTTCATCGTCTTCGCGGTCGGCAACCTCGCCGGCGCCCTCATCCTCGGTCACTTCTTCGACACGTGGGGCCGGCGCCGCATGCTCTTCGGCACGTACGTGCTCGCCGGGCTGATCCTGCTGGTCAGCGCCTTCCTGTTCAACGCGGGCGTTCTGAACGCGGCGACGCACACGGCGTTCTGGTGCGCCTCGTTCTTCTTCGCCTCCGCCGGTGCGTCCGCCGCCTACCTGACGGTGAGCGAGATCTTCCCGCTGGAGCTGCGCAGCCAGGTGATCTCGTACGTCTTCTCCATCGGCCAGCTCGTCGGCGCGATCGCCCCGGTGCTCTACGGGGCGCTGATCGGGGCGAGCGCCGAGTCCGGCGACCGCGGCCCGCTCTTCTGGGGCTACGTGCTCGGTGCCGCGATCATGATGTTCGGCGGCGTGGTCTGCGGGGTGTTCGGGGTGAGCGCGGCGGGCAAGTCGCTGGAGGACATCGCGGATCCGCTGTCGCTCGTCGAGCCGGGGAAGAAGAAGGTCACGCCGGACGGCGCGTGAGCGTCAGCGGGCGAGCCAGCCGCGCAGGGAGCGGGTGACCCAGGGGAGCACCCAGTAGGTCATGATCGGCGTGAGCACGAGCGTGGTCGCGAGAACGCGCAGCCAGATCGGCAGGCCGTCCCATCCCGGCACCGGGCTCATGGCGTACGTGAAGGCGAGGTTGACGGGGAAGAAGCCGAGCCAGATCGACACCGCCTGCTTCCAGCGCGGCGGTGCGGGGGCCACCGCGACCGTGGTCGTGCCGTCGGGCTCGACCACGGGGATGGAGCCCGTGGACGGCTCGTCGAACCACCCCTCGATGCCGGTGCGGCGCTTGGAGCGCTCGCTGCGCACGAAGCCCTCGCCCATGGAGAGCCACCAGGTGCGCTCGCCCGACTGCTCCCAGGCAGTCAGCGACTCCTCGCTCGCGAAGCGGTAGAGCATGTGCCACACCTGCGAGTCCTCGCCCGCGCGCACCCACCCCGAGCCGAGGAAGCCCGGGTACTTCGTCGCCAGGTTCACGCCGGTCTGCACCCAGGCGGTCGCCTCGGCGATGCGCTCGGGGTCGACCTCGCGGCGGATGGAGACGGTGACGGGCTCGGACACGGGGGCGGTTGCGGACATGGTGCGGTCCTCGGGGGTGGGGGCATCGGGGTGCGGACGCCGGGTGGGGTGGGGGCGCCAGGGTCGCGGCGCCAGCACGATTCTATTTCGCCGGAGCGCGGCGGCGTCCGCACGGAGAAGACCCCCGCCGACCCGATTCGGCGGGGGTCACGCGGCGTTGGGGGCCGCGACGGGAGCGAGAGCGCTCACCGTGCGCACGGAGGACGCGATTACCCGATCCGGTCTGAGTCACTGTCCGTGCACCTGCAGTTGTAATCGGCCGAGGTGACGCGCGGGTGAACGGGGTGCGAACGGCGCCGCTCGGGGTGGGGACCGGCCGTGCGCGGAGATACAAGGACGTCCTCGTATTTTCACGGACGCCGGAGTAAACTTGCGATGTGCCAACGACGGCACGGAGGGATGTCACACAATGACCCGTACGATCCCGCACTTCGTGGGCGGAACGCTTCTCACCCCCGACGACGGACGCTTCGCCGACGTCTTCGATCCGAGCACCGGCGCGGTGCAGGCGCGCGTGCCGCTCGCCTCCGCCGAGGAGGTGCGCCGCGTGATCGCCACCGCCGAGGAGGCGCAGGCCGCCTGGGCCGCGACCAATCCGCAGAAGCGCGCGCGGGTGCTGCTGCGGTTCCTCGACCTGGCGCAGCGCGAGATGCAGTCGCTCGCCGAACTGCTGGCGAGCGAGCACGGCAAGACCGTCGACGACGCGAAGGGCGACATCCAGCGCGGCCTCGAGGTGATCGAGTTCTCCGCCGGAGCGCCCCACCTGCTCAAGGGGGAGTACTCCACCGGCGCGGGCGCGGGCATCGACGTGTACTCGATGCGACAGCCCCTGGGTGTCGTCGCCGCCATCACCCCCTTCAACTTCCCGGCCATGATCCCGCTGTGGAAGGCCGGGCCCGCGCTCGCCGCCGGCAACGCCGTGGTGCTCAAGCCCAGCGAGCGCGACCCCTCGGTGCCCGTCCGGCTGGCGGAGCTGTTCCTCGAAGCCGGGCTCCCGGCGGGGGTGCTCAACGTGGTGCACGGCGACAAGGAGGCGGTCGACACGCTGCTGAGCGACGACCGGATCCGCGCGGTCGGCTTCGTGGGCTCGACGCCCATCGCCGAGTACATCTACGCCACCGCGGCCGCGCACGGCAAGCGGGCGCAGTGCTTCGGCGGGGCCAAGAACCACATGATCGTGATGCCCGACGCCGACCTCGACCAGGCGGTGGACGCGCTGATCGGCGCGGGCTACGGCTCGGCGGGCGAGCGCTGCATGGCGATCTCGGTCGCGGTGCCCGTGGGGGAGGAGACGGCGGACGCGCTCGCGGCCAAGCTCGTCGAGCGGGTCGCCCAGCTGCGGGTCGGGCCCTCGCTCGCGGCCGACGTCGACTACGGCCCGCTGGTCTCGCGCGACGCCGTGGACCGCGTCACCGGCTACATCCAGCAGGGCGTGGACGAGGGGGCGACGCTCCTCGCCGACGGCCGCGGCTTCACGGTGCCAGGGCACGAGGAGGGGTTCTACCTCGGGCCGACGCTGTTCGACCACGTGACGACCGACATGGCGATCTACCGTGAGGAGATCTTCGGTCCCGTGCTCGTGATCGCGAGGGCCGCGGACTACGAGGAGGCGCTGCGGATGGCGTCGGAGCACGAGTACGGCAACGGTGTCGCGATCTTCACGCGCGACGGCGACGCGGCCCGCGACTTCGCCGCCCGTGTGGAGGTCGGCATGGTCGGGGTGAACGTGCCGATCCCGGTGCCCATCGCGTATTACACCTTCGGCGGCTGGAAGCGCAGCGGCTTCGGCGACCTCAACCAGCACGGCGCCGATGCCTTCCGCTTCTACACCAAGACCAAGACGGTGACGAGTCGCTGGCCCAGCGGCATCCGCGACGGCGCCAGCTTCGTCATCCCCACCATGCACTGATCGCCCGAGGAACCGACATGACCATGACCAGCGTCACCACCACCGCCGAGGAGCGCGAGGCCATCCTCGACGCCGTCCGCGAGTTCGCCGAGACCGAGCTCGCCCCGCAGGCCGCCGAGCGCGACGAGAAGCACCTGTTCCCACGGGAGTCGCTCAACCGCGGCGGCGAGCTCGGGCTCGGCGGCATCTACGTGAGCGAGGAGTACGGCGGCACCGGCCTGTCCCGCGTCGACACCGTCGCGATCTTCGAGGAGCTCGCCAAGGCCGACCCCGCGGTCGCCGCCTACATCTCCATCCACAACATGGTGGTGTGGATGATCGACACCTACGGCGACGACACCCAGCGTGCCGCCTGGCTGCCGCAGCTCACGGCCATGCAGGAGTTCGGCGGCTACTGCCTCACCGAGCCGGGGGTCGGATCCGACGCCGCCAACGTGGCGACCAGCGCCGTGCGCGACGGCGACGACTACCTGCTCACCGGCGTCAAGCAGTTCATCTCGGGGGCGGGCGAGGCGGCCGTGTACGTCGTGATGGCGCGGACGGGCGAGCCGGGAGCGCGCGGCATCAGCGCCTTCCTCGTGCCGGGCGACGCCGAGGGGCTGAGCTTCGGCGCCCCGGAGAAGAAGATGGGCTGGCACGCGCAGCCCACCCGGCAGGTGATCCTCGACGGCGTGCGGGTGCCCGCGGCCGCGATGCTCGGCGACGAGGGTCGCGGGTTCGCGATCGCGATGTCGGCGCTCAACGGCGGGCGCCTCAACATCGCCGCCTGCTCGCTCGGCGGAGCCCAGGCGGCCCTCGACCGCGCCGTGCAGTACGTGCACGAGCGGGTGGCGTTCGGGGAGCCGCTGGCCGAGAAGCAGTCGATCCTGTTCGCGATCGCCGACATGCGCACCGACCTCCAGGCCGCGCGGCTCATGGTGCGCGACGGTGCGGAGGCGGTGGACGCGAAGGCGCCGGACGCCACGATGCGCTGCGCCATGGCGAAGCGGTTCGCCACCGACGCCGGCTTCGACGTCGCCAACCGCGCGCTGCAGCTGCACGGCGGCTACGGCTACCTGCAGGACTACGGCATCGAGAAGATCGTCCGCGACCTGCGCGTGCACCAGATCCTCGAGGGCACCAACGAGATCATGCGACTCATCGTCGGCCGGGAGATGCTGCGGCCGGCGGGGTCGGCGTCGATGCGGAGCGCCTCATGACCCGCGTGGCCTTCCTCGGCCTCGGCCACATGGGCCTGCCGATGGCGAAGAACCTCGTCGCGGCGGGACACGAGGTGCACGGCTTCGACCTCGTGCCCGCGGCCGTGGAGGCGGCGCGGGCGGCCGGGATCCTGGTGGCGGCCAGCGGCGCGGAGGCCGTGACCGACGCGGAGGTCGTGATCACGATGTTCCCCGCCGGGAAGCACGTGATCGAGGCGTATCGCACCGAGCTGCTGGCGGCGGCGCGCCCCGGCACCCTGTTCATCGAGTCGTCCACGATCGCGGTCGACGAGGCCCGCGCCGCGCACGCGCTCGCGCTCGCCGCCGGTCACCGCAACATCGACGCCCCGGTGTCCGGCGGGGTCGTGGGCGCCGAGGCCGGGACGCTGGCGTTCATGGTGGGCGGCTCGGACGAGGACTACGCGGCGGCACTGCCGCTGCTCGAGGTCATGGGCAAGCGGATCGTGCACTGCGGTGGCTCGGGTCTCGGCCAGGCGGCGAAGGTCTGCAACAACATGGTGCTCGCGGTGTCGCAGATCGCCGTGGCGGAGGCGTTCGTGCTCGGCGAGCGGCTGGGGCTCGAGCACCAGGCGCTGTTCGACGTGGTGTCGCAGGCGTCGGGGCAGTGCTGGTCGATCACGACGAACTGCCCCGTGCCCGGTCCGGTGCCCACGAGCCCCGCCAACCGCGACTATCAGCCCGGCTTCGCGGGGGCGCTCATGGCGAAGGATCTCGGGCTCGCGCTGCAGGCGATCGAGCAGACCTCCACCGACGCGAAGATGGGCCGGCTCGCGCAGCAGCTCTACGCCGCGTACGCCGCGGGCGACGGGGCCACGCGCGACTTCTCCGGCATCATCACCGACATCCGCGACGACCGCGTGTAGCACCCCCGTCGCGGAGCGCGGAGCGCCGGCGACCGGACGACCGGTGCCCGAGCGGGAGCGCCGGCGACGGGGCGACCGACGCGACGGGCGATACTGAAGCAGAACCACGACGGAGAGGGAGACAGATGACCGAGTACGAGACGATCCTGGTGGAGCAGCGCGGACGGGTCGGATGGATCACCCTGAACCGCCCGCAGGCCCTCAACGCGCTGAACAGCACCGTCGCCGAGGAGGTCACGGCCGCCGCGCTCGCCTTCGACGCCGACGACGGCATCGGCGCGATCGTCGTCACGGGTTCGGAGAAGGCGTTCGCCGCCGGAGCCGACATCAAGGAGATGGAGGGGATGTCGGCGGCGCAGATGCGCGAGACGGATCACTTCGGGGCGTGGCGGGACTTCGCCGCCGTGCGCACCCCGGTCATCGCCGCGGTGTCGGGCTTCGCGCTCGGCGGGGGGTGCGAGCTGGCCATGATGTGCGACATCATTCTCGCGGCCGACACCGCGCAGTTCGGACAGCCCGAGATCAACCTCGGGGTCATCCCGGGCATGGGCGGCACGCAGCGGCTCATCCGCGCGGTCGGCTACTACAAGGCGGCCGAGCTCGTGCTGTCCGGCCGCTTCCTCGGCGCGGAGGAGGCCGAGCGGGCGGGACTGGTGTCGCGCGTCGTGCCCGCGGCGGAGCTGCTGGCCGAGGCGACCGCGCTCGCGGACGGCATCGCGGCGAAGTCGCTGCCGTCGGTGTACGCCGCCAAGGCCGCCCTCGATGCGGCCATGGAGACCACGCTCGCGGAGGGCCTCGCTCATGAGAAGGAGGCGTTTGCGGCGCTGTTCGACACGGCCGACCAGAAGGAGGGCATGGCCGCGTTCCGCGAGAAGCGCCAGCCCGACTTCCAGAACCGCTGACCCTGGTTCACGGCTCCTCAGAGACGCGGGACTGTTGCGCGCACCGCGCGGTGTGGCGCCGGTTCGCCCGGGGTCCTGAGGGCTGTGAACGGTCAGCCGCGGAGACCGTCGAGGATCTTCGCGATCCGGCGGTCGCGCGTCGCCGGCTGCTTGGCCTCGGCGACCGCGCGCGCGTGCTCCTTGCGGGCGCTGGGGGAGAGGGCGTCGAAGGCCGCCCGCAGGGCGGGGTCGGCGTCGAGCGCCTCGGCCAGCGCGGGCGGCACGTCGACGGTGCGCTCGGCGGTGTCGAGGCGGATCACGGCGTCGACCTCCTGGTCGATCTCCACCCCGAGGTCGGCGCGAACCGCCTTGCTGAAGCCGATGAGGTTCTCGCCGCCCATGCGGGCCAGCCGCAGTCGCGCGGTGCGGCCGCCGATGGTGACGGCGACGGGGAAGCTCTTGCCGGCCCCGAACGAGGCGACCTGCTCGTCGGTGAGCTGGATCGCCGCGGCGGGACCGCGACCGGTGAGGACGGTGTGCAGGCGCAGTTCGCTCATGCCCAGAGGTTACGCCCGCCGCCCCTCGATCGCAGCGACCAGGGCGTCGTTGCGCTCGCGGATGAGCCGTTCCATGTAGCGGCCGAGCACCAGGGCGTCGACGAGGCGGCCGAGCGGCCCGAGGGGCGAGTGGAACGCGATGGTGTCGCGCATGAGGGTGCCGCGCGGATGCGGTTCGAAGACGTGCTCGTGCCGGAGGTCGCCGAACGGCCCGCGGAGCTGGCGGTCGGTGAACCGGGACGGCGCCTCGATGTCGAAGACCACGGAGCGCAGCCGGAAGGGGATGCCGAAGTGCCGCGCGCGCCAGGTCACCGTCGACCCCTCGGAGAAGCGGCCACCCGCGGGTTCTTCGATCATCGTCTCGCCGTAGCGGGCCATCGACGCGAGGTGCAGGGCCGGGTCGAGCGCGGCGTCGAACACCTCCTGCGGGGGCGCGGCGACGACGGTCTCGATCACGAACCGGGGCATCAGAGGGGCTCGGGGAGGGGGCGGGGGTCGATGAAGTCCCCGGCGTCGCGGCGCATGCGGGCGACGATCGCGACCAGTTCGGCGGCGTCGTCGTGGCTCAGGCCGGGGTCGGCGAACACGTCGGCGTTGAGCGCGGCGGTGGCACGCTCGACCAGGTCGCGTCCCTCCGCGGTCAGTGCGAGCATCGCGGCCCGGCCGTCGTGCGGGTGCGGCTCGCGCACGACGAGGCCGTCGCGGACCAGGCGCTCGGCGGTGCTGGTGACCGTGGTCGCATGCACCTGGAGGCGCGCGACGACGCTCGACAGCGGAAGCCGCCCGGTGCGGCTGAACGCGAGCAGCCGCAGCACCTCATACCGCGCGAAGCTCAGCGCGAAGGGCTTGAGGGCCGCGTCGACCCGGGCGAGCAGCAGCTGCTGCGCGCGCATGACCGAGGTGACGACCGTCATGCCGTCGGCCGCGTCGGTCCAGCCGTGCGCCACCCACTGCCGCTTGGCTTCGGCGAGCGGATCGACGGGGAGAGGGCGAGGGCGGACCACGTCTCTACGGTACCGGCGCGTCGCGGGTTGCCTCGGACGCGGTCGCGCAGGGCGTGGCTGTCGGTTATGTATACATTCACCGCGGATTCGCGGGCCGCAGCCGGGGGTTTCCTCGGTTTTTGGCTACATAGACCGCCATGCCGATAGACTCGCCGTGTCGTGAGGAGCATTCGATGAAGATCTTCGTCCTGGTCAAAGAGGTGCCGGACACCTATGGCGATCGCAAGCTGGATCTCGAGACGGGGCTCGCGGATCGTGCGGCCGGAGACGTCGTGCTCGACGAGATCACGGAGCGGGCCCTCGAAGTGGCCCTGAGCCACGCCGACAAGAACGAGGGCACGGAGGTCGTCGCCCTCACCATGGCACCCGAGGGGTCCACCGCGTCGGTGCGGCGCGCGCTCGCGATCGGTGCCGGTTCGGCCATCCACATCGCGGACGAGCAGCTCGCCGGTGCCGACCTGGGGCTCACCGCGGAGGTCCTCGCCGCGGCCATCCGTCGTGGCGCCCCCGACCTCGTCATCACGGGCAACCTCTCGACCGACGGCTCCGGCGGTGTGATCCCCGCCATGCTCGCCGAGCACCTGGGCTGGGCGCAGGCCACCGCGCTCACGTCCGTGGAGATCACGGCGGACGGCGTCTCGGGCACCCGGGGTGCGGACTTCGGCGGGCAGCAGGTCACGGCACCGCTGCCCGCGGTCATCTCGATCACCGAGGCGCTTCCCGACGCCCGGTTCCCGAACTTCAAGGGCATCATGGCGGCGAAGAAGAAGCCGCTGGAGGTGGTGACCCTCGCCGACCTCGACGTGTCGGCCGATCCCGCCGCGGCGCCCCGCACCATCATGACCGCGGTCGCGGAGAAGCCGCCGCGCGCCGCGGGCGTCAAGATCACCGACGAGGGCGATGCCGCCGACAAGCTCGTCGACTTCCTCGTGCAGAACAGGCTGGTGTGACATGGCGTACCCCGAGAACCCGATCCTCGTCCTGGTCGACCTCGACCCGTCGGGCAACGCCGCCAGCAGCACCGCCGCTCTGTTGGGGGCTGCGGCCGGCATCGGCACCCCCGTGGCTCTCGTCGTGGGCGGCGGGAAGGAGGCCGTGGATCAGGCCGCGGCCGCCGGTGCCGCCGTCGTGCTGACCGCCGAGGGCGATGCGACCGCGCTCACTGTGCCGCTCGTCGACGCCCTGCAGGCCGCGGTCGCACAGGTGCAGCCCGATGCGGTGCTCGTGTCGAACTCGATCTCCGGACGCGACGTCGCCGGTCGCCTCGCGGTGCGCCTCCCCGGTGCGCTCGCCGTCGACGCCGTGGGGGTCTCCCGCGACGAGGAGGGCGTCGTGGCCCACCACTCGGTGTACGGCGGGGCCTACCTCGTCGATGCGGCCGCGACCTACGGCACGCTCGTGGTCACGGTGCGGCAGGGCGCGGTCGACGCGCGGGCCGAGGCCGTCGCCTCCCCGCAGGTCGAGCAGCTGACGGTCGCCCCGTCGGGTGCGGTCGCGGCGACCGCCGGTCCGGTCGAAGCCGTCGAGGCCACGTCGACCCGGCCCGAGCTGCGCGGGGCGACCCGTGTCGTCTCCGGGGGGCGCGGCCTGGCGTCGAAGGAGAAGTTCGTGCTCGTCGAGGAGCTCGCCGACGCCCTCGGTGCGGCGGTCGGCGCCTCGCGCGCGGCCGTCGACGCGGGCTACATCCCCCAGTCGCACCAGGTCGGGCAGACGGGTGTCTCGGTGTCGCCGCAGCTGTACGTCGCACTCGGCATCTCCGGCGCGATCCAGCACCGGGCGGGCATGCAGACGTCGAAGAACATCGTCGCGATCAACAAAGACCCGGAGGCGCCGATCTTCGACGTCGCGGACTTCGGCATCGTCGGCGACGTGTTCACGATCGTGCCGCAGGTGATCGCCGCGCTCGAGGCGCGGAAGAAGTAGTCATGGCCACGCGGATGCTGCGACGCGGTCTGCCGCGTGTGCCCGGTGGCGAGCCGTGGCCGCCGGCCGACGTGTCCGTCGAGGTCGCGGATGCGGCCTCCGTCGGTGCGGATGAGGCGTCGGCGGCCCTCTCCGGCTCGCAGGCGCAGTCCGGGACCGCTGTCGGTTCCGCGGCCGCGGAGGACGGTGCGAGCGGTGTCGGCGTCGCGGCCGCATCGCCCGTGATCGAGACCAGCGCCGAGACGACCCCGCCGGCCGAGCCGAGCGCGAGCTCTGCGGCCTCCTCTGTCGCCGCGACGCCTCCCGCGACGGCCGCATCCGGGCCGTCGCGTCTTCGTCGAGGCCTGCCGCGCGTTCCGGGCGGAGAGCCCTGGCCGCCCGCGTCGGCCTCCGCCGGGCTCGGATCTGCGACCGGCGCCGAGCCCGCCCCCGTTCCCGAGGCCGCTTCGGTGACGGCTGCGCCCGGTGCCGCTGCTTCGGTGGCAGCTGCTTCGGTGGCGGCTGCGCCCGGTGCCGCGGCACCCGGTGCCGCGGCACCCGGGATCGCCTCGCCCGCCGAGGGTGCCGCGACTGATGCGCCCGGAGCCTCGATCGCGGACGGCGCGCCGTCCGCCCCCGCGCCCACACCCGGCGCCGCGACGGTGCGCCGGGGTCTGCCGCGCGTCGCCGGTGGCGAGCCGTGGCCGCCCGCCGGGACCGTGCCGTCGTCCGCCGGGACCGTGCCGTCGTCCACCGGGACAGCTGCCGCTCCCGCCGCTGCTGCCGCTTCCGCCGCCACTGCTGCTGCCGCTCCCGCCGCTGCTGCCGCTCCCGCCGCCGCCGCTGCTGCAGCTTCCGCCGCCGCTGCCGCTGCTGCCGCTCCCGCCGCCGCCGCTGCTGCAGCTTCCGCCGCCGCTCCCGCCGCTGCCGCCGCTCCCGCTGCCGCCGCTGCCGCTTCCGCCGCTGCCGCCGCTTCCGCCGCTGCCACCGCTCCCGCCGCCGCGACGCCGAGCACGACGGAGATCGTGCCGGCCGCCGACCTCGCGACGCCGCTGCCGTGGACGCGGACGGTGTGGAACGGCCGTGCGCCGCGTCACCTCACGACCGCTCCGGACACGGGTCGCCGCCGCCCGACCTGGACGCAGGCGATCACGGGGCTCTTCGGTGCCGCGGCCCTGGGCGTGCTCGCCGGCGCGGCCGTCGCGCTGGTGCGGGCGCTGCTGAGCGTCCCGTTCATGCAGGACTTCCTGGCTGCGTTCCCCGGCGAGTACGAGCCGGCGATCCCGGTCGAGCCGGGCTTCGCGCCGTGGGTCAACTGGGCGCACTTCTTCAACATGTTCCTGATCGTGCTGATCATCCGCTCGGGGCTGCAGGTGCGCACCGAGAAGCGGCCGACCGTGTTCTGGACGCCGCGGAACAACCCCAAGGGAAAGATCAGCCTGAACCTCTGGTTCCACCAGGCGCTCGACATCCTGTGGCTCGTGAACGGCGTGGCCTTCGTGGTGCTGCTCTTCGTCACCGGGCACTGGGTGCGCATCGTGCCGACGAGCTGGGAGGTCTTCCCGAACGCGCTGTCGGCGGCCCTGCAGTACGTCTCGCTCGACTGGCCGCACGAGAACGGCTGGAACAACTACAACAGCCTGCAGCAGCTCGCCTACTTCGTGACCGTGTTCGTGGCGGCGCCGCTCGCCGCCGCCACCGGTTTCCGCATGTCGGGGCTGTGGCCGAAGAGGGCGGAGCGGCTGTCGAAGGCGTACCCGGTGGAGTGGGCGCGCGCGCTGCACTTCCCGATCATGCTGTACTTTGTGGCGTTCATCGTCGTGCACGTGGCACTCGTGATGCTCACCGGGTTCCAGCGCAACCTCAACCACATGTTCGCGGCGCAGGATGCGGCGACCTGGACCGGGTTCTGGGTGTTCGTGCTCTCGCTCGTCGTGATCGCGGGCGCGTGGGCGGCGGCGCGTCCGCTCGTGCTCGCCCCGATCGCGAAGCTCTTCGGCAAGGTCTCCGGTCGCTGATCGCCCGAGGCGAGCGGGTGTTGACAGGTCACCAAGCAAACGCTTGACTGGGGCGTGTCGCTGCCTCTCGCCTTCTTCTCCTTCGTCCGTCTCGACGACCGCTCACAGCACGCCGAGTACAACCGCTGGCATCAGCTCGACCACCGGCCCGAGAACCTCGCCCTGCCCGGCGTCGCAGGGGGAGACCGGTGGGAAGTGCGACCGACGGGTGATGGTCTGGCCACAGGGTCACTCGCCGGCGCTGTGGACTTCGTCGCCATGTACTGGTTCCGCGACCCGGTCGACGAGTCCGTCGCCGCGTGGGATGCGCTCGGGGAGGCCTCGTTTCAGTGGGGTCGCGGGCCGCTGCTCCCGGGCATCCAGCGCCCCCTGCTCGCGTTCTTCCGTCCGGTGAAGGGCTATGCCGCCCCGCGCGCTCTGGTGTCGCCCGACGTGCTGCCCTACCGCCCGAACCGCGGACTGCACCTCACCGCCACCCGCTTCGCCGAGCCGCATGGCCACAAGGCCCACGAGGCGCATCGGCGAGAGGACCGCGAACTCATCCCGGCCCTGCTCGACGTGGACGGCGTCGCCGGCGCCTGGACCTTCTCGTACAGCCACCCGCAGCGGCACTCCTCCCTGCCGTTCGACGAGAGCCCGGCCGATGAGCCGGGGTCCCTGCGCCTCCGCCTGCTCTATCTGGAGGACGATCCCGACCTCGTGACCCCGGCTCTGCGCGCCGTGGAAGAGCGGTTCCCCGGGGCGGGCGAGGTCGTTCTGTCGACCCCGGTGCACACGATCATCCCGTGGCAGGACTGGTGAGCGCCGATCTCGAACGGCGGCTGCGGGCGCTCGAGGACCGCGCAGAGATCGCCGAGCTGATCGCGCGGTACGGGCCCGCCGTGGACAGCGCGGACGCCGCCGAGGTCTCGGCGCTCTGGGCGGCGGATGGCACCTACCGCTTTGACGACACGGTTCTGGACGCGGACGGTATCCGGACCCTGGTCGACCTGCCGTCGCACCGCGAGTATCTGCGCCGCGGCTGCGCGCACGTACTCTCCGCCCCTCGGATCGAGATCGACGGGGACACAGCGGTGGCCGTGACGCACTCCGTGGTGCTGCTGCGCGACGGCGACCACTGGGAAGCGGAGCGGGTCAGCGCCAACCGGTGGGAACTGGTGCGCACGACGAACGGATGGCGCGTGCGGGAGCGCCGCAATCACCTGCTCGACGGGGATGCGGTCGCCAGAGAGCTGCTCGCTCCCTGAGTGCTCGGGCTCCGGCTCAGCCCTCGAAGCGCGAGAGCGGGGTCTCACCCGCGGCGGCGAGCCGGGCGAGCGTCCGCGCGCGCGGACCGAGGGCGCTGCCGAACCGCACGTCCCATCCCTCGTGGCTGTCGTCGCCGAGCGCCGCGCGCGCGTGATGCGGCCAGTTGGGGTCGTCGAGCGCCTCCCGGCCGAGCAGCACGAGATCGGCGTCGCCGTGGTCGAGCAGTCGATCGGCCTGCACGGGGTCCACGATCAGGCCCACCGTCGCGGTCGGCACCCCGGCCTCGTCGCGGATGCGGCGGGAGAAGTCGGCGTGGAAGGCGAAGCCGCGACGGACCCTGGTGTCCGTCGAGCGGTCGGTGGTGATGCTCCCGGACGAGGTGTCGATGAGGTCCACGCCCTCCGCGGCGAGGGCGCGCGCGATGCCGACCGTGTCGTCGATCCCCAGTCCGTCCGCGGCGCCGTCGACCGCGGACAGCCGGAACGACAGCGGGATGCCGTCGCCGATCGCCGACCGCACGGCGGCGACCACCTCGCGCGGGTAGCGGAGCCGGTTCTGCGGACTGCCGCCGTACGCGTCGGTGCGACGGTTCGACACGGGGGAGAGGAACGAGTGCAGCAGGTAGCCGTGGGCGCCGTGCAGCTCGACGAAGCGGAACCCCGCGGCGACCGCCCGCACCGCGGCGTCGTGCCAGTCCTGCACGGAGCGGGCGATGTCGGCCGCGGTGACCGCCGCGGGCACGGCGTGGCCCGGTCCTGCCGCCAGGGCGCTCGGGGCGTCGAGGGGCCAGGGGCCGTGGCCGACCGCGGCGTCGGTCTCGTCCAGGGGTGCACCGGCCCGCCACGGCTCGCGCACCGCTGCCCGCCGCCCCGCGTGGCCCAGCTGCACCCCGGGAACGGCGCCCGCGGCACCCACGACCTCGGCGACCCGACCCCACCCCGGCACCTGCTCGTCGCTCCACAGCCCCGCGTCGAACGGCGAGATGCGGCCCCGCGGATGCACGGCCGTCGCCTCGGCGATCACGAGCCCCGCACCACCCAGGGCGAAGCGTCCGAGATGCGCGACGTGGAAGTCGGTCACGAAGCCCTCACGGGACGCGTACATGCACATGGGGGAGATGCCGATGCGGTTGGGCAGCGTCACGGAGCGCAGGGTCAGTGGCGAGAACAGGGTCATGGCGACTCCGGGAGACGGGGGAGGCGGAGGACGGTGGCGAGCACGGCGGTCACGGCACCGCACAGCGCTGCGGCGCCGAAGCACAGCAGAAGCGCCTGCTCGGACAGGAAGGACGGATCGGCGGCCGAGGGCAGGGCGGTGATCGCGAACGCGAAGAGAGCGGCGACGACCGCGCCGGACAGCGTGCGGATGACCGAGTTCACACCGTTCGCGGTGGCGACCTCGTCTGGAGGGACCGAGGCGGTGATGAGCGACGGCATCGCCGCGAACGCGAACGCCACCCCCGCGCCGACCAGTGCCGAGCCGAGCAGGACGGGCAGGGCCGCGCCGTGGAACAGCATCCGCAGCAGGAACGCCGCGGCCATGAGCGACGACCCCAGCAGCAGGGCGCGCTGCCCGCCGAAGCGGCTGATCACACGGGCGGCGAGGGGCGCGAGGGCGATCATCGTCACGGCGGACGGCAGCAGGAAGAGCCCGGCGGCGGCGGTCGTGGTGGCCAGGCCGTAGCCGGTCGCGGCGGGTGCCAGGGCCTCCTGGGTGGTGAGCAGGTGGTTGGCGTACATGCCGGCCGTCGCGAAGAACGAGGCCACGTTGATCGGCAGGATCGGTGCGCGCAGGCTCGTGCGCACGTCGATCAGCGGTGCCGGGTGCCGTCGCTCCCACAGCAGCCAGGCGAGCAGTGCCGCGGCCGCGAGTGCCGCGAGTCCGAGCGTCGGCACGCTGGCCCATCCCCAGTACTGACCCCGCGAGATGGCGAGCAGCAGGGCCGTGAGCCCGAGCGCGAGCAGCACGGCCCCGATGCCGTCGAATCCCCGCACGGGTCGCGTGGGGGCTTCATCGATGCGCAGCCGGATGAGCACGCAGAACACGGCGCCCACGATGGCGGAGCACCAGAACACGGCCGGCAGTCCGCCCCACGCGAGCAGCGGCCCGGCGAGCACGAGGCCCAGCGCGGAGCCCATGCCGAGCGTGCCGCTCATGAGGGCGATGCCGAGCACGGCGCGGCGGCGGGAGACGAGGGCGCTCAGGAGGGCGATGCCGATCGGCACCACGGCGGTGCCGAATCCCTGGAGCGCCCGGCCGATGAGCACCGCGAGGAATCCGGGCACGACGGCCGCGATGACCGATCCGGCGACGAGCAGCGCCATGGCCACGAGCAGCATCCGCCGGCGGCCGTGCAGGTCGGCGAGCCGCGTCACCACCGGTGTGCCGACCACCCCGGTGAGCAGGGTGACCGTGATGAGCCAGGACGCATCGGCGGCCGTGGTGCCGAGCAGGGCGGGCATGAGCGGCAGGATGGGCACGATGAGCGTGAACTGCAGGGAGGTCAGCATGCCGCATGCGGCGAGCAGTGCGACCACTGCGCGCTCGTGGCGCTCTCGTCCCGACTCCACTGTCACCGTCCCGCTCGCGGGACCGCGTCCCAGGCGTCAGGCTAGCCGGATCTCGTGAAATGAACAAGCGATTGCTAGGGTGGTGTCATGAACGCGGTAGCGGACGACGTGGTCCCCGTCGACGAGGCGGAGCGGACGGCGTGGGATCGCGGCGAACTGTGCCCGCCCGCCGAGATCGCCCCCGGCCTGTGGTGCATCCCGGTCGAGATCCCCGAGGGTACGCTGCCCGGCACGCTCGCCTACGCCGTGCTCGGCGGCGACGGCGTGCACCTGATCGATCCGGGGTGGGACACCCCGGGCAACCTGTCCCGCATCGAGGAAGCGCTCGCCGCCGCCGGCCGCGCGCTGTCCGAGCTCGCGACGGTCGTCGTGACCCACCACCACCCCGACCACCTCGGGCTCGCCGCACGGCTCCGCGACCGCACGGGAGCCCGCATCGCGATGTCGTCCGCCGAGCGACGGGTGCTGGGTGTCGTGGTCGATCCCGCGGCCACCGACCCCGCGGCCTACCGCCATACGGTCGAGCGCTGGGGCGTCCCCCGCGATCGCCACGCCGAGCTCCTGGCGTCGTTCACGCGTCCGTCCCTCACCGGCGACGTGGAGCCCGACGTGCTGCTCGCCCACGGCGACGTGCTCGACCTCGGCGGGCGGCGCCTCGAGGTCGTCGCGACCCCGGGGCACACGGGCGGTCACGTCTGCCTCGCCGACCGAGAGGCGCGACTGCTGTTCACGGGCGATCACGTGCTGCCGCGCATCTACTCGGGTGTCGGCATCGGCGTGCTGCCGGGCGATGAGCCCCTGGGCGACCTGCTCGACTCGCTCGACCGCCTGGCGCCGTTCGACGCCTTCACGGTGCTGCCCGGCCACGAGTTCCGGTTCACCGGGCTGAGGGAACGGCGGGCTCGGATCGCGGCCCACCATCTGCGTCGCACGGCCGAGGTGGCAGCGCTGGTCGACGAGCTCGGCGACAGCCCGGTGTGGGAGTACGCGCAGCGCCTCACGTGGACCGCGGGATGGCAGGGGCTCGACGGATTCTGGCTGCACTCCGCGCTGCGGCAGACCGAGATGCACCGCGAGCTCGTACGCAGCGGCCGGGCCCGCGCGTGGCTCAGCCCCGGCTGATCACGCGTCGCCGCAGCAGCCAGCGGTCGCCGTCGCGCACGAACTCGTCGGCGTACACCCCCATCGCCGCGAGCACCGGCGCCCCGTCGGTGCCGCGGTAGTAGCGGAAGTAGGCGCGCGACCGCGCCCGGTCGCCGTCCACCTCGACCGCGATGCTCGACACGTCGTGCCGCGTGTGGGTGCCCGGGCCCTGGATGCCGGCCGCACGGCGCTCGTGCACGCCCGCGAGCAGCGCCGCCCTCCCGGAGATCGTCTGCACGTCCATCGGCAGGTCGGTCGCGTCGGTGAGGTCCCAGACCGCGTCCGGAGTGAAGCACCGCACGTACTCCGCGGGGTCTCCCGCGTCGGCCAGGTGGGCGATGCGGGCGAGCAGCATCGCGATCTCCTGACGGTCGCCGATCGTGCGCAGGTCGACGCTCATGCGGCGCCCCGTCCCGCCCAGCGCTCCAGGTGCGCGCGCAGGTCGGCGGGGATGCGCACGGGCTCCTGCGCGGGGGAGACCGTCACGACCGTGTTCTCGGCGCGCGCGACCGGCACGTCGTCGTCGAGTCGGGTCATGCGGAACGCGAACCGGAATGACGAGGCGCCGATGCGTCCCAGACGCAGGTCGATGCGCACCTCGTCGAACAGGCGGGCTGCGGCAAGGTACTCGCACGTCGTGGCGCGTGACACCGTCCACCACCCGAAGCGCTCGACCAGCGTGTCCTGCCGTAGCCCCTGCAGATAGAGGAACTCCGACTGCAGCGCCTCCATCTTCGGGAACCAGGCGGCGTAGTAGAGGATCCCCGCGGGGTCGGTGTCCGCGTAGCTGAGGCGGGTCGTGTGGGAGTGCAGCACCGGGCGCTCGGGCTCCGTGCTCACTGGGTGACCGTCCAGCCCCCGTCGACCGGGAGGAAGACGCCGTTGACGTAGCCCGCGAGCGGCGAGAGCAGGAACAGTGTGGCCCAGGCGATGTCGTCGGGCGTGGCCATGCGCTTCAGCGGAATGCGCGTGAGGACACGCTGTCCGGTCTCGCTGCTCGCGAACCCGGCGAGCCGCGGGGTGTCGGTCATCCCGGGCGCGACGCCGTTGGAGCGGAACTCGTGGGCGCGGTGGGCGGCGAGGTGGCGGACGTAGCCCATGATGGCGGCCTTCGCGGCGGAGTACCACGCGCTGTCGGTGCCCACGAGGTTGCCGGCGACCGAGGTGGTGGCGACCATCGCGGCGCCGGTGCCGGGACCGGCCGCCGCCCAGGCGTCGGTCACACGGCGCACGCTGCCCACGCAGATCTCCAGGGCACGGTCGAAGGGGAGTGTGGAAGCAGACGCGGGGCCGGCGTTGTTGTGCAGGTAGCGCACCGGGCCGAGGGTGGCGGCGGCGTCGGCGAAACCCGCGGACACGGCGGCATCGTCCGACACGTCGGCCACCCAGGTGTGCACCGCGGGGGCGATCGCGCGCACCTGCGTCGCGGTCTCCTCGAGTCCCTCGGGGTTCAGATCCCACAGGCTCAGGGCCAGTCCGAGCTCGGCCGCGCGCACGGCGGTCGCCCGGCCGATGCCGCTGCCCGCGCCGGTGATGAGCACCGCGTCTCCCGTGGTGAATCCGAGGTCGATGGCACTCATCCCGCGCTCCTTTGCCCAAGCATTTGCTTGTTTGACTCTAGCGGCGAGGTCGTCCGAAGGCCAGCCAGACTGCGCGATCAGCGCGACGACAGCACGAAACCGCGGAATCCGGCGGCGGCGACCTCCTCGCACCGGTCGATGTAGGCCTTGAAGCCGCCGATGTACGGCAGGAAGCCGCGAGCCTTCCCCGCGATGTTGGCGCCGGTGTACCACGAGGGTGCGGAGCCGAACAGCGTGCGGTCGGCGAGCTCGAGGGAGTGCGCCGTCCACGCCTCCGCCGCATCCGCGCGCGCCTCGATCGACGTGAACCCGCGGTCACGGCAGTGCGCGATCATCCGCAGCGCCAGGTCGCCCTGCTGCTCCGACGTCAGCGCCATGTTCGACAGCACGCTGGGGCTGCCCGGGCCGTTCAGCACCAGCAGGTTCGGGTACCCGGGCAGTCCGATACCGAGGTAGGTGGAGGGAAAGCCGCTCCAGTCCTCGCGCAGCGAGTGGCCCTCGCGGCCCCGGATGTCGATCGCCGTCAGGGCCCCGGTCATGGCGTCGAAGCCCGTGGCGTACACGATCACGTCGTGCTCGCGGTGCCGGGCGGCCGTGCGGATGCCGGTCGGGGTGACCTCGGCGAGAGGCTCCGTGCGCAGATCCACGAGCGTCACGTGCGGGGCGTTGAACGTCTCGTAGTAGCCCGAGTCCGTGCAGATGCGTTTGGTGCCCACGGGGTGATCGCGCGGGGTCAGCGTCGCGCGCACCTCGGGATCATGCACCCGCTCGGCGAGCTTCTCCTCGAAGAACAACCGCGCGGCGTCGTTGATCACCGGGTCGACCGTGAGGCCCTGAAACGCCTTCGCGAACAGCACGCCGCCGCGGGTCCAGCTCTCCTCGAACACCGCCCGCCGCTCCTCCTCGCCGGTCTCCGCGAAGGGCACGGGATGACTCGTCCACGGCGAGCCCGCGGCACCGTTCCACGACAGCTCGCGCCGTCGCGGCAGGGCCCGCTGCTGCTGTGCCCACTCCTCGTCGTCGATCGGACGGTTGAACGCGGGCACGCTGTAGTTGGCGCTGCGCTGATACACCGTGAGCTCGGACGCCTGCTCCGCGAGCAGCGGGATGGCCTGCACACCGGACGACCCCGTGCCGATCACGGCCACGCGCCGCCCCCGCAGGTCGACCGGGCCCTCGGGCCAGGCGGAGGTCTGCAGCACGGTGCCGGCGAAGGTGTCGCGCCCGGGGAGATCGGGCAGCTGCGGCTTCGAGAGCCCGCCCGTCGCCATCACCAGCCACCGCGCGGTCGCCGTCAGCCCGGTCTCCGTGCGCACCTCCCAGTGCTGCAGCCCCTCGTCCCAGGTCGCGGCGGACAGGCGCTGCCCGAACCGGTAGTGGCGGCGCACGTCGAAGCGGTCGGCCACGTGGTTCAGGTAGCGCAGGATCTCGGGCTGTGTCGCATAGCGCTCGGTCCATCGCCATTCGCGCTGCAGCTCGTCGTCGAACGAGAACGAGTAGTCGATGCTCTCCACGTCGCACCGCGCACCGGGGTAGCGGTTCCAGTACCAGGTGCCTCCCACGTCGTCGCCGGCCTCCAGCCCGAGCACGTCGAGCCCGGCCCGTTCGGCGTGGATCGTGGTGTACAGCCCGGCGAGGCCGGCGCCGACGACGAGGAGGTCGTGCTGGGTGGTCATGTCTGCTCCTTCGCAGGGGTGGGGGTGAGCGCGCGCACGTCGCTCCAGAGGAGGGCCGCGGCGGACGCGGCGGGGCCGTAGCCGGGGATCGTGAGGAATCCGTGGAACTGGTCGGGATGGTGTCGCTCGACCACGGGCACCCCGGCGGCGCGGAGACGCCGGGCGTACAGCGCCCCCTCGTCGCACAGCGGGTCGAGCCCGGCGGTCACGACGACGGCGGGCGGCAGATCGCCCAGGTCGTCGACCGCGAGCGGCGTGACGTCGGGGTGGACCCGGTCGGCGGTGTCACCGAGGAAGGTGCGCCAGTAGTGGGCGAGCAGCTCGGCGGTCACGAAGTACCCCGCGGCTCGCGTGCGATGGCTCTCCGTGGCCATGGCCGGGTCCAGGAACGGGTACAGCAGCACCTGGCCGACGACGGGGCTGTGGCCGCGGTCGCGGAGGGCGATCGCGGCGCCGGCGGCGATGTTGCCCCCCGAGCTGTCCCCTGCGGGGAGCAGCCCGTGCGGCGCGAGGCCCGCCGCCACCGCCCAGTCCGCGGCGGCCACGAGGTCGTCCCGGGCGGCGCCGGGTCCTGCCTCCGGCGCGAGCCGGTAGTCGACCGACACGACGATCGACTCCGTCTCCCGCGCCCAGCGCCGGCAGAAGCCGTCGTGTCCGGCGATCGAGCCGTGCAGAAAGCCGCCGCCGTGCGCGTACACGGTGGTGGGCGCGCCATCGCGGATCGTCGCGGGGCGGTACACGCGGATCGGGATCGGGTGCGTGCCGCGCGCGACCACCGCGTCCTCCGCGTCGGCGTCGTCGAGGTTCGCGGCGGGGCGGATGCGCGCATCCACGGCGGCGCGTCCCGCCAGCGGGTCCATCGTCCAGATCGGCGGGAACGTCGCGTTGAGCAGGTCCAGCATCCGGGTCGTCTCGTCCACCTGATCTCCTTCGATCGGCGTCGGTATGACTGTTAGTCATAGTACGATCAGGAATATCTCACTCAACGACGAGGAGGTCAAGTGACCGATCACGAGAACACCCCGGAGCTGCCGGAGCTGCCCGCCACGAGCTGGGCCGTCCTGGGCATCCTGTCGTTCGACACCGAGCTGTCGGGCTACGACGTCAAGCAGTGGGCCGACCAGAGCCTCGCGTTCTTCTACTGGGCTCCGTCGCAGAGCCAGATCTACACCGAGCTGCGCCGGCTGGAGGACCTCGGCCTCGCGGTCTCCCGGGTGGAGCAGACGCACGCCGCGAAGAGCCGGCGCCTGTACGCGATCACCCCGCTCGGACGCGACCACATGCGGCGCTGGACCGACGACGTGCCGCCCGAGCCGGTGGTGCTCAAGCACCCGCAGATCCTGCGCCTGTGGGCCGCGCACAACGGCGATCTCGACCGCCTGCGCGCCGCGCTCACCGCCTACCGCGACGAGGCACTGCGGACCGCTGAGGACGCGGGGGCGCACGCCAGGGGAGCCGAGCGCGAAGAGGCGTGGCGGTTCTCCGGGGTCGCCCTGGAGTGGGCGGAGCGGTTCAACCGCGACGAGGCCGCCCGCATCGACTGGCTGCTCGAGCGCCTGCAGGGCATGCGATGACGCCGGGCCGCGCGTGACCGTCCCCGGGGCTCAGAGCCCGAAGCCCCCGTCGACGTCGAGCTTCTGCCCCGTGATGAACCCGGCCGCGGGCGACGCGAGGAAAGAGACCGCCGCGGCGATGTCGTCCGCGGTGCCGAAGCGGCGCATCGGGATGTTGGCCATGGCCACGTCGAGCGCCCGCTGGTCGAGGTCGCCCGAGGCCATGAGGCGGGCCGACATGCCGTCCCACAGCATCCCGGGGCCCACGGCGTTCACGCGCACGCCGAAGCGGCCCTCCTCCGCGGCGAGCCCGCGCGCCAGTGCTTCCACCCCGCCCTTCGGGGCCACCGAGAGCCCGTCGCGGACGGGGTATCGGCGGGTGCCGGCGCTGGTCACGACCGTGAGCGAGCCGGACGCCTGGCGCAGGGCGGGCAGGAATGCCGAAGCGATCGTGAAGAAGCCCACGAGGTCGTCGTCCACCTGGCGGGCGAACTGCGCTACGGGGACCTTCGACAGGTGCACCATCGGCACGTGGGGACCGGCGGCGTGCACCACCGTGTGGATCGCACCGTGGCGCGCCACGAGGTCGTCCGCGAGGGCGCGGGCGGCCTCCTCGTCGCGCACGTCCAGGCGGTGCAGCTCGATGTCGGCACCCAGGGCCGTGCGCACCTCGGGGGCGGGCACGGAGCGGTGGGTGACGACCACGCGCATGCCCGCCGCGGCCAGGCTGCGCGCGATCGCCGAGCCGATCCCTCCGGTGCCTCCCGTCACCACGGCGACGCCGTCGAGGGGGGAGGGCTGGCGGGCGTCGATGCTCTGCTGAGTGTCCATGAGCGGCGAATCTAACAGCAGTTCCGTCATCAACCAAGCAATTGACCGGTTGGGCATTGTCCGGGTGATCCGAGTGTGATTTACTAAGCAAGCGTTTGGTCGCTCTAACTCAACGATGAGAGAGGTTCGGAAATGCGATTCAAGAGGCTCGCGGCAGTCGCCGCAGGGATCGTGGTGTCGTCCATGGCGCTCGCCGGCTGCTCCGGCGGCGATGCGGACGCCGACAACAGCGGCGGCGGGGACGCCGGGGGCGACCCGATCAAGATCGTGGTGCTGGGCGGCATGGGCGCGGAGGGCATCCTGGCGGACAACGCCACCACCGCCGTCACGGCAGCCCTCGCCTCCGTCGACGCCGTCAACGACATGGGCGGCATCCTCGACCGCGAGGTCGAGATCACGCATCTGGAGGACAACGCCGACCCGACCGTCGCCGTCACCAAGCTGCGCGAGTACATCGCCACCGAGGGCAAGCCCGCCCTCGTGATGAACTCCGGCCCTTCCACCATCACCGAGGCGATGCTGCCGATCCTCACGCAGAACCAGATCGTGTCGTTCAACATCGGCCCGACCACCGGCTCCGGCGACCCCTCGGTCAACCCCTACAGCTTCGACCTGAGCGCGTCCGTGCCCGACTACCTCGGCTCGTTCGTCGCCGAGATGGAAGATCGCGGCTACGAGGACGTGGCCATCCTGCACGGCTCCAGCGCCTACGGCGAGCTGTTCGGACAGCTCGGTGAGACCACCTTCGCCGACGCGGGCTTCACCGTCACCGGCAACGAGGGCTTCGACAACGCCGCGCTCGACATGACCCCGCAGCTGTCGGCGCTCCAGCAGGGCGACCCCGACGTGCTCGTTCTCGACGCCTACGGCGCCCCGCTCGGCTACGTGCTGCAGAGCCTCGAGAAGCTCGGCTGGGACGTGCCGGTGATGGGCAACTCCTCCGTCGCCGCGACCGGTCTGATCGCCACGCCCGCCCCCGACGGCGTGCTCGGCACCGATCAGGTGAAGAACCTCACCATGCAGGTGTACTCCAGCACCCAGTACAACCCCGACGACACCAAGGTCAACGACGCCGTGGAGCGCATGCTCGCCGCGGGCGACATCAAGTCGTCGCTGATCCTCGCGTACAACTACGACTCGGCGCTGCTGTTCAAGGCCGCCGCGGAGAAGGCCGGTGGCATCGACGACCCCGACGCCCTGGTCGAGGCGCTCATCGACCCCGAGGTGCAGAAGGCGGCCGAGACGGCGATCCTCGCCAACTACGCGTTCGAGAAGGACGCGCACAGCCCGCACGTGAGCCCGGACCAGTTCGCGTTCATCCCGCCGGGCGAGCTCGTCAACGGTCAGTTCCAGCCCTGACCCGGCCGGCGAGCGACCACGGCCGGCGGCTCGGATCCCCCGCGGATCCGAGCCGTCGGCACACGGAGCCCGCCGCCTCGAAGCCACAATGATGGAAGGACCCGACCGCAATGACCATCATCTGGTCCGGCCTCGCGCTCGGTGCGATCTACGCACTGGTGGCGATCGGCTACAACATCGTCTTCCTCTCCCAGAAGACCTTCAACTTCGCCCAGGCGGCGCTCATGATGCTCGGTGCGTTCCTCGCGTACGTCGGCATCGTCGTCTGGGGTCTGCCCTGGTGGCTCGTCGCGATCGGCGCGGCCGTGATCGTCGGCGGGATCGCCGCGCTGGAGGAGCGCGTCGCCATCCGACCGGTGAAAGACCCGCACAACCTGCTCGTCACCACGCTCGGCGCGTCGATCATCATGGAAGGCGTCGCACAGGTGATCTGGGGCGGTGAGCCCAAGCGTGTCCCCTTCTTCATGGGCGACCAGGTGCTCGAGTTCCTCGGCGGCCGCGTGTACCCCGTCGAGATCGCCCTGATCGTGCTCGTGATCGTGCTCGTGGTGGTGCTCACCCAGTTCGCGAAGCGGAGCATGACCGGCATCGCCCTGCTCGGCATGAGCGAGAACCGGGAGGCGGCCCAGCTGCGCGGCGTGAACGTGCGGCGCTTCGCCCTGCTGGCCTTCATCTTCACGGGGGTGCTCGCCGGGTTCCTCGGCGTCTTCGTCGGGCCCAAGACCTACGCGGTCGCGACCCTCGGCGCCTCGCTCGCGCTCAAGGGCTTCGTGGTGCTCGCCATCGGCGGCTTCGGGTCGCTGGGCGGCGTGCTGGTCGGGGGGCTGATCGTCGGACTCGCCGAGGCCCTCGCCACGCGCTACATCGGCGCGGACTACGCGGGGCTGACGGTGTTCTTCATCCTGATCGTGATCCTGATGGTCAAACCGACGGGGCTCTTCACCCGTCGCGTGGAACGGACGGTGTGACCATGGCCGCTCTCTGGCTGAAACTGCGTGCCGTCCCCGGGTGGCTCTGGCCGCTCGCCATCGGCGCGGTGCTGCTCGTGCTGCCCTTCCTGGGGCTCAACTACGGCGCGACCCGGCAGATCGAGCTCACGCTCATCCTCGCCCTCATCGTGCTCGGCCTGAACCTCTCGCTCGGCTACGCCGGCGAGCTCGCGATGGGTCAGGTCGCCATGTACGCCGCCGGTGCCTACGCGGCGGGTCTCGCCAACAAGGCCGGCGTGACCGACATCTGGCTGCAACTGCTGATCGGCGGAGGGGCCGCCCTGATCGTCGGCCTGATCTCCGGCATCCCCGGGCTCCGGCTCGGCAGCTGGTCGCTCGCGATGACCTCGTTCTTCCTGATCCTGATCGTCCCCGACGTGCTGTCGATCTTCAAGGAGGAGACCGGCGGTCGCAACGGCCTGGCCGGCATCATGCCCGCGACCTCCTTCGGGCAGATGATCGACGGGCGGACGTACTACGTGCTGATCGTCGCGATCGCGATCGTCGTGTTCGCCCTCATCCGCAACCTCGTCGTGTCCGACCACGGCACCGCCCTGCGCGTGCTCAAGCAGAGCCCCGTGCTGGCGTCGTCCATGGGCATCTCGGTCTTCCGCGCCAAGCTCACCGCGTACGCGATCGGCGCGGTGCCGGCCGGCATCGCGGGCGTGCTGTTCGCCAACCTCGACCTGTTCATCTCGCCGGAGGCGTTCGCGTTCTCCTTCGCGATGACGGTGCTCGCGGCGTCGATCTTCGGCGGATCCGCAAGCATCTACGGGGCGCTCATCGGCGCGGCCGTGCTGCAGTTCGGCATGAACCAGTCGACGAACTTCAGCAAGTTCGGCCTCATCATCTCCGGTGCGTTCCTGCTCATCGGAGGGGTCGCATTCACCGGCGGTCTCTCCGGGCTCGTGCGCAGCCTCGTGCGCAAGGCCGACATCGCTGCGAAGCGCAGGGTCGGCATCGAGCCCGTGCCCGCAGCCCCGGCCGACGTCGAGAGGCTCGACGGCGCCCTGCTGCGCACCGACGGTGTCTCGAAGGCGTTCGGTGGCAACCAGGCGCTCTCGAAGGTCTCGATCGAGGCGGCGCCGGGCGCGGTCACCGCGATCATCGGGCCCAACGGCTCGGGCAAGACCACGCTGCTGAACATGATCTCGGGGTTCTACCGCACCGACGCCGGCACGATCGAGCTCGACGGGCGGCCCATCCAGGGGCTCTCGTCGTATCGGGTCGCGCGGGCCGGAGTGTCGCGCACGTTCCAGACCCCCAACATCCCCGAGAAGCTCACCGTGTTCGAAGCCGTGCAGGCCGGGTGCTACGCGACCGAGCGCGCCAGCGTGTTCGCGTCGGTGCTGCGCCTGCCGTCGTTCTGGCGGGCGCGTCGGGAGAACCGCGCGGCGGCCGAACGTGCCCTGGCACTGGTCGGGCTGAGCGCGCAGCGCGACGAGCCGGCCGACTCCCTCCCGCTCGGCAACCGCCGCCTGCTGGAGGTCGCCCGCAGCCTCGCGGCCTCGCCCCAGGTCGTGCTGCTCGACGAGGTCGCCTCCGGCCTCGACGAGGACGAGCTGGAGGTGCTGGAGAGCCTGGTGCGCCGGCTGCGCGACGCCGGGATGACCGTGATCCTCGTGGAGCACAACTTCCAGCTGGTGCTGCGTCTCGCCGACGACATCTACGTGCTCGCCCAGGGCGCGGTTATGGCGCACGGCACACCGGAGCAGATCGAGAGCAACCCGCGCGTGATGGAGGAGTACCTCGGCGTCACGGCGGAGACCAACGCGGCGGGAGGCGGCGACCATGAGTGACGTGCTGCTGGAGGTGTCGGCGCTGCAGACCGGCTACGGCGACCTGACCGTGGTGCGCGACGTGTCGCTCACGGTGCGGTCGGGAGAGATCACGGTGCTGCTCGGTCGCAACGGCGCCGGCAAGACCACCACGCTGCGTGCCATCACCGGATTGAACCGGGTCACGGGCGGGTCCGTCTCCTACCTGGGGGCGCCCCTCGCCGACGCGCCGCACAAGCGGGTCGCGCGCGGGATCTCCTACGTGCAGGAGGGCAAGAAGGTCTTCCGTGAGCTGACGATCGAGCAGAACCTGATCCTCGGCGGCTTCTCGCGACGCCTCGGCAAGCGCGGCCTCGCCTCCTCGGTCGACGAGATCTACCAGCTGTTCCCGATCCTCGGCAGCAAGCGGGCCCTCCCGGCTGCGAGCATGTCGGGCGGACAGCAGCAGATGCTCGCGATCGGGCAGGCGCTCATGGCGAAGCCGAAACTGCTGATCCTCGATGAGCCGAGCCAGGGCCTGGCCCCCGTGATCGTGAAGGAGGTCATGGAGCGGGTGCACGAGCTGAAGGCGACCGGCATCGGCATCCTCCTCGTCGAACAGGCGGTGCAGGAGTCCGTCGCGATCGCCGACGAGGTGGCCGTGATAGAGATGGGCCGCACGACGCTCGCGGGCGCCGCGGCCGACGTGTCCCTGGAGGATCTGCAGCGGGCGTACTTCGGCGCGGTCGCGTGACGGCAGGCGGTCCCGGGGGTGTCCGCCGCTAGTCTGGGCGGGTGGATGACGGTGCGGGGATCGAGCAGTACTGGCGCGACGCGAGGGCGGCGCTGCCGCACCTTCCCGAAGCGGTGCCGGAGGCATGGGCGTTCGGTGCCACCCCGGCGCACGCCGACGAGCTGCTCGCGCTGGTGCTCGCCGGTGTGAAGGTCGGCACCGCGTCGTCGCTGTGGGACTACGAGGCAACCGGCGACCCGCTGCCCGAGGTGGGCGAGTTCAGCATCATCCTCGACGGACGCGGGGAGCCGCGCGCCGTGATCGAGACGACCGCGCTCGAGGTCGTGCCGTTCGACCGGGTCGATGCCGCGCACGCCTTCGCCGAGGGGGAGGGCGACCGCACGCTGGAGCACTGGCGCGAGGTGCACGAGCGCTACTGGCGCACCCACTCCGAGAACCCGCGTGGCTACGCCCCGGACATGCCCGTGCTCTGCGAGCGGTTCCGGCTCGTCCTCCCCGTCTGACAGGGGCCACGCCTGACCGTGATCTCGCCCGACCTCCGCTCGGATCAATCCGGCAGCACGGCCGCGGGCGGATAGCCGAGCACCGTTGTCTGTTCGCGTCCGAACGCCGTGGTGACGCGGTGGGCGATGCGCCAGCGACCGTCCACCCGGCGATACGCCACGTCGTAGTACCCGCGCATCGCCACGCGGGGTGCGCCCGGGTCTGCCGGGTGGTCGCCGTGGAACTCGAGGTGCACGCGGGCGGTCGCCCGGTCGCCGTCGAACCGCAGCTGCGGCAGGTGCAGGAAGTGGATGCCCGAGAACGGGGCGTCGCGGCAGAACGCCTCCAGCGCAACACGACCCTGTACGAACGTGACGGGCGGCGCGTCGCCTACGGGCCGGGACTGGTACACCCCGTCGTCCGTGAAGAGCGCGCTCCACACGGCGCCGTCGCGTTCGTCGAACGAGCGCGCGTACGTCGCCTCCAGGTCGATGAGCTCCAGGCGGTCCTCCAGCAGCCGCAGCCGCCGTTCGATGTCCGCGGTCATGTCATCCTCCTCGCGCTCTCGGCTGTCGTCCGCACCCGCTCCCGGAACGCGGTGGAGGGGTCGTCCGGTCCTCGCCGTCCGCGTGGGCCGTCGCCCTCGGGATCGCGCAGGCGCCCGGCGTCGGACCGGGTCCAGTCGCGCACCGCGAGGCGCTCGACGATCCGCCAGCCGTCCGGGTCGCGGCGCAGGTGGTCGAGGTAGCGGAAGCCGCTCGTGAAGTTGCGGGTCTCGTCGTCGGCCGGGGATCCCCAGTGCACAGCGGTGCCGGAGGTCTCCGCGTACGCGTGGTCGCCGAGCAGCTCGACCGTGTGGTTGGCGGTGAGGTGCGCAGTGCCGTCGAAGACCGCGGTCCGTTCGCGCAACCAGGCCACGTAGGCGTCGGCGTCACCGGAGAAACCGGTGTGGTGGTCGACGCCGTCCGTGGCATACACCGCACGCACCGCGCCCCAATCCGCCCGGTCGACCGCAGCACAGTAGCGGAGCACGAGGGCGTGGATCTCCTGACGATCGACCAGCTCCGCGAGGTTCATGCTCGATCCGGCAGGTTGGTCCAGCCGCGGCCCTCCGCGCGGCCGTACCAGCCGGAGGCGGCGAGCGTGCCGCCGTCGACCGGAATGGTGTGTCCGGTCACGAAGGCGGCGTCGTCGGAGGCGAGGAACGCCACCACGCCCGCGAAGTCCTCCGGTCGACCGAAGCGCCCGGCAGGGAGCCAGGAGCGCAGCAGAGCGGGGTCGCGTCCGGCGAGCATCAGCTCGGCCGGTGTCTGAGGGGTGTCGGCGAGGTCGGGGGCGATCGCGTTGACGCGGATGCCGGAGGGGCCGAGCTCGACCGCCAGGCTCTTGGTGAAGGCGGACACGCCGGCGTTGTAGGCGGAGTACACCGCGTTGCCGGGGATGCCGCGGAAGGCCTCCACGGTGGACACGTTCACGATGCTGCCGCGGCCGGCCGCGATCATTCCGGGCAGCAGGGCGTGCGTCACCGCGAACACGTGCCAGAGGTTCAGCTCGTGCAACCGCTGCCACTGCTCCGGTGGGCTCTTGGCGAAGAACGACTTCGCGGGGCGGAAGTCGCCGACGTTGTTGACGAGCACCTCCGCATGACCGTGCTGCTCCTGAACGTGGGCCGCCAGGCGGGCGACCGTGTCGTCCCGGGTGATGTCGCCGACGAGCGCGGTGCAGCTCCCGCCGTCTTCCTCGATCTCCGACGCTGTCGCCTCAGCGGCGTCGGCGTCGATGTCGACCAGCACCACGTGGTCGCCCTCAGCGGCGAAGCGGCGGCTGATGCCGCCACCGATGCCGAGCGCACCGCCGGTGACGACGATCGTGCGCGGAGAGCGGGGAGGTACGTCTTCGTGACCCATGCAACAAACCTAGCATTTGGTTGGTAGCATGGACAGGCCGTCGCACCGGAGCGCGGTACGGAGGAGTGCGCAGTGAGTCTGGTCATCGATTTCGCGGGGAAGGTCGTCGCGGTCACCGGCGGCGGTCGCGGTGTCGGCCGGGGCGTGGTCGACGCGTTCCTGGACGCCGGGGCCGAGGTCGAGTTCTGCGGGCGCTCCGAGCCCGACGGGGTTCCCGAGCGCGACGGGCGCCGCGCTTCCTTCCGCCCCGTCGACGTGCGCGACGCGGCGCAGAACGAGGCGTGGATCCGCGACGTGGCCGAGCGCCACGGACGGCTCGACGTACTCGTCAACAACGTCGGCGGCTCCCCCTTCGGCCGGTTCGAGGCGGGCTCGCCCCGCTACTTCCAGGCGATCACCGAGATCAACTTCCTCTCGGCCGCCGTCGCCACGCGCGCCGCGTTCGAGCCTCTGCGCGCAGCGAAGGGCAGTGTCGTCAACATCACCTCGATCAGTGCGCGCCGTCCGAGTCCGGGCACCGCCGTCTACGGGGCGGCCAAGGCGGCACTGGAGAGCCTGACCCGCAGCCTCGCCGTCGAGTGGGCCCCCGAGATCCGCGTCAACGCGGTCAGCAGCGGGCTCGTGCACACCGAGAGCGCCGCCGATCACTACGGCACGCCCGAGCAATACGCCGAGATCGCGCGCACCATCCCGCGCGGACGTCTCGCCGACCCCGCCGAACTCGGGGCCGTGTGCGTCGTGCTCGCCTCCCCCCTCTCCGCGCACCTCACCGGTGCCGTGATCCCGGTCGACGGCGGCGGCGAATGGCCGGCCTTCCTCGCCCACACCCCGAACGCCGACATCGTGCGGCAGGCCGACCGCCTGCCCGACTCTGGAGGAACCCCCTCATGACCGAAGCCGTCATCGTCTCCGCCGTGCGCTCGCCCATCGGCCGCGCGTTCAAGGGCAGCCTGAAGGACATGCGCGGCGACGACCTCGCGACGCAGATGGTGCGCGCCGCCGTGGAAGCCGTGCCGGGACTCGACCCCGCCGAGATCGACGACCTGATGATGGGGTGTGCGCAGCCGGCCGGTCAGCAGGGGTACAACATCGGCCGCATGGTCGCGCTGCAGCTCGGGTGGGACGGCGTGCCCGGCGCCACCGTCAACCGCTACTGCGCGTCCTCGCTGCAGACCACTCGCATGGCCTTCCACGCGATCAAGGCAGGCGAGGGCGACGTGTTCGTGTCGGCCGGGGTCGAGGCGGTGTCGCAGTTCGGGTCCGGCAAGGCCGACGGCATGCCCGACACCAAGAACCCGCGGTGGGCCGACGCCGCTGCCCGCACCGCCCGGGACGCGCAGGACCCGGAGTTCGTGTGGTCCGACGCGCGCGCGCGCGGCGAGCTCGCCGACATCTACATCGCGATGGGCGAGACCGCCGAGAACGTGGCCTCGTTCCGCGGCGTCTCCCGGCGCGAGCAGGACGAGTGGGCCGTGCTCAGCCAGAACCGTGCCGAGGCCGCGGCCGCCCGCGGCTTCTGGCAGAAGGACATCACTCCCGTGCGTCTGACCGACGGCACGCTGGTCTCGGCCGACGACGGCCCCCGCGCGGGGGTGACCCTGGACGGCATCAGCGGGATGCAGCCCGTGTTCCGCCCGCACGGCACCGTGACGGCCGCGAACTGCTGCGCGCTGAACGATGGGGCGGCGGCGCTCGTGGTCATGAGCGACACCCGAGCCGCCGAGCTGGGGCTGACCCCGCTCGCTCGCATCGTGTCGACCGGGGTGTCGGCGCTGTCGGCCGAGATCATGGGGCTCGGTCCCGTGCAGGCCGTCGAGCGGGCGCTCGCCCACGCCCGCATGAGCATCGGCGACATCGACCTCCTGGAGATCAACGAGGCGTTCGCGGCCCAGGTCGTGCCGTCCATCGCGGACATCGGCATCGATCCGGAGCGCGTGAACGTCAACGGCGGCGCGATCGCCCTCGGCCACCCCTACGGCATGACGGGTGCGCGCATCACGACCACGGCGATCAACGCGCTGCGGGAGCGAGACGAGCAGTTCGCGGTCGAGACCATGTGCACCGCGGGTGGCCAGGGCATGGCGATGGTGCTCGAGCGCCTGAGCTGAAGCCCCGGATCCCGGTCAGGCCTCTTCGGCCTGGAACACGATGCTGTGATCCTCGCTGCCGCCGTCGCGCAGCAGCGTGAGGGTGAGCGTGGTGGGCCACGCCGCGGCGACCGGGAATCCCTGCACCCCCGCCGCGATGGTGGCGGACGAGCCGGGCGGGACCGTCGTCGAGCCCGTGGTGGGCCCGGTCATCCAGTCCAGCTCGGGTGACACCGCGACCGACCACGTCACGGTGATCGGCGTCGTCCCAGGGTTGCCGACCACCGCTCCCGGCCAGGTGAAGGTCGCGCGGTCGATGGTGACGGGCAGCATCTGCACCGCCGGGCGCGCGGTGGACGCCGCCGCCAGTGGCGCCGCGCAGGTCACCGCCACCACCGGTACCGTCCACACCGCCGCCCGCATCGCCGTGCGTCGCGTGATCCCCGCCGATCGGTCGTGTACCCGCATCCCCGTCCTTCCCCGTGGCCGACCTCGAAGGCTACCGGCCGGGGGTCGCGCGGGCCAATCGACCGCGGCGGGTCAGGCGCGGTCGCGGAGCTCGGACTTGAGGATCTTGCCGGTGGCGTTGCGGGGGAAGTCCTCCACGAGCACGAACTCGCGCGGCACTTTGAAGTTCGCCAGGTGCCGGCGGCAGAAGGTCTCGAGTTCGGCGGCGTCGGGGCGCGGCTCCGCATTGTGCAGCAGCAGCACGTAGGCGCGGCCGACGGTGCCGAGCCGGTCGTCGTCCACACCGATCACGGCCGACTCGTTCACCGCCGGGTGCTTGCGCAGCGCGTTCTCGACCTCGGCGGGGTACACGTTGAAGCCGCCGACGATGAACATGTCCTTCAGGCGGTCGGTGATCTTGAGGCAGCCGTGCTCGTCGAGACGGCCGACGTCGCCGGTGTGGAACCAGCCGTCCGCGTCGAGCACGGCGTCGGTCGCGGCCGGGTCCTCGAAGTAGCCGAGCATCACATTGGGGCCGCGCAGCAGGATCTCGCCGTCCACGTCGACCCCCGCGTCGTTCCCCTTCTCGTCCACGACCCGGATCTCCACGCCCTCGACCGCGGGTCCGGTGGTCTGGGCCGTGTGCTCCAGCGACTCGCCGGGGCGGGAGAGGGTGGCGACGACGCACTCGGTGAGGCCGTACGCCTGGGCCACGGTCTCGAAGCCGAGCACGTTCACCATGTCGTGGAAGAGCGTCGCGGGGGCGGCCGTGGCCCCGGCGATCGCGAACCGCAGCGACGACAGGTCGTACTCGCTGAGGCGGGGGTGGTCGAGCAGCGATGTGAAGATGGTGGGCACGCCGGGCAGCACGCTGATGCGGGCGGACTGCACGAGGTCGAGCAGGCGGTCGGCGTCGAACACGGCCAGGGGGTAGATCGTGGTGCCGGCCATGAGCGACGTGATCATGCCCGCCTTGTAGCCGAAGCCGTGGAAGAAGGGGTTCACGACGGCGTAGCGGTCCTCCGGCGTGAGGCGGGCTCCGAGGCCCCAGGCGCGCGCGACCGACAGGGTCTGCCGGTGCGCGCTGAGCACGCCCTTGGGCACGCCCGTGGTGCCCGAGGTGAACAGCACGTCCATGATGTCGTCCGGACCGACCGCCGCGGCAGCCTCGGCCACCCGTGACGGTGCCACGGCTCCACCGCCGGCGAGGAAGGCGTCCCACGACAGCAGCCCGCCGGCACCGTCGCCGTCCAGGCAGACCACGGTGCGGAGGTGCGGGAGCCCGGGGAACACCGGGCCGTCCCCGCCGCGCTCGGCCGCTGCATCGCGCAGCATCTCGCTGTAGGACTTGCCGAGGAAGCCGTCCGCCAGCACGAGCGCGGTGGCGCGGGAGCGGGCGAGGATCTCGGCGGCTTCGTGACCCGTGAAGCGGGTGTTCAACGGCACGACCGCGATCCCGACCAGCTGGGCGCCGAGCATCGCGAGGATGAACTCGTACCGGTTGGGCGCCCAGAGACCGATGCGGTCGCCGGGCGCCACGCCCTGCGCCAGGTAGGCGCGGGCGACGTCCTCCACGCGGTCCCGCAGCTCGGCGTAGCCGATCGTCACGTCGCCGTCGACGATGGCGGGGTGATCGCCGAGCGCCGCCATCTCCGTGAGGAGGGCGGGGACCGTAGTGGCTTCCGAGACTGTCATGGACGTCCTTTCCCAGATCATGCGTACACTCCGAAGGGATGTTTCGGGAAACCGCTCGCATGCGGCACACTTGAGCAAGCGCTTGTGAGATTTTCTGTGAAGGAGCAGCAATGGCAACGACCAAAAGCGGAGGCCGCCAGGAGCAGAGCTCCGAGCGGCGCGATCAGATCCTCTCGATCGCCGCGCGCCTGATCGCCAAGCGCGGGTACTCCGCGACCACGGTCCGCGACATCGCCGACGAGGCCGGCATCCTCTCCGGAAGCCTCTACCATCACTTCTCCTCCAAGGAGGCGATCCTCCAGGAGATCCTGGGCAGCTTCATGACCGGGCTGCTCGATCGGTTCGAGGAGATCGTGGCCGAGGGCGGCAGCCCCCGCGACATCCTCGACAAGCTCATCGCGCACGCCTTCACGACGATCGAGAGCCAGCCCGACGCGGTCGGCCTCTACCAGAACGAGCTGTCGTTCCTCGGCCGCCAGCCCGGCTTCGAGTTCCTGCGCGAGAACAGCGAGCGCATCGAGGAGCTGTGGCTGTCGCAGATCCGTGAAGGGCAGAAGGTCGGCGTGTTCCGCGACTCCATCGACGCGCCCATCGCCTACCGCTTCATCCGCGACGCCGTGTGGTCCACGGTCGCGTGGTACCGGCCCGGCCGCGGGCACACCGCCGCCAGCCTGACCGACAACTTCCTCGACCTGCTGCACAAGGGCCTCCTCTCCGACTGAGCGGAGGCCGCGTCAGTCTGCGACCTCGCGGCTGCGGGTGCCGCGCGGGTCGAGCACGTCGCGGATCAGCCGCAGCTCCTCCGCGTCGGGCGTGCGCGTGAGGGGTGCGGCGCTCGCATCCAGCGCGAAGCCGGTGCTGTCCGCCACGAGCTGCGGGTCGACGCCGGGGTGCACCGAGAGCACCGTCACGATGCCGTCCGCGTCGAAGCCGAGCACGGCGAGGTTGGTGACGATCACGCCGAGGCGGTGGTGCTCCAGCCCGGCTTCGGCCGCACGGTCGGTGCCGACACCCGACACCATGTCCACCGACTCCACGAACACGCGGGGGCTGTGCCGGGCCACCCAGTAGTCCACACGGTGGTTGGCCGTGTTGCCCGGAGCCCCGCGCACGCCGATCAGCTGCTTGGTGGGGCGGTCCCAGTCGCCGATGAGCGAGATGTTCTGGTTGCCGTGCCGGTCGATCTGGCTGGCGCCCATCATGCTCTGGCGTCGGCCGGTCGCGAGGATGTCGAAGATGCGGCGGAACGGCGCCCACCCCTCGATCGTCGGTGCGGGGGCTGCGGTGTCGCCGGGCATCGGCGGACCGCTGAGGAAGAAGGCCTCGCCGTCGCTGAGCACCAGGTCGGGCGCCGTGGTGAGCTTGGCCAGACGGGCGCCGAGGGACGGGATGATCCCGACGGCGTGGGCGAGCACCTCGCCGGAGTCGCGGTAGGTGTCGGCGCAGGCCGCGACGCAGACCTCGGCGGTGGTGGCGACGGTCGCGGGCGTGGGGGCGACGGTGGTCATGACTCTCCTCGGTCGGCGTGGAAGCGGGCGACGGCGGCGTGGTACCCCGCCTCGTCGGTGTGCAGGTACGTGCGCGCGAACTCCGCCCACGCGTCGGGGTCCTTGGCGGATGCGGCGTAGTGCTTCTGGAACGCCTCGTCGCGGTCGTAGTCGGGCGCGCACGTGGTGAAGTGCGCCCCGCGTGGTGCCTCGACCACGGCGGAGGCGTAGAGGCGGCTGAACAGCAGCGTGTGGAACGAGCCCTCGTCGAGCAGTGCGGCGGTCGGCACGACCTTCTCGGCCGAGACGATCGTGCGCTGCGCGGCCATCGCGAACAGGTCGTCGAAGTACGGGTCGGGGCCGAGGTACTGCGCGTTGCCCTGCGGGTCGGCGCGGTTCACGTGCACGAGGGCGACATCGAGGGGGAGCGCCGGCATCGCGACGTACTCGGCGTCGGAGTAGGGGGAGCGGACGGTGCGCAGCCGAGGGTTCGCCGGGAGCACGTCGGAGCCGAGGCCCGCGCGGATCGGGAGGAAGTCGAGGCGGGCGTTCGCGGCACGCAGCCCCGCGACGAACATCCCCTCGTCGTACTCCTCGACCTCGATCGCCCCGCGCTCGCGCGCCCGCGTGAACAGCGGATCGAGCGGGATGCTGTCGAGCGACACGAAGCCGTAGACGAGGCGACGGATGCGCCCGGCCTCGGCGAGCAGCCCCACGTCGGGGCCGCCGAAGGCCACCACGGTGAGGTCGGTGATGTCGCGGCGCAGGATCTCGCGCACCAGGCCCATGGGCTTGCGCCGCGACCCCCACCCGCCGATGCCGACCGTCATCCCGCTCTCGAGGGTGCCGATCGCCTCCTCGATGCTGACCTGCTTGTCCGCCATTCCCGCTCCTTCGCGCGACCGACGCTAAACCTAGCGCTTGTTTGGGAATCACAGTAGCATGCCCGGGAGGGCGAGCAGCGAGGGAGCTGGATGATGCCGGAGCAGGCGCAGGATCGACCCGCCGACCACGTCGTGGTCACCGGGGGAGCGAGCGGGATCGGCGACGCGGTGGTGCGGCTGCTCCGCGAGCGCGGACTCACCGTGACGGTGTTCGACCTGAGCCCGAGCGCCCACGACGACGTGAGCTCCGAGGCGGTCGACCTGCGTGACGAGGCGGCGGTCGAGGCCGCGATGGAACGCGCCTGGCAACGCGCGCCCGTGGGCGGCGTGGTCGTGTGCCACGGAATCCGCGGGGCGTACATGCCCGCGCTGGAGATCGGCCTCGACCGGCTGCGGCTGCTGTACGACGTGCACGTCGTCGGGGCGCTCGCCGTGTCGCGGGCCCTCGTGCGGCGTCTCGATGGAGAACCAGGGTCGATCGTGATGGTGTCGTCGACCACGGCCTATCGCGGCTGGGCGAACCAGGCCGACTACGGTCCGGCGAAGGCGGCGGAGCGGCAGCTGATGGAGAACCTCGCGGTCGAGTGGGCGCCGCTCGGCGTGCGCGTGAACGCGGTCGCCCCCGGCCACACGCTCACCCCGATGGTGCAGGAGCTGGTGGCCGGCGGCTACGACCTCGCCGCGGTCGAGCGCCGCACGCCGCGCGGCCGTCTCGCCGATCCCGAGGAGATCGCCGCCGCGATCATCTGGCTGCTGCGCGATGCCACGCACGTGATCGGCCAGTGCCTGCCGGTGGATGGTGGCTGGACGGTCGTGGGCCGATGATGCCGCAGCGCGCGCTCGGCGACCTGCGGGTCTCGGCGCTCGGGATGGGCGCGATGACGCTCACGCAGACCCCGGAGTCGGATGTCGAGCGGGGCGTCCGCGCCGTGCACGCCGCGGTCGATGCCGGCATCACGCTGTTCGACACCGCCGACTCGTACGGACCGTCGAGCGAGATGGGCGTGAACGAGCGCGCCCTCGCCGCGGCCCTGCGCCGGCACCCCGACGCGAGGGACCGCGTGGTCGTCGCCACGAAGGGCGGCCACACGCGCGGGCCCGCCGCGACGTGGTGGGTGGACGGCACCCCCGCGCATCTCGCCGCCGCCGCGCGTGCCTCGGCGCGGCGTCTCGGACTCGACGCGCTCCCGCTCTACCAGCACCACCGGCCCGACGTGCGCGTGCCCTATGCGGACTCGATGGGGGCCCTGCGGCAGCTGGTGGACGACGGGGTCGTGGTGCGGGTCGGGGTGTCGAACGTCGACGTTGCGCAGCTCGACCTCGCCCGGGGCGTCCTCGGCGACGCGCTCGTGAGCGTGCAGAACGAGTACAGCTTCCTGGAGCGGTCGAGCGAGCCCGTGCTGCGGCGCTGCGAGGAGCACGGCCTGGCGTTCCTCGCGTGGGGTCCGCTCGGCGGCATGCGCCAGGCGAAGGCGCTCGGCGGGGCGGCGGCGCCCGTGGCCGAGGTGGCGGCGCGCTCCGGCGTCAGCCCGCAGCGCGTGGTGCTGGCGTGGCTGCTCGCACGATCGCCCGTGCTGATCCCGATCCCCGGTGCGAGCCGGCCGGAGAGCGTGCGGGATTCCGTCGCGGCGGTCGAGCTGACGCTGGACCCCGCCGACCTGCGGCTGCTCGACGGCGCCGGTCAGGCGGTGCCGGGATGAGGCTCCTGCAGCAGCTCGACCCGCACGTCGTCGGGCCCGAGCACGTACACGTAGCGGAAGCCGTCGAGCGGTCCGGCCGTCGCGGTCATGACCGCCGAGAGCGGGTGGTGGCCGAGCTCCGCCAGCCGCGCGAGGCTCTGCGCGATGTCGGGCACCGTGATCGCGGGGTGGGCAGCGCCGATGTGGCCGTTGTGCGGGTCGATGCGCGCAGCGTCGACCCCGCGGTACTCCGCGAGCTCCAGGAAGACGCCGTCGTCGAGCCGCACGAACGTGAGCAGGATCTCGGCACCGGGGCGTCCGGTCGCGGCCTCGACCGCGGGGCCGCTCTTGACCAGGGGGCCGGTCACCGTGCCGCCCGTCGCGGCGGCGTAGAACGCGGCGGCCGCCGCCGTGTCGCTCACGGTGATGCCCATGTGGTGCAGGCGCGGCATGCCGTCCCCCATCTCTCAAGCAAACGTTTGTTCGATCACTATCGCGGAGGAACCCCATGAGTGCAACACCCGTCATCGACCTGACCGGACGCGTCGCCGTCATCACCGGCGCCGCCGGAGGGCAGGGCCGCTCGCACGCCGCTCTGTTCCACGAGCTCGGCGCCGACCTGGTGCTGACCGACCTCGACGGGGCGGCCGTGCAGGAGGTCGCGGCCGGGTACGGCGATCGCGCGATCGGCCTCGCGCACGACGTCTCCTCCGCCGACGCGTGGGGCGCGGTCGCCGAGGCTGCGCGCGAGCGGTTCGGCCGCGTGGACGTGCTGGTGAACAACGCCGGGTTCTGCCCCGAAGGACCGCTCGCGGAAACGGCCGAGCGCGTCATCCGTCTCACGCTCGACGTGAACCTCATCGGCCCCATGCTCGGCGTGCAGGCGCTGCTCCCGCTCCTGGGCGACGGCGGCTCGATCATCAACATCGCCTCGACGGCCGGGGTCGCCGGCTACGCCAACCGCGTGCCCTACTCGGCGTCGAAATGGGGGCTGCGGGGGGTCTCCCACGCGCTGGCCCGCGAGCTGGCGGGCAGCGGCATCCGCGTGAACACCGTGTGTCCCGGCGCCGTCGACACGCCCATGATCACCGAGGACACCCGGGCGGGGGTCGGGTTCATCTCACGCATCCCCATCCCGCGCGCGGGCCGGCCCGAGGAGATCTCGGCACTCGTCGCCTACCTCGCGAGCCCGGCCAGCAGCTACTGCACCGGACAGGACTTCGTCATCGACGGCGGTCAGGTCGCCTGATGCCGTCGTACGCGTTCGACGGCGTGGTGCCGGTGGTCGACCCGACCGCGTTCGTGCACGAGACCGCGAGCCTGATCGGTGACGTCGTGATCGGTCCCGGCTGCTACATCGGACCCTTCGCGAGCCTGCGCGGAGACTTCGGTCGCATCGTCGTGGGGGAGGGGTCGAACGTGCAGGACTCGTGCGTCATCCACGCGTTCCCCGGTGCGGACGCGGTGCTCGACCCGCACAGCCACGTCGGCCACGGTGCGGTGCTGCACGGCTGCCGCATCGGGTCGTTCGCGCTGATCGGCATCGGGGCCACCGTGCTCGACGGCGCCGAGATCGGGGCGGACGCGCTGCTGGGCGCAGGTGCCGTGGTCACCGCGGGCACCGTGATCCCGCCCGGGTCGAAGGCGCTCGGAGCCCCGGCGCGGGTGGTCGGGCTCCTCGACGACGACGCGCAGGAGTGGAAGCGGAACGGCGTGCGCATCTACCAGGAGCTCGCCCGGCGCAGCCGTGAGACCCTGGTGGCGGTGGAGCCGCTGCCGGCTGCGGAGCCCGACCGCCGACGCACCACCTGGGCCGCGGACGCCGCGACCCCGCTGCACCGTCGACGCGCGGAGGGACCCCGGTGAGCACGGCCGAGTTCGCGGACTGGCTCGACATCACCCGCACGATCCTGCGGTACGGGCGCTACGCCGATCAGCGGAGGTTCGCCGACATGGCGTCGTTGTTCGTGCCGGACGGGCGGATGCTCCTGTATCGGCCGCGTGCCGATCACCCGGCCGAGACGCCGCGGGGGACGGCGGAGCTGGTCGCGGCGTTCGAGGCCCTCACGGCCTTCGTGGCGACCAGTCACGCGCTGTCTCCGAGCGATGTGGAGGTGCGAGGCGACACCGCCCGGGTGCATACGGCCTGCCTGTCGCACCACATCCGCGAGACCTCGGAGGGACGCATCCGCTTCACCCTCGCCGACCGCTACGACGACGACCTCGTGCGGGTGGGCGGCCGCTGGCTGTTCCGCGAGCGCCGCAAGTACACCGACTGGACCGAGACCACCCCGCTCCGCCGCTGAGGCCGCCGCCAGGGCTGCGGTCAGAGGCGTGCGAGGGCCCAGGGCTCGGCGGCGGCGCGGAGCTCGCGCGGGGTGCCGAACAGGGTGCCGAGGGCGTGCGCGCGCTTGAACACCAGGTGCGCGTCGTGCTCCCACGTGATCGCGATCCCGCCGTGCAGCTGGATCATCTCTCCCGCGACCCGGGTGAGCGCTTCCGAGCACACGGCCTTCGCGATCGTGGCCAGCTCCGCGCGGTCGGGGGCGCCGGACGCGAGGGCGTCGGCGGCCGCGCGGGACGCGGTGCGCGCCACCTCCACCCGCACGTGCAGGTCGGCCATGCGGTGCTTGAGCGCCTGGAACGAGCCGATGGGTCGCCCGAACTGCACCCGCTGCTGTGCGTAGGCCACGGTGTCGTCGAGGGCCCGCGCCGCTGTGCCCGCCTGCACCGCCGCGACCGCCGCGAGCGCGAGCGCCCGCACGTCGTCGAGCACGGCGGGATCGCCGTCGCCGAGCGGACGGGCAGGGACCCCGTCGAACCGGAGGGTGGCGAGCCGCAGGGTCTGGTCCATCGTCGGGTCGTCCTCGCGCGCGACCGCCGCGGCGTCGAGCACCTCGAACAGGCGCGGGCCGTCGGCGGTGCGGGCCACCGCGACCAGCACGTCGGCGGGCAGCCCGTCCAGCACGAAGCCCGCCGTGCCGGTGAGCGTCCACGCCTCCCCGTCGGCCTCGGCGTGCACGTCGATGCGGTCGGGGGCGAAGCGTCCGGACGGGTCGGCCCACACGAGCGCCGCCGCCGACGATCCCTCCGCGATGCCGGGCAACAGTCGGGCGGACGCCTCCGCATCGCCCGCGGCCAGGATCGCCTGCGCCGCGATCGCGACCGAGCCGAGGTACGGCGACGGCGCGAGCGCGTAGCCGATCTCCTCCAGCGCCAGCTGCGCCTCCCGCAGTGTGAAGCCGGCGCCGCCGTGCTCCTCGGGGACGGCCATGCCGGCGATGCCGATCTCCTCGCAGAGCAGACGCCACAGGTCGGCGTCGAACCGTTGGTCCGACTCCAGGGCCCGACGCGTCGCCGCACTGTCGGCGCGTTGGCTCAGGATCCCGCGCACGAGGGCGACGAGCTCCTGCTGATCCTCATCGGGTTCGAAAGACATCACCGCTCCTTCGGAAGGATGTCGCGGGCGATGCGCGCCCGATGGAAATCCGGCGTGCCCCACGCCGCGGACAGCGCGGGCGCGAGGCCCAGCCAGATCCGCAGCGTGTGCTCGGCCGTGTAGCCGATCGCGCCGTGCACCTGCAGCGAGGTGCGCGCGGCGCGCAGCGCGGCGTCGCCCGCGGCGACCTTGGCGGCCGACACCGCCCGGTCCTCGTCGGGCTCGTCGGCGCGCAGTGCCGCGTTCCACACGAGCGGCCGCGCGAAGCTCAGCGCGATCCGCACATCCGCCAGCTGGTGCTTGAGCGCCTGGAACTCCCCGATCGGACGGCCGAACTGTTCGCGCACCTTCGCGTACGACACGGCCTCCGCGAGCAGCCGCTCTCCCGCGCCCACGAGCAGCGCGGCGGCGGCGAGGGCTGCTTCGTTCAGGGCTGCGTCGAGGGCGCCGGGCACGAGCGGGGTCGAGGCTCCCGTGGGGGAGAGCCGGGCGAGACGCCGGGTGGGCGCGACCGAGGTCAGCTCCGCGCCCGGCTCGCCCTCGTGCAGCGCGTCACCGCGGACGAGGTAGCGGTGCGTGGCCACGGCGGCGTCCACGGCGGCGGGAGCGACACCGTCGACCGCCGCGGTGGCGATGGCTCCCGCGGCGAGGGACTGCCGCGTCTCGTCGTCCACCAGGGAGGGCAGCAGCGCGACCGTCTCCAGGTAGGGGCCGGGCACGCCGTGGTAGCCGAGCCGCTCGAACACCACCACCAGGTCGCCGAGGGTGCCGCCGAAGCCGCCCGCCTCCTCGCTCACCCGCAGCCCCAGCAGCCCGAGCTCGGCGAACTGCGCCCACAGGGCGAGCCCGGGGGCGGTGTCGCCGTCGGCCCAGGCGCGTGCGACGTCGGCGCCGCCCGCGCCCTCCACGATCTCGTCGATGGCCTCCGCGAACGCGGTCTGTTCTTCCGTGGGCAGGAACCGCATCAGGCGCGCCTTCCGTCTCCGCCGCGGGGGAGTCCGAGGATCCGCTCCGCGATGATGTTCCGCTGCACCTCGTTGGTGCCCGCGTAGATGGGACCGGCGAGCGCGAACTGGTAGTCGTCGACCCAGCGCCCGCCGTCGACCGCCGACTCCCCGCGCAGCTCGGACTCCGGTCCCAGGATGCGCAGCGCGGTCTCGTGGATGTGCACGTCGAGCTCCGACCAGAACACCTTGTTGATGCTGCCCTCCGCGCCGACCGCACCACCGTCGAGCAGGGTGCTCACGGTCTGCCACGTGAACAGCCGGTAGGCCTCCGCGCCGATCCAGGCGTCCACCACGGCGTCATCCTCGCCGGTCGCGCCCCGCTCGGACTGCAGTGCGATCAGGCGGTCGGTCGCGGCGAGGAACCGTCCCGGCGCCCGCAGCGACAGTCCGCGCTCGTTGCCCGCGGTGCTCATGGCCACGCGCCACCCGTCGCCGGGGGCGCCCAGCACGTCCTCATCGGGCACGAACACGTCGTCGAAGAAGATCTCGGCGAACCCGGTCGTGCCGTCGAGCTGGGCGATCGCCCGCACCGTGATGCCCTCGGCGTCCATCGGGAACAGGAAGTACGTCAGGCCGCGGTGCCGCTGCGCTTCGGGGTCGGACCGGAACAGGCCGAACCCGCGGTCGGCCCACACCGCGCGCGAGCTCCAGATCTTCTGGCCGTTGAGCACCCATCCGCCGCGGTCGTCGTCGCGGCGGGCGGTGCTGCGGATCGCGGCGAGGTCGCTGCCCGCTCCGGGCTCCGACCAGGCCTGCGCCCAGATCAGCGAGCCGTCGGTCATGGCGCGCAGGTACCGCTCGTGCTGATCCGGGGTGCCGTGCTCGAACAGGATCGGCGCGAGCAGGGAGATGCCGTTCTGCGCCACCCGGGTCGGGGCGCCCGCGCGGTAGTACTCCTCCTCGAACAGCACCCACTCCGTGATTCCGGCGTCGCGGCCGCCGAACTGCTCGGGCCAGGAGACGACGGACCAGCGGCCCTCCGCCAGCTCGGCCTCCCACGCGCGGTGCGCCGCGAAGCCCTCGGCCGTGTCCATCGAGGGCAGCGGTGTGGACGGCACGTGCTCGGTGAGCCAGGCGCGCGCCTCCGCGGCGAAGGCCTCCTGCGCGGGGGTGAGGTCGAGGTTCATCGGGATGCTCCGTCCGCGGTGTCGGCCTTGATGGTGCGCACGTCCACGCCGCCGAGGGAGTCGCCGCCCACCTCGGCGTTGTGCGCGTGGGCGGCGTGGTGCAGCCCGAACACGGAGTCCATGCCGGGGCGCAGGCCCTGCAGATCCTCCGCCTGGTTCACGGCCTTCTTCGCGAGGGCGAGCCCGAGTCGGGGCATGCGGCCGATGCGCTCGGCGAGCTCGAGCGTGCGCTGCTCCAGCTCGGACGACGGGACGACGTGGTTGACCATGCCGAGTTCGTGCGCGCGGGCGGCGGGCATCCGGTCGCCGGTGTACAGCATCTCCTTGGCCGCGCGGGGGTTGGTCACCCAGGGGTGTGCGAAGTACTCGACGCCGGGGATGCCCATCGCGACGACCGGGTCCTGGAAGAACGCGTCGTCGGAGGCGACGATGAAGTCGCACGACCAGGCGAGCATGAGCCCTCCGGCGATGCAGGCACCCTGCACCATCGCGATCACGGGCTTGGGGATCTCGCGCCAGCGGCGGCACATCCCCAGGTAGACCTCGGACTCGCGGGCGAAGCGGGAGTCGACGCCCTGGGCTCCGACGTGGTCCCACCAGATGACGGCCCTGCGCTCGAAGCTCTGGTCGATGTCGCGCTCGGGGGTGCCGATGTCGTGCCCGGCGCAGAAGTGCTTCCCGTTCCCGCCGAGCACGATGACCTTCACGGCGTCGTCGTCCACGGCGCGGGTGAACGCGGCGTCGAGGGCGTAGGTGACCTTCGAGTTCTGGGCGTTGCGATACTGGGGGCGGTTCAGCCGGATGATCGCGGTCGCGCCGCGCACCTCGTAGGTGACCACGGCGTCCGAGTCGTCGGTCATGGCGGGTTCCTCTCTGAACTCCCGGGAGCGAAACCAAACAATCGCTTGGTTTAGTTTGATACTATACGGGAACGGTCCGCCGAAGACCACGACTCGATGAGGAGCACAGATGGACGCGACGCAGCACGACGCGGACGAGCGATTCCGCGCCGAGATCCGCGGCTGGCTGGAAGAGAACCTCACCGGTCGCTTCGCCGCGCTGCGCGGCCGCGGCGGCTCCGGTCGCGAGCACGAGGACTTCGAGGCGCGCCTGGAGTGGAACCGGCACCTGGCCGCTGCGGGGTGGACGTGCGTGGGCTGGCCGGTCGAGCACGGCGGCCGCGGACTCAGCATCGCGCAGCAGGTCATCTTCCACGAGGAGTACGCCCGCGCCGACGCCCCCGCCCGCGTGAACCATCTGGGGGAGGAGCTGCTCGGCCCCACCCTCATCGCGCATGGCACGCCCGCGCAGCAGGCCCGCTTCCTGCCGCGCATCGTCGCGGTCGAGGAGCTGTGGTGCCAGGGCTACTCGGAGCCGGGCGCCGGATCCGACCTCGCCGCGGTGGCGACCAAGGCTCAGCGCACGGGCGACGAGTGGTCCGTCACGGGGCAGAAGGTGTGGACGTCCCTCGCGCAGCACGCCGACTGGTGCTTCGTGATCGCCCGCACCGAACCGGGATCGAGCCGCCACCAGGGTCTGTCGTATCTGCTCGTGCCGATGGACCAGCCCGGCGTCGAGGTGCGCCCGATCCTGCAGCTCACCGCGACCAGCGAGTTCAACGAGGTGTTCTTCGACGACGCCCGCACCGATGCCGACCTCGTCGTAGGCGGCGAGGGGAACGGCTTCCGCGTCGCGATGGCGACCCTCGGCTTCGAGCGCGGCGTCTCCACCCTCGCGCAGCAGATCGCGTTCCGTCGCGAGCTCGACGCCGTGATCGAGACGGCGCAGCGCACCGGCGCGATCGACGATGCCGTGATCCGCGACCGGCTCGTGCGCGCCCGCATGGACCTGGAGGTGATCCGCCAGCACGCCCTCCGCACGCTCGGCGGTGCCCAGGGCGACGGCGCCTCCGTCGCGAAGCTGCTGTGGTCGAACTGGCACCGCGCGCTCGGCGAGCTCGCGATGGAGGTCGCCGGACCCGAGGCCCTGCGGGTCGGCGCGGACTACGCGCTGGACGACCTGCAGACGCTGTTCCTGTTCAGCCGCGCCGACACGATCTACGGCGGTTCCGACGAGATCCAGCGCACCGTCATCGCCGAGCGCGTGCTCGGCCTACCCCGAGAGGCCCGCCCATGAGCTCTTCCGCCCCCGCCTACGTCCCCGGTCACGGCCTGCTCGACGGGAAGCGCGTCGTCATCACGGCCGCCGCCGGAGCCGGCATCGGTCAGGCCGCCGCGGTCCGCTGCCTGGAGGAGGGCGCGGCGCTCGTGGTGCTCGGCGACACGCACGCCGGCCGCCTCGCCGAGACGCAGAGCGAGCTGGGTGACCGTTTCGGCGCCGACCGCGTGCGCACCGCCGTGTGCGACGTGACCGTCGAGGACCAGGTCGCCGCCCTCCTCGACCTCGCGGAGGACGGCGGCGCGATCGACGTGATGATCAACAACGCCGGGCTCGGCGGGTCGGTGTCGATCCTCGACATGACCGACGAGCAGTGGGACAGGGTGATCGACGTGACCCTCACCGGCACGTTCCGGTGCCTGCGCGCGGTCGGCCGCCGCATGGTCGCGGCGGGCACGGCCGGCGTCATCGTCAACAACGCGTCCGTGATCGGCTGGCGCGCGCAGGTGGAGCAGGCCCACTACGCCGCCGCGAAGGCCGGCGTGATGGCGCTCACCCGCAGCGCGGCGATGGATTTCGCGCCGCACGGCATCCGCGTGAACGCCGTGTCACCGAGCCTCGCGATGCACCCGTTCCTGGAGAAGGTCACCTCGCCCGAGCTGCTGGAGCAGCTGAAAGCGCGCGAGGCGTTCGGCCGGGCCGCGGAACCCTGGGAGGTCGCCAACGTCATGGTGTTCCTCGCCAGCGCATACTCCTCTTATATGACCGGCGAGGTCGTCGCCGTCAGCAGTCAGCACGCGTGAACCCGGAGAGAAGGAACACCATGGCAGAGGCATACATCGTCGACGCGGTCCGCTCGCCCGTCGGGAAGCGGGGCGGCTCGCTGTCCGGCATCCACCCGGCCGACCTCGGCGCGCACAGCCTGAAGGCGCTCGTGGAGCGGACGGGCATCGACCCTGGCGCGCTCGACGACGTGATCATCGGCGCGACCGACACGATCGGAGGACAGGCGGGCAACGTGGGTCGCTCCGCCGTGCTCGTCGCTGGCTTCCCCGAGCACGTGCCCGGCGTCACGATCGACCGGCAGTGCGGTTCGAGCCAGCAGGCCGTGCACTTCGCCGCGCAGGCCGTGATGAGCGGGACCAGCGACCTGGTGATCGCCGGCGGTCTCCAGAACATGTCGCAGCTGCCGATCTCCTCGGCCATGGTGGCCGGAGAGGCATACGGCTTCACCACGCCGTTCGCCGAGTCGCCGGGCTGGCAGGAGCGCTACCCCGGGCAGGAGATCTCGCAGTTCGTCGGCGCGGAGATGATCGCCGAGAAGTGGGACATCACGCGCGAGGAGATGGAGCGGTTCGCGCTGGAGAGCCATCAGCGGGCGGCCAGAGCGCAGGACGAGGGTCGGTTCGACGGCGAGATCGCCCCGCTGAACGGGCTCGACCGCGACGAGGGCGTGCGCCGCGACACCTCGCTCGAGCGCATGGCGGGCCTGCAGACGCTCACCCCCGGCGGACGGCTCACGGCTGCCGTGGCCTCGCAGATCAGCGACGCCTCTAGCGCGGTGCTCGTCGCGAGCGCGCAGGCGGTGAAGGACCACGGGCTCACGCCCCGCGCGCGCATCCACCACCTGTCGGTGCGCGGCGACAGCCCGGTGTTCATGCTCACCGCGCCGATCCCCGCCACGCGGTACGCGATGGAGCGCACGGGCATGAGCCTCGACGACATCGACCTGTTCGAGGTGAACGAGGCCTTCGCGTCGGTCGTGCTCGCCTGGATGCGCGAGACCGGGGTGCCGCACGAGAAGGTGAACGTGAACGGGGGCGGCATCGCCCTCGGTCACCCGATCGGCGCGACGGGCACCCGTCTCATGACGACGCTGCTGAACGAGCTCGAACGCACCGGCGGTCGCTACGGTCTGCAGACCATGTGCGAGGGCGGCGGTCTCGCCAACGTCACCATCATCGAGCGCCTCTGAGGCTGCGCATCCGGGCCTGACGACGGACGACCCGCGGATGGCGTGCGTCCGGGCCCCGGGGGCGCGGCTCCCCGGGGCTCAGGCGAGGACGCAGGAGGCGGCGGCGCGGAGGTGGGCCACGGCGTCGCGCACCACGCGGTCGACGAGCTCCTCGCAGCTGGGGAGGTCGTCGATCAGCCCCACCACCTGGCCGGCGGCGAGCATGCCCGCGGAGGTGTCGCCGTCGACGAGCCCGGCCTTCAGCAGCATCGGAGTGTTCGCGGCGAGGGTCATCTGCGTCCAGGAGCGCCCGGTCGCCTTCTTCATCGACACGGCATCCCGCACCAGCTGCGGCCAGCTCAGGCCGCTCAGCTTCTTGAACTCCCACGACCGGCGCAGCGTCGGCAGCAGGCGGGACACCCCGCTTCCGCCCTCCAGTCCCTCCACGAACTCGGTGCGCAGCAGGCGGTGGGGCATGCCGTCGGCCTTCGTGGTGACGACCGTGCCGTCCAGCCCGAAGTCGAGGTATCGCCGCTTCACGGCCTCGGGCACCGAACTGTCGCTCGTGAGCAGGAACCGCGTGCCCATCCCGACCCCGGCGGCGCCGTACGCGAGCGCGGCGGCGAGACCCCGTCCGTCGTGGAAGCCGCCGGCCGCGATCACGGGGATGTCGACGGCCGCGACCACCGAGGGCAGCAGGATCGAGGTGGGCACGGCGCCGGTGTGACCGCCGCCCTCACCGCCCTGCACCATCACGGCGTCCGCACCCCACGCCGCGACCTTCTCGGCGTGCCGCACGGCCCCGATCGAGGGGATCACGACCACGCCGTGGTCCTTGAGTCGCTCGATCAGCTCGCGTCGTGGGGCGAGAGCGAAGCTGGCGACCTTCACGCCGTGCCGGATGAGCAGTTCGACGCGCTCGGTGGCATCCCCGGCGTCGGCGCGCAGGTTCACGCCGAAGGGCCGGTCGGTGCGCTCGGTCACCTCGATGATCTGCCGTTCGAGCTCGTCGATGGTCATGGTGGCGGAGGCGAGGATGCCCAGCGCTCCGGCCTGCGCGGTGGCGGTGACCAGGCGGGCGCCGGCGACCCAGCCCATGCCGGTCTGCACGATCGGATGGTCGACGCCGGTCAGGCGCGTGAGCGGCGTGGAGAGCTGCGGGGGCGTGGTCATGATGCGATCACCTCTCGGTCGCGGAGTCCGCGGGGGTCGAGACGCTCGCGCACCAGGCGCAGCTCCTCGGCGGTGGGCTGCCGGGTCTCGGGGACGACGGCGGGGATGTGCAGCGGGAAGCCGGTGGCCGCGACCACCCGGTCGAGGGTCACGCCGGGGTGCAGGCTGACGAGGGCGACCGTGGCGCCGGGGCCGGTCAGGTCGAGCACCGCGAGGTCGGTGACGATGCGGCGCACGTCGTGGAAGCGGTGGGCCCCGGCCGTGCGCGCCCTGGCCGGCCCGACGCCCGTGACCACGTCCACCCGGTCCACGAACACGCGCGGGCTGTGGCGGGCGACCCAGTAGCTGGTCGCGTGGTTGACGGTGTTCGTGGCGGCGGCCCTGGCGCCGAGCAGCTGCCGGGTGGGACGGTCGCGGTCGCCGATCGCGGACAGGTTCTGGTCGCCGTGGCGGTCGAGCTGTGCGGCCCCCATGATCACGTGGCGGCGACCGCGGGCGATCAGCTCGAACAGCTGCGCGTAGGGGAGCGGCGCCTCCGGCTCGCGGAACGGCTCGTCGACGGCGGGGGTGTCGGCGTACAGGGTGGCTTCGCCGTCGCTGAGCAGCAGGCCGGGCGCGTGCGTGAGCCGCGCGAGCCGCACCCCGACGGTGGGCACGATGCCGACGGGGCTCGCGAGGATCGTGCCCGCGCCGCGGAAGAGGTCGCTGCACGCGGCGATCGCGACCTCGGCGCGCGTGGCCGTCATTGTGTCGCCGCCTCACTCGTCCGCGGGGCGAGCTCGCCCGCCCGGAACCGGGTCAGATACGCCTCACGGTCCGCGGGCGAGGCGGCCGCGGCGGCGTAGGCGCGCTGCCCCTCCTCGTCGCGGTCGTGATGGGGCGGATGCGCCGTGAACCCGGCTCCGCCCGGGGCATGCACGATCCGGTCGGTGAGCGTGCGGTCGAGGAAGCGCGCCGTGGGGCCGAGCCCCGTCCACAGCGCGGCGGTGTCCACCACCTCCTCCACGCTCACCACGGTGTGCGCCGCCGCGCCCGCGAACAGGTCGTCGAAGAACAGGTCCGGCCCGAGGCACACGGCGGTGCCGGCGGCGTCGGCCCGGTCGAGGTGGAGCAGGGCGAGGTCGAGGGGCACGGCGGGCATCGCCACCAGCACCTCGGCGTCGGCGTAGGGCGATGTGATCGTGCGGATCTGGGGGTTGCGGCTGACGGCGTCCGAGCCCGCCCCCGCCCGGGTGGCCTCGAAGGGCAGGCGCCGGGCGGCGGCGCGGAGTCCGGCGACCAGCATCGCCTCGTCGTACTCCACGCTGCGCACCGCGCCGGACTGCCGGGCGTCCGCGAAGTAAGGGTCGATCGCGATGCTGTCGAGCGAGACGAACCCGTGCACGATCTCGGACGCCTGGCCAGTGGCGCAGAGCAGGCCCACGTCCGGTCCGCCGAAGCTGACGATGCGCAGGTCGCGCGCCCCGGAGAGCACGATCTGCCGCACGAGGGCCATCGGCTTACGCCGTGAACCCCAGCCGCCGACGCCGATCGTCATGCCGTCGCGGATCAGCGGCGCGAGATCGGCGGCGGATCCGGCGGTGGTCATGTCGTCAGGTTCTCGCCGGTCGCGACGAACGCGTCGCGGTGCTGGTCGGCGACGCCGGCGAGGTTGAGCTCGAACGTGAAGCCCTGCTCGAACCGGTAGCTGCGGTTGACGTCGATCGGGTCGATGCCGTTCAGCGCCTCCTTGGCGGCGCGGATGACGCGCGGGTCCTTCGCGGCGATCTCCTCCGCGAGCGCGAGCGCGGTCGCGTCGAGGTCGGCGCGTGGCACCACCGCGTCGACGGATCCGAACTCCGCGAGACGCTGCGCCGTCACCGTGCGGCTCGTGAAGTACAGCGAGCGCAGCAGATGCTGCGGCACGAGGCGGGCCAGGTGGGTGGCGGCGCCGAGCGCGCCGCGGTCCACTTCGGGCACGCCGAAGGTCGCGTCGTCGGAGGCGACGATCACGTCGCTGTTGCCGACGAGGCCGATCCCGCCGCCCAGGCAGAAACCGTTGACGGCGGCGATGACCGGAACGGCGCACTCGTAGATGGCCTTGAACGCCTCGTAACAGCCGCGGTTGGCGCCGAGGATGCCGGAGAAGCCCTCGATGCGCTGCATCTCCTTGATGTCGACGCCCGCGTTGAACCCGCGGCCCTCGGCGCGGAGGATGACGACGCGGGTCTCGGCGTCGGCCGTGGCCTCGCGCATCGCGGCGGCCACGTCGAACCACCCGGCGACGGGGAGTGCGTTCACCGGCGGGTAGTCCATCGTGACGGTGCGGACGCCGCGAGGGTGCAGGGTGGAAGTGATCGTCATCGGACACCTAACCTAACGTTTGCTCAAGCACCCTAGCAGTTGCTTGGTTATCGACGGAACCCTCACCGTGCATTTGCCCTAGCAATTGCTTGGTTGGTATGCTCGGGCGCATCCCACCCGCGTCCGCCGACGCCGCTCGAAGGAGAGTCGACCATGGCAGGAATACTCGAAGGCCGCGTGGCCATCGTCACCGGTGCCGGTCGCGGCCTCGGCCGAGAGCACGCGCTGGAGCTCGCGCGCCAGGGGGCGAAGGTGGTCGTGAATGACCTCGGCACGACCCTCGACGGTGACGGCGTCTCGGTCGGTCCGGCGCAGGAGGTCGTCGAGCTCATCGAGGCCGCCGGGGGAGAGGCGATCGCGAACGGCGCCGACATCGCCGACTTCGCGCAGGCCGGGGCCCTCGTCGAGCAGGCGCTCACGGCGTTCGGACGACTGGACATCCTCGTGAACAACGCCGGGTTCGTGCGCGACCGCATGCTGGTCAACGCCGGCGAGGACGAGTGGGACGCGGTGATCCGCGTGCACCTCAAGGGGCACTTCGCGCCGCTGCGCCACGCGAGCGCGCACTGGCGTGCCGAGGCCAAGGCCGGGCGGCAGCCGGTCGCCCGCGTCGTGAACACCTCGTCCGGCGCCGGGCTCCAGGGCAGCATCGGGCAGGCGGCCTACTCCGCCGCGAAGGGCGGCATCGCCTCCCTCACCCTCGTGGCCGCCGCCGAGCTGCAGCGGTACGGCGTGCACGTCAACGCGATCGCCCCATCCGCCCGCACGCGCATGACCGAGGGGCCCTTCGCCGACGCGATGGCCGCGCCCGCGGACGGCTTCGATCGCATGGACCCGGCGAACGTCTCGCCCGTGGTCGCCTGGCTCGCCAGCGCGGACTGCGACGTCACCGGCCGCGTGCTGGAGATCGAGGGCGGCCGCCTCTGCCTGGAGGAGGGATGGCGGCACGGGCCCCGGCGTGACCGGGATCGGCGGTGGGACGCGGCCGAGGTCGGCGAGGCGGTGCGGGCCCTGGTCGCCGAAGCTGCTGCCCCCGAGCCGGTGTACGGCGCATGAGCGCGGGCGACTGGGCCGGGCGCGACCTCGGCGAGCAGACAGTCGGCTACGACGAGCGCGACGCGATCCTCTACGCGCTGTCGGTCGGGGCCGCCGCGACCGACCTCGATCTCGTGTTCGAGGACCGTCTGCGCGTGCTCCCGTCGTTCGGGCTGACGCTCGCGCAGTGGGCGCCCGACGTGCTCGCCGAGGCGGGGGCGTTCGACGACCGCGCCGTGCACGGCTCGCAGACGCTGGAGGTGCACCGGCCGCTGCCGCGCTCGGGCGAGCTGCGGCTGTCCGCCCGCGTTGGCGACGTGTGGGACAAGGGTTCCGCGGCCGTGTTCGACGTGATCGTGGAGTGCGCCGAGTTCACCGCGACCTGGTCACTGTTCGCACCCGGTGCGGGCGGGTTCGGTGGGGAGCGGGGCCCGGCGCGGGCTGCCACCGACGAGCGACCGGTGGGTGCGACGGCCGCCGTGACGACGTTCCCGACGCAGGCCGCCCTGTACCGGCTGACCGGCGACCGCCACCACATCCACATCGATCCCGCGGCGTCCGCGCGGATCGGGCAGACCGTGCCGATCCTCCAGGGGCTGTGCACGCTCGCCGCCACCACCCTCGTCCTCGCTTGCGAGCAGGGCGCGCATCCGGCCGACCTCCGCTCGCTACGGGGCCGGTTCAGCGGTCCGGTCATCCCGGGCGATGTGCTCGAGGTCGAGTCGTGGCACGGCGGCGACTTCGAGTTGCGGCGCGACGGGACGTCCGTGATCTCCGACGGCCGGGCGGTGTTCGCATGAGCCGGGTGCTGGTGGTCGGCGCGACCGGGATGATCGGCAGTCACGTCGCCGCCGACCTCGCCGCGCGCGGTGACGCGGTGACCGTGATGGCGCGGCGCGAGCCGTCCGAGCGCGACCCCCGGGCCATCGCCGGGATGCCGCGCCTCCGGGGCGACTACACCGACGCCGGGTCCGCCGCGCTGCTCGACGGTTTCGACGCGGTCGTGTTCGCGGCGGGCAACGACATCCGCCACGTGCCCGCCGCGCAGGAGGACGACGCGTTCTGGGAGCGCACGCAGAGCGTCGGGGTGCCGCGCTTCGCCGCGCTCGCGAAGACCGCGGGCGTCGGCCGGTTCGTGCAGATCGGCAGCTACTACCACCAGCTGCACCCGGAGTGGGCGGAGCGGATCCCCTACGTGGCGGCGCGGCGCGACGCCGACGAGCGCACCCGCGCCCTGAGCGACGACGGTTTCGCGGCGATCACCCTGAACCCGCCGTCGATCGTCGGCGCCGATGAGCGCGGCCTGCGGCGGTTCGCCCGCATGATCGCGTGGACGCGCGGCGAGCTCGACGAACCCGCGCTGTTCGCCCCGCCCGGCGGCACCAACTACCTGTCGGTGCGCTCGCTCTCGCAGGCCGTACAGGGCGCGCTCGATGCGGGCGAAGGCGGGCGGGCCTACCTGGTGGGCGACGCGAACCTCACGTATCGCGACTACTTCCAGCTGCTCGCCGACGCCGCCGGCAGCGCGCACACGATCGAGGAGCGCGACGAGGAGCATCCGTTCCAGCCCGACCGCTTCATCGTGCAGGGCCGCGGCGCGGTGATCGCGTACGAGCCGGACCCCGCGGAGACCGCCCTGCTCGGCTACGACCGGGGCGATGTCGAGCGCGCGCTGGCGGAGATCGTCACCGCGGCGGACGCGCAGCGCTGAGCCGCTCCCACAGCACGGCCGTCGCGGCGAGAGTGTCGGCGAGGGTGCCGTCCGTGCGCAGCACCTCGTCGGCAATCGCGATCCGGTCGGCCTCGGCGCCCTGTGCGCGGAGCCGCCGCTCGGCCTCGGCCGCATCGTGCCCCCGCTCCTCCCGCAACCGTCGCAGGCGCATGGCCTCGGCGGCCTCGACCGTCACGACCCGGTCGTACGTCCAGGGCAGGGGGGCGGTGGTGCGGCTGAGCAGCGGGATCTCGTGCACCACGACACCCGGTTCGCGGCGGGCCTCGGCGATGCGCGCAGCCACCTCGGCCAGCAGAGCCGGGCGCAGCAGGGCGTTGTAGCAGGAGAGGAGGGCGGGATCGTCGAACACGCGTGCCGCGACCGCCGCCCGGTCGAGAGACCCGTCCGCCGTGCGGACCTCGGCCCCGAGCAGCGCCGTGATCCGGTCGAGCAGCGCCGCGCCGTCCGTGGTGCCGGGATCGACGATGGCACGTGCGGCCGCGTCACCGTCTACGATGCGGGCACCGTGCGCGGCCAGGGCGCGCGCGACCGTGCTCTTCCCCGCGGCGATCCCGCCCGTGAGTCCGACCAGGATCGCCGCCGTCACGAGGGTTCTCCCGGTCGCGACGCGTCAGGGACGGACGAAGCGGACCTCGGTGAGCGTCTCGCCGAGGAAGGGCTCGGTGTGCGAGGCGCCGTCGAGGTGGAAGCCGTTGCGCGTGTAGAAGCGGTGCGCGCGGGGGTTGTCCTCCGCGACCCACAGGTAGAGCGGCTCGTCCTTCTCGACCGCGGCGTCGAACAGCTTCTGGCCGATGCCGGTGGAGTGGTACGCGTCGAGCAGGTAGATGAAGTAGAGCTCCCGGAAGGCGGGGGCGTCCTTGTCGCGGGCGGGGCCGGAGCCGACGAAGCCGACGATCTCGCCGTCGACGAGGGCCGCGTTCATCTTGAAGTCGGGGCCCTGCGCGGCCCAGTGGGTCCACAGCTCGGCCATGCGGCGGGGCGAGACCTTCTCCAGCGCGGCCTTGCTGATCAGGTGATCGTAGGTCTCGTGCCAGCACTGCGCGTGCACGCGACCGAGGGCTTCGGCATCCACATCACGGACCGGACGGACGATGACTTCGGGCTGGGCTTCGGCGCTCATGCGGTGACTCTACGCGCGGCCCGTGAAAACTCGAAATCGGCGCGGAGCGGGGTGACGCGCGGGTGAACGGCCTGGAGGAACCGCACAATGATATTCACGGTTCGTGCGCCGCTGGCTACGATCGTCCCTCGTGAACGTGATCTGGCGGACCCTCCTCGTGATCCTCGGCGCGCGGCGTCGCGTGCGGCAGGGGAAGACCCTCGACCCGACCGCGGTGAGCAGCGTCACCGTCACGACCCTCCCCACCGACCTCGACATCCTCCGGCACATGAACAACGGCCGCTATCTGTCGCTGTTCGACCTCGGCCGCTGGGATCACCTGATCCGCACCGGGCTGTTCGACGTGATGAAGCAGCGCGGCTGGTACGCGGTCGTCTCGAGCGAGACCATCACGTTCCGCAAGTCGCTGCAGCTGTGGCAGCGCTTCGAGGTGCAGTCGCGGTTCATCGGCCACGACGACAGGGCGCTGTTCCTGGAGCACCGGGCCGTGGTCGACGGCGAGGTGTACGCCAGGGCCATCGTGCGGGCGCGCGTGCTGCGGCGCACGGGCGGCACCGTGAGCAACGAGGAGCTGTTCGCCGCGGTCGGCAAGCCGGAGGGCGTGCCGGAGATCGACGCCTGGGTGCACGACTGGGCGGCGGCGTCCGCCCTCCCGCCCGTGCGCACGCCCGCCCCCAGCGTCTGGAACTGATCAGGCGCGCGGCGGGCGCACTGCCGATATATTGACGCTGTGCTGGCCATCCTGACGACCGCCGGGCGCGTGCTGCTGCGGCACTGGCCCGCGCTCATGGCGTGGTACCTGGCCGGGGTCCTCGTGCACTACGTGATCACCGAGATCGCCGGTTTCGTGGGTGCCACCTCGGCCACGCTGGGCTTCCTGGTGCTGCCCATCGCGATCCTCGCCCGGCTCGTCAGCCTGGTGGCCATGTTCCTGGTGCTGCGCGACGGGCTGCGCAACCTGCAGGAGGTCGCCCCGCTCCCGGAGTCCGCCGCCGACCGGCGCCGGACGTTCCTCACCGCGCTGCTCGCCGGGATCCTCCCCTTCTTCGCCGTGTACTGGGCGCAGGGCCTGCTCGGCGAGGACGTGCGCACCTACTCGGCCCGTGCCCTCGAGGTGCGCTCCGGGATCATCTGGACGGCGAGCGTCAACGGCGAACCGGCCGTCGGCTCCGAGGACACGGTGCTCAACCTGCCCCTCAACGTCTGGACGATCGCGATCATCGTCGTCGCGTTCGCCGGGCGATGGGCGTGGTCGAAGTGGTCGCCGAAACTCGCCGCCTGGCTCTCGCCCGTGGCGGTGTACTTCGAGGTCGTCTGGGTGTTCTTCTCGGTCATGGTGCTCGGCGACGTGTTCGACGCGATCAAGGCCTGGGTAGACAGCCGAGCCGCGATGGCGGTCCTGGAAGACGTGCGCGAGGGACTGCTGGACGCGGTCGCGCCGCTGCGGTGGCTGTGGGACGGGGTCGGCTGGGTGCTGTCGGAGGCCGGTCCGGTGCTGCTGGCGCCGCTGGCGTGGCTCACGATCGCCGGCGTCGTGTTCGGGCAGGCGATCGTGGCCGAGAAGCTGCGCGTCGAGAGCCGGTTCCTGTCGCGGTTCCGTCAGCACGCCGAGGCCATCCCCAACCCGCTCGTGCGCCGGCTCAGAGACCTCGGCGACGAACTCGGCGCCCGGTTCCGCCCGATCGGTCGCGCGCTGCTGCTGATGTGGCGGGCCGGCCCGCTCCTGGTCGCGTCCTACGCCCTGCTGTACGTGGTGGTGAAGGCGCTCGAGTCGTACCTGGCCTTCGGTCTCACCCGCCTGATCGGTCCGCACGACTTCGTCTTCTGGGCGGTCGCGACGCCCCTCGTGTCCCTCGTCCCGATGCTGCTGATCGAGCCCGTGCGCATCGCCGTGATCAGCGGCGCGTACGACGCCACGCTCGGGCGACTGCGACGCAAGCAGCAGGAGCGCTCCGACACCACCACCGGTTCCGCGGCCGAGGCGGAGATGCGCGCCGTCGCCGATGCCGCGGGGCTGCTGCCCTCCTCGGTCGACGCGGTCGCCGCGGCCGTCGTCGCCGCCCCGCCGCGCGATGCCGTGGGGGGTCAGAGCTCGAACGCGAACCTGAGGAACGAGCCGCCCGCGTCGTAGGGTCGCACGTCCACCCAGAACGGGCCCTCCGCGTCGTCCGGCACCACGAACGGCACGACCAGCTCGTACTCCCCGGCCTCTGCGCTCAGGCACGTCTCCGGCTCGTCCGGGTCGGACAGCAGCCCGATCTCCAGACGCACGGGGCGCCACTCGCGGCCCGTCGCCCGCTCCACCAGCTTCGGGGTCTCGCAGCCGATGCCCGCGGTGCTCGCGTCGACCGGCACCGCCACGGCGATCAGCCGCGTGCCGTCGGGGACGTCGAGGCCGCTCACGTCGTCGATCTCGCCCCCGCGCACCGGACCCCACTCGGCTCCGGCGAGGTCGGCCGAGGCGTCTTCGTCGACCGTGATCGCGGTGACCGCCCTGGCTCCGAACCCGAAGTACTGATACCACTCCTGCCAGCCGACGGCCGCGGCGGTGACCGGGGCGAGCACCGCGAGGGCGACGAGCGCGACGGCGTTGCGACGCCACCACGACGGCCGACGCGGCGCCGGTGCGGGCTCGACCGTGGGCGCGGGCGGGAGCGGCGGAGGCGGGATCGTCATCGGCGGGCCCACCCGTTCTCGTCGAGGAGGATCGCGGACTCGACCGGGAGGTCGGCGAGGTCGAGCGGCAGGTCGACGACCCCGTCGAGCAGCACCTTGCCGATGCCGGCGCCCGCGACCCCGAGGCGCAGGGTGGCGCGGGCGTCCGTGACGTCGTCTGGCAGCTCGAAGGCCAGGCTCCCCGCGCGGGGGACGCCGGTCACCAGCCGCTGCTGCGAGAACGTCGTCCCGCGATCGGTGGCGCTGAACGTGCGGTCGCCGATGGCGAGCTGCGCGAGCGAGAGGGTGCTGAGGTCCTGCGTCACGGCGGACGCGGCCTCCAGGTCGACCACCAGCCAGGTGCCGTCGGCCGACCAGCCGTCCGCGTCTTCGACCCGGTCGGCCAGGCGCACGTCGGTGATCGTCACGACGAGGTTGCGCACGGCGGCCTCCTCGCCGATCCGCGTGACCCGGGGGAACGCGGCCGTCGCGGCGTCGTCCGGAAGCGTGACCTTCGACACCACCCACGCGCCGGCGAGCAGCGCCGCGGTGAGCAGCCACACGAGGACGTGCTTCTTCACGGTGCCGTCTCCTCCCCGATCCGCGCCGTGAGGGTCGCGCCGACCCGCACGTCGGTCCAGTAGTCCCCGCGGATCACCCGCGAGCCGACCGCGTGCGTGGAGTCCGGCAGGGTGAGCGTGAGCTCCTCGCCCTCCCGGTAGTCGTCCGGCCCCACGAGCCAGGCGAGCAGCAGTCGTGCGGGGACGTCGGGCTGCAGCGTCGGGGCCCCGCGTCCGTCGTCGGCCCGCGACACCTGCCCCTTCTCGTCGAGGCCCTCGATGCGGATGCCGTCGACCACCGCCGACTCGGGGACGCCCGAGGTCGAGCCGCGCGGGGCGTGGAAGGTGTTCACCGCGTCGACCGTGACCACCAGCACGCGCTCGCCCTTCTCCTCCTCGGGGAACACCCACGTCTGCCCGCGGTCGTCGCGCAGCTCCACCGCCACGACCGTCAGCTCCAGGTCGGACCCCGCGTACGTCTCACCCACCGCGACCTCGGGGATCGGGTCGACCGCGGCCGCCTCCAGCCCGCCGAACACCGCGGTGCCGGCGAGGAGCAGCGCCCCCGCGCCGGTGAGCAGCCACGGGGTCGGGATCAGGTCGATGCTGCGCCGCGCCCACCCCAGCACCCTGGCCCGGGCGGCGGACGCGTCGCTGCGGCCCTGCGGCGCCGTCCCCTCCGGCGGTGTCGTGGTCACGGCAACAGCATAGGGGCGAGGTCGTGCGGCCCGGGCTCCCGCCGAAACAGGGGCCCGGTCATAGGCTGAGGATCATGGCCGAGCTCCCGCCGGATGCCGCGTCGTCCGCCCCCCTCTCCGACCGTGCGATCGACCTCGCGCGCCGCTGGGTGATCGAGGCCGCGGCGGCCGACGTCGACCCCGCGGCCGCACGCCTGGCCGGGGTGCTGCGCGACGCGAACGGCCTCCCCTTCACGCTCGGCTTCGTCGACGGGGTGATGCGCCCGGAGAGCCTGACCGCGGCCGCCGCCCGCCTGCACCGCATCGCGCCGATCGTGCCCGAGTTCCTGCCCTGGTACCTGCGCTCGGCCGTGCGTCTGGGCGGGGGTGTCGCGCCCGTGCTGCCGACCCCGGTCGTGCCGATCGCGCGGCGGGCGCTGCGCGACATGGTCGGGCACCTCGTGGTCGACGCGCGTCCCGCCAAGCTCGGCCCCGCGATCGAGCGGCTGCGTGCCTCGGGTTCGCGGCTCAACCTCAATCTGCTGGGCGAGGCGGTGCTGGGCGAGGCCGAGGCGCAGCGCCGGCTCGACGGCATCCACGAGCTCATCCGCCGCGCCGACGTGGACTACGTGTCGGTCAAGGTGTCGGCCATCATGAGCCGCATCTCGATGTGGGGGTTCGACGCCGTCGTCGACCGCGTGGTGCAGCGTCTGCTGCCGCTGTACCTGACCGCGGCGGACGACGGCACCTTCATCAACCTCGACATGGAGGAGTACCGCGACCTCGACCTCACGATCGCGGTGTTCACGCGGCTGCTGGAGGATCCGCGGCTGGCGCGGCTGGAGGCCGGCATCGTGCTGCAGGCCTACCTGCCCGACGCGCTGCCCGCGCTGCAGGAGCTGACCGCGTGGGCGCAGGACCGCGTGGCCCACGGGGGTGCCCGCATCAAGGTGCGGCTCGTGAAGGGCGCGAACCTCGCCATGGAGCACGTCGAGGCGCGGCTGCACGGCTGGACCCCCGCGACCTACGACACCAAGCTCGACACCGACGCGAACTACCTCCGCTGCCTGGACTGGGCGCTCACGCCCGCGCACACCTCCGCCGTGAAGCTGGGGATCGCCGGGCACAACCTGTTCGGCATCGCCTACGCCTGGCTGCTCGCGGGCGAGCGCGGCGTGCGCGACGCGATCGAGTTCGAGATGCTGCTCGGGATGGCGCAGGGCCAGGTGCGGGCCGTGTCGCGCGAGGTCGGGGCGGTGCTCCTGTACGTGCCCGTGGTCGCCCCGGCCGAGTTCGACGTGGCCATCAGCTACCTGGTGCGGCGGCTGGAGGAGAACGCGTCGTCCGACAACTTCCTGTCCGCGGCCTTCCGGCTGCACGAGGACGAGGGGCTGTTCGCCCGGGAGCGCGACCGGTTCCTCGACGCCCTCGACCGCTCCACGGACGCGACCCTGCTCCGCGGACCGCGCCGCACGCAGGACCGGCTCGCACCCGTGCACGAGTCGGTCCGCCCGACCGCCGCGGCCCCGATCCCCGAGGCCGACCTGACGCAGGCGGTGCTGGGCATCGCCCGCGGCACCGACGGCGCGGACACCGGGGCCTTCCTGGAGACGGCGGTGTACGCGGCCCGCGAGCGCGGTGAGGACACGAGCGGCGCTCCGGGCTTCGCCAACGCGCAGGACACCGACCTCGCGCTGCCCGCCAACCGGGAGTGGGCCGACGGGATCCGCGGTCGCCTGGCCGACTCGACCGTGGGGGAGGCCGTGCTCGCCGCCGCGCGCGTGGACGACGCCGACGAGCTCGGGCGCCTCGTGCGGGGCGTGCGCGCCGCGGCCGCGTCGTGGGGCTCGCGTCCGGCGGCGGAGCGCGCGGAGGTGCTGCTGCGGGCCGCCGCCGCGCTCGACGGTCGGCGCGGGGAGCTGATCGAGGTGGCCGCGGCGGAGACCGGAAAGGTGTTCGCCGAGGCCGACGTGGAGGTCAGCGAGGCCGTCGACTTCGCCCGCTACTACGCCTCCACGTGCCGCGAGCTCGACGCGATCTCCGGTGCCGTGTTCGTGCCGGCGCGCGTGACCGTGGTCGCGCCGCCCTGGAACTTCCCGCTGGCGATCCCGGCCGGAGGAGTGCTCGCCGCGCTCGCCGCCGGCTCGGGGGTCGTGCTCAAGCCCGCCCCGCAGGCGCGACGCTGCGCCGCCGCGCTCGCCGAGGCCCTGTGGGAGGGTGGCGTGCCGCGCGAGGTGCTCGCCCTGGTCGACATCGAGGAGGGCGAGCTCGGACGGGCGCTGATCACCGACGAGGCCGTGGACCGCGTGATCCTCACCGGCTCGTGGGAGACGGCGGCGCTGTTCCGCTCGTGGCGCCCCGACCTGCCGCTGCTCGCCGAGACCAGCGGCAAGAACGCCATGATCATCACGCCGTCCGCCGACCTAGACCTGGCCGTCGCCGACCTGGTCAAGAGCGCCTTCGGGCACGCGGGGCAGAAGTGCTCCGCCGCCTCCCTCGCGATCCTCGTCGGCCCTGTCGGCCGTTCGCAGCGCTTCGCCCGGCAGCTCGCCGACGCGGTCCGCTCCCTGCGCGTGGGCTGGCCGGCGGATCCGTCGGCCGAGGTGGGCCCCGTGATCGAGCAGCCGCAGGGCAAGCTCGCCTGGGCGCTCACCGAGCTGGAGGGCGACGAGCGGTGGCTGATCGAGCCCGCCCCCGTGGACGGCGACGAGAGCGGACGACTGTGGCGGCCCGGCGTGCGCGTGGGCGTGCAGCCGGGGTCGCGCTTCCACCTCGAGGAGTTCTTCGGCCCGGTGCTCGGCATCATGCACGCGCCCACGCTCGCGCGCGCGATCGAACTGCAGAACGCGGTCGCGTACGGCCTCACGGCCGGGCTCCACACGCAGGACCCCGACGACCTGTCGCTCTGGCTCGACCGGGTGCAGGCGGGCAACCTCTACGTCAACCGCGGCACCACGGGGGCGATCGTGCAGCGGCAGCCCTTCGGCGGCTGGAAGCGGTCGTCGGTCGGACCCGGTGCGAAGCCGGGCGGCCCGAACCACCTGATCGGCCTCGGCACGTGGCGCTCGCAGCCCGGGGGCGCGGCATCGAGCACCCTGCACCTGCGGGGACTCGACTCGCGCATCACGGCGCTCATCGAGTCGGCGCAGCCGTCGCTGGCGTACGAGGCCTTCGAGTGGCTGCGGCGGGCGGCCCTGTCGGATGCCCTGGCCTGGGACCGTGAGTTCGGGCGGGTGCGCGACGTGTCGCGGCTGGAGGTGGAGCGCAACCTGTTCCGCTACCGCCCGGGGCACGTGGAGATCAGGGCGACCGAGGACGCACGGCTGCAGGACGTGCTGCGGGTCGTGATCGCGGGGGTCCGCGCGGGGGCGGGCTTCGTGCTCTCCACCCCGGTGGGGCTGCCGGCCGGGGTGCGGCACGCGCTGGGCGACCTCGACGCGGTGGTGTTCCTGGAGTCGGACGAGGAGTGGATGCAGCGCCTGCTGCCCGCGGAGGAGGAGCCGGCGGAGGGCGCGAGCGCGGGCGCGCGGTACGACCGGGTGCGTCTGGTGGGCGGCCGGGAGGCGGTCGCGACCCTGCGGGCGTCGCTGGCGGCGGCGACCGCGGGCGACCCCGATCTGGCGGTGTACGACGCGGAGGTGACCGCGGCTGCCCGCATCGAGCTGCTCCCGTTCGTGCACGAGCAGTCGATCTCCATCACGGCGCACCGCTACGGCAACCTCGACCCCTGGAGTGCTCCCGTCATCTGACCCCGGGCGTGTAAAAGATTCTTGACACCTCTGCCGGCCGCGCGTAGCCTCATGTCAAGAATCCTTTACATTCGGAGGGCGTCATGGTCTACGAGGAACGCAATGTCTGGGCGGGGCTCATCATCAGCCCGATCGTGCTCGTCGCCTACGTGGTGCTCGTGCTGCAGCAGGCGGCGGGCGGGCCGCTCACCGCGGTCGACTGGTTCCCGCTCATGCTCTGGAGCATCGGCGGCGGCATCGTCGGCACCATCCTGCTCAGCGTCGCCTGGGGCATCCTCGCCGGGATGCGCGACCCCGACGGCGTCGGCCGCTCCGACATCCGCGACCGCGACATCGGCCGCATGGGCGCCCGCGTGGAGCAGGCGTTCGTGGCGATCGCCGGACTCGGCGTGATCGTGCTGTGCGGGATCGGAGCCGACGTCTTCTGGATCGCGAACACGATGTTCCTCGGGTTCTTCGTGGCCGCGGTGGTCGGCGGCATCGCCCGGGTGATCGCCTACCGGCGGGGGCTCGTGTGATGGTCAAGCCCACCCTCGTCTCCAACAGCATCCGCGCCCACCGCGAGCGGGCAGGGCTCACCCAGGCCGAGCTCGCCAAGACCGTCGGCGTGACGCGCCAGACGCTCATCGCGATCGAGCAGCAGAAATACTCGCCCACGCTCGAGCTCGCGTTCCAGATCGCTCGCGCCTTCGGCGTCGGGCTCGACGAGCTGTTCTCCTATCCGAGCGCCCCCGGAGGTGCCGCATGACCGCCCGCATGGCCGCCTGGCGTCGCGAGACCTACGGCCCCGCCGACGGAGTCGCGCTCGAACGCCTCCCCCTGCCGCAGCCGCACCACGGCGAGGTGCTGCTCCGCGTGCGGGCCACCGCCCTCAATGCGGGCGACGTGCGGCTGCTGCTCGGCGATCCGCTGCTCGTGCGACCGGCGTTCGGGCTCACCCGGCCGAAGCATCCCGTGCGCGGCATGGAGGTCGTCGGCACGGTCGTGGGCGTCGGGCCCGACGTGGTGGGCGCCGAGCTCGACGAGCACGTGGTCGGCGAGCTCGTGGGCGGCGGAGGTCTCGCGGAGTACGTGCGGGTGCCGGCCGCCCGGCTCGTGCCGCTGCCGCCGGGCGTGGAGCCCGAGGTCGCCGCCACGCTCCCGGTCGCCGGGGGCACGGCGTGGCAGGCGCTCGACCTCGGCGGGGTCGGACTGCACGGCGGCACCCCGCGGGTGCTGGTGATCGGGGCGTCGGGCGGGGTCGGCACGTTCGCGGTGCAGCTCGCCGCGCTGCGCGGGGCCGAGGTGTGGGCGTCGTGCCGCGACCGCAACCAGCCGCTGATCGAACGCCTCGGGGCCGTGCGCACGTTCGACCACCGGGTCACGCCCCTGCGCGAGCTGCCCGCGGGGCACTTCGACGCGATCATCGACGTCGCGGGCGGCATCCCGCTGCGGCAGCTGCAGCGACTGGTGGTGCCCGGCGGTCGCGTGGTGCTGGTCACCGGCGACGGCGGGCCCGTGCTGGGTCCGATCCCGCGCATGCTGAGGGCGGTCGTGCTGTCGCTCGGATCGCGGCGCATCCGCCCGCTCGCGGCGACGCCCCGGCCCGAGGTGCTCGCCCGGCTGCTCGAGCTCGTGGCGGATGGCAGCCTCGTGCCGGTGATCGCCGAGACCTACGACTTCGCCGGGGCCGGGGCCGCGCTCGCCCGGCTGCAGGAGGGGCACGTGGTCGGAAAGCTGGTCGTGCGCGGCACCTGAGCGCGGCGGCGCGGGATCTGGCGGGCGGTCAGGCGCGGGTGGCACAATGGTCACCGGCGTGCCCGAGTCGCATCTTCCCCGCACCCGCTCCCGCGCGAGCGACGGGTCGAAGGACCGCCGGGCCCCTGGACAGCGTCCGCCGCGCCCGTTCACACGAGGAGCATCCATGTCGACGCCGGAGACCGCCGTCACCACCGCCCCTGCGCGCACCGCGCACCGCCGCCACTACCTGATGTGCCGTCCAGAGCACTTCACGGTGAACTACTCGATCAACCCGTGGATGGAGCCGGCCAAGCCGACCGACACGGCCCGTGCGGTCGAGCAGTGGCAGAAGCTGTACGACCTGTACGTCGAGCTGGGCCACGAGGTCGAGCTGATCGAGCCGCTCGCCGGATACCCCGACATGGTCTACACGGCCAACGGCGGCTTCCTGATCGACGGCCGCGCGTACGTGCCCGAGTTCCGCTTCGTCGAGCGTCAGGGCGAGGCCCCGGCGTTCGCCGACTGGTTCCGCGCCAACGGCTACGACACGGTGCTGCCCGAAGAGGTCAACGAGGGTGAGGGCGACTTCCTGCTGGTGGGTGACGTGATCCTCGCCGGCACCGGTTTCCGCTCCACGGGCGACAGCCACCGCGAGGTGGGTGAGGTGTTCGGCCGCGAGGTCGTGTCGCTCAACCTCGTCGACCCGCGCTTCTACCACCTCGACACCGCCATCGCGGTGCTCGACCCGGTGCAGGGCGTGGAGAACGGCGGCCCGGAGCGCGCCAACATCGCCTACCTGCCCGGTGCCTTCGACGACGCCAGCCGGGCCGAGCTCGAGCGGCGCTTCCCGGACGCGATCCTGGTGTCCGACGAGGACGGCGCGGTGTTCGGCCTCAACTCGTCCAGCGACGGCTACAACGTGATCATCTCGCCGCGCGCGAAGGGCTTCGAGCAGCAGCTGCGCGAGCGCGGGTACAACCCGATCACGGTCGACCTGTCCGAGCTGCTGCTCGGCGGCGGCGGCATCAAGTGCTGCACGCTCGAACTGCGCGGTGCGAAGTGACCGCGGTCGAGCCGGTGACCGCGGCGGCCGCTGAGGCCACGGCGCACGCGGAGCCGCACGTCGCGCACAACTACCACCCGCTGCCGGTCATGATCGCGCGGGGCGAGGGCGCGTGGGTCACCGACGTGGAGGGCAAGCGCTACCTCGACCTGCTCGCCGCCTACTCGGCCGTGAACTTCGGTCACCGCCACCCCGCCCTGGTCGCCGCCCTCACGGAGCAGCTCGGCCGCGTGACCCTGGTGAGCCGGGCGTTCCAGAGCGACACGCTCGAGCCCTTCGCCGCGGCGCTCGCCGAGCTGTGTGGCAAGGAGCTCGTGCTCCCGATGAACACCGGCGCCGAGGCCGTGGAGACCGGCATCAAGGTCGCCCGCGCGTGGGGCTACCGCGTGAAGGGCATCCCCGAGGGCGAGGCGCGCATCGTGGTGGCCAACGGCAACTTCCACGGGCGCACGACCACCATCGTGAGCTTCAGCGACGACGAGACCGCGCACGACGACTTCGGCCCCTACACGCCGGGCTTCGACCGGGTGCCGTTCGCCGACGCCGACGCCATCGAGGCCGCGATCACGGAGAACACCGCGGCCGTGCTGGTCGAGCCGATCCAGGGCGAGGCCGGGGTCGTGATCCCGCCGGAGGGCTACCTGCGCCGCATCCGCGAGATCTGCGACGCGAAGAACGTGCTGTTCATCGCCGACGAGATCCAGGCGGGACTGGGCCGGGTGGGCGAGACGTTCGCGTGCGACCGCGAGGGCGTCGTGCCCGACCTGTACCTGCTCGGCAAGGCGCTCGGCGGCGGCATCCTCCCGGTGTCGGCCGTGGTGGGCGACCGCGACGTGCTGGGCGTGATCCGCCCGGGCGAGCACGGGTCGACGTTCGGCGGCAACCCGCTCGCGGCGGCGGTCGGGCTGCGCGTGGTGGAGATGATGCAGACGGGCGAGTTCCAGGAGCGCGCACGGGCTCTGGGTGCGCACCTGGAGGCCGCGCTGCAGCCGCTCATCGGCCACGGCGTGACTGCGGTGCGCATCGCGGGGCTGTGGGCCGGCGTCGACATCGACCCGGCGATCGGGACGGGCCGGGCGGTCGCGGAGAAGCTGTCGGAGCGGGGTGTGCTCGTGAAGGACACGCACGGCCAGACCATCCGCATCGCCCCGCCGCTCGTGATCCGCGCGACCGAGCTCGACTGGGCGGTCGAGCAGCTCAAGCTCGTGCTGGCGGGCTGAGCCCCTCACACGCACGCGAAGGATCCGCGGACGGGCACCGGTCTCCGGTCGTCCCGTCCGCGGTTCCGTCTGCGGGAGCGCTCAGGCCGGCGGGTTGTCCGGGTCGAGCGTCTTCAGGGTGTCCTCCTCGGCGGGGTTGTCCGCGTCGAGGCCGTCCTCCGTGTTCTCCGAGCCGCCGAGCGGGGCGTGACCGGGGCCGGAGCTGCCCTGGATCGCGCCGCCGGTCGACTCGCCGCGGGAGCTGTCGCCCTGGATCGCGCCGCCGGTGCCGTCGCCCTGGCCATCCTCCTGGGGCACGTCGACGTCGGGCGCGCCCTCGGCCGGGTCCTGGGGGTGGGGGGTGCTCATGTTGTCGTCCATGGCCCGACCGTACGGCGCGGGGCGGATGACGCGGAGGGCGTTGACAAAACGCCGCGGTCGTCACTCGCCGTCGTCGCGGCGCACCGTGCGGATCGGCGTGGTCACGGTCGCCTTCTCGGTGAAGTCGACCGGTTCGACGGGCTGCACGACCCGCAGCGGCCGCGTCTCGTCGAGGGTGAGCAGGAAGCGGCTGGTCTCGTGCCGGTGCAGGCGCCCGGAGGTGAGCACCCACAGCACGCCGATCGCGCACGCGACGAAGCCCGCCGTGCCGCCCAGCATGATCGCGGCGCGCGGGCCGAACGTGTCGGCGACCCACCCGGCGATCGGCGCGCCGACCGGGGTCGAACCCATGATCACGGCCATGTACAGCGCCAGCACGCGTCCGCGCAGCGCCGGGTCGGTCGTGATCTGCACGTACCCGTTCGCCGTGGTCAGCAGCGTCACGATCATGAAGCCCGTGAAGGTGAGGGTCACGGCGTAGGCGAGGTAGCTCGGCATGGCGGCCGACACGAACGCGGCGATGCCGAACCCGCCCGCGGCGAGGATCACGACCCGCACGCGGGCGGTGTCGCGGCGGGCGGCGAGCAGCGCGCCGATCAGCGAGCCGATCGCGAGCACCGAGCTGAGCACCCCGTAGCCGTCGGCTCCCGCACCGAACTCGAGGGCCATGGTGGAGGCGAAGATCGGGAAGTTCATGCCGAACGCGCCGATCAGGAACACCGTCACGAACACGACCTTGAGGTCGCTGCGCGCCCACACGTAGCGGAAGCCCTCGGCCAGCCCGCCCCGGTTGCGGTGCTTGGGCCGCGGGGCGAGCAGGTTCGCGCGCATCAGCAGCAGGGCCAGGATCATCGCGAGGAAGGTGGCGGCGTTGGCGATGAACACCCACCCGGAGCCGATCGCGACGATGAGGAGGCCGCCCACGGCCGGGCCCACCATGCGGGCGAGGTTGAACGAGGCGGAGTTGAGGGCGACCGCGTTCGAGGTGTCGGCGGCGGAGACCATGTCGGACACGAAGGCCTGGCGGGCCGGGGCGTCGAACGCGTTGACGATGCCGAAGCCGAGCGCGAAGGCGAACATCATCGGCAGCGTCATGACGCCGGCCAGCAGCAGCGAGCCGACGGCGATCGCCAGCGCGAGCAGCGAGCCCTGCGTGGCGAGCAGGATGCGGCGGCGGTCGAAGCGGTCGGCCACCCAGCCGGTGAGGCTCACGAGCACGAGGGGCGGCCCGAACTGGAGGGCCATCGTGATGCCCATCGCGGTCGCGTCGTTGTCGGTGAGCTCGGTCAGCACGACCCAGTCCTGCGCGGTGGCCTGCATCCAGCCGCCGACGTTGGAGACCAGGGCGCCCGCGAACCAGATGCGGTAGTTGATGTTCGCGAACGAGCGGAACATGGCGCTCATCGTTCGACCACCCTCCGCATCAGGGCGCTCGCATCGCGCAGGATCGCGAGCTCGGCCTCGGTGTAGTCGACCTCGCGGAGCATGTCGGCCAGCAGCTCGTCGCGGCGGCGGATGGTCTCGACCACGATCTCGGCGCCGGCGGGCGTGATGTCGACCTGCACGCGCCGGCGGTCGTCCTCGTCGGGCGTGCGGGCGACGTAGCCCTGCTCCTCGAGCCCGTTGACGATGCTGGTCATGGAGGGGGCGGTCACGCGCTCGCGCTCGGCGAGGGTGGAGATCGTGCGCCGGCCGTTCATGCGCAGATCGGCGAGCACGGCGAGCTGGGTGTCGCTCATGGTGTCGGCGGCGCGGGCGCAGCGGAGGCGGCGGGCGAGCCGGAACGTGGCCAGGCGCAGGTCTGTGGCGGTGAGGGCGAGGAGATCATCGGGCGCAGACATACTTAGTTAGTCTATCTAATATTCGGGCGTCGTGGGCGGGCCGTCGCGCATCCACCCGGCAGAATGGACGGGTGACCCGTACCCTCGCTCTCGAACTCGCCGTCCAGGACCCCGCCGGAGTGCGCATCGCCGCAGAGATCGGCGCCGCCCGTGTCGAGCTCGCCACGGCCCTCGCGCTCGGCGGCCTCACCCCCTCGCCCGGGACCGTGGAGCTCGCGCTCGCCGCCGCCGCCGACGGCCCCGAGGTGCACGTGCTGATCCGTCCGCGCGCCGGCGACTTCCACTACGACGCCGACGAGCTCGCGGTCGCCGAGCGCGACGTGCGCCACGCGATCGCCGCGGGGGCCGCGGGCGTCGTGATCGGCGTGCTCGACGCCGCCGGCCGCCTCGACCGCGAGGCCGTCGCCCGTCTCCGCGACGCCGCCGGGGGAGCACCCGTCACGCTGCACCGCGCCATCGACGTGACCGCCGACCCGGTCGCCACGCTCCGCACCGCGCGCGAGCTCGGGCTGCGCCGCGTGCTCACCTCGGGCGGAGCGTCCGCCGCGATCGACGGCATCGACACGCTGCGCGCCCTGGTCGCCGCGGCCGAGGGCGCGATCGAGGTCATGGCCGGCAGCGGCGTCGACGTCGCGAGTGCCCCCGTGCTCGCCGAGACCGGCATCGACGCGCTCCACTTCTCCGCCAAGCGCACGGTCGTCGCTGAGGGCGGCGTGCGCATGGGCTCGGCGTCCGACGGCGTGGGCGGCTACGAGGTCACCGACCGCGACATCGCCGTCGCGATCAGGGACGCGCTCCCGGGGCGCGACCGGTAGGGTCGCAGCGTGACCGACACCCGCGAGTTCACCGATTCCCACGGCATCGCCATCGTCTACGACGTCCACCCGGCTGCGGGCGAGCCCCGCGGCGTCGTGCAGCTGCTGCACGGCGTGGGCGAGCACGCCGGCCGCTATCCCGCGCTGATCGCCGCGCTCACCGGCGCGGGCTTCCACGTGTACGCCGACGACCACCGCGGCCACGGGCGCACCGGTCTGCGTCAGCACGGCGACCCCGAGAAGCTGGGGCGGCTCGGCCCCGGCGGACTCCGGGCGGCGAAGGACGCGATCTGGCAGCTCACCGGCATCATCCGCGACGAGAACCCCGGCCTGCCGCTCGTGCTCCTCGGGCACTCGTGGGGGTCGTTCCTGGCGCAGATGCTCGTGAACGAGCACGCCGAGGCGTACGACGCGGTGATCCTCTCCGGCTCGGCACTGCGGACCCCGCGGTCGCTGAACCCCGCGCCGCTGAACGCCGCGTGGGCCGCCGACGACGCGACCGGATACGAGTGGCTGAGCCGCGACCCCGCGGTGTGGAAGTCCTTCGAGGAGGACCCGCTCACCACGGGCGTGCCCCTCCTGAAGCTGTTCGGTCCGCTCGACGCGGCGCGGCTCTACGGTCGTCCGGCGAAGCACCTCGCCCGCGACCTGCCGATGCTCCTCCTGGTCGGCCGCGACGACCCGGTCGGCGGTCCGCGCAGCGTCCACAAGCTCGCCGACGAGTATCGCCGCCGCTCGGGCCTCACCGACGTCACGACCCTCGTGTACCCCGACGCCCGTCACGAGATCTTCAACGAGCAGCAGCAAGACGAGGTGCGCGCCGACGTGCTCGCGTGGCTCGACGCGCACATCCCCGCCCGCTGACACCCGTACCCGCCCGTCCCTGGGCCCGGACTCGCACCCGCACCGGCCCGTCCGCACCCACACCCGCACGCGACCGAGGCGGACTGTGACGCGGGATGACGCGCGGTGAAGGAGTGTGACGCGAGCGCGCCGCGCCCGGCGTCGGCGACCTAGATTCGGCTCATCCGCAGCAGGGACGGGAGGGCGCGCGGCGATGGGTTTCCGGAGCGACTGGCACGAATGGCATGCGGCGCGCGAGCGCTACGCCGGCGCGGAGTACGGGCCGTCCGCGCTCGAGTCCACGAACTGGCTCATCAGCGAGCCCGCGGCCGTCGACGGCATCCCCGGGCTCTGGGCCCTCGCCGGCGACGATGGCATCCGCGGCACCGAGCTCGGTCAGGCGGGGTCGAGCGTCACCCTCCGCGGCGCGCAGACCCTGCGTCTGGGCCGCCGCGAGCTGCGCGTGTTCGACCGCAACGGAGCGATCGCGCTGCGCGTGTGGAACCCCGCGCGCCCGCAGCGGGAGTGGTTCACGGCGATCGACGCGTACGCCCCGGACGAGCGGTGGCGGCTGCCCGCCACGTTCGAGCCGACGCCCGGCGAGCGGATCCTGGTGACCTCGGTCGACGGCGCCTCGCGCGAGACGGACGTGGCGGGGCGCCTGCACTTCACGCTCGCCGGAGCCCCGCACACCCTCACGGTCACCCGCACCGGTCAGGGCACCCTGAGCGCGGTGTTCTCCGACGGCACCAGCGGCCTGGAGACGTACCGGTTCCGTTTCCTCCCGGTCGACGAGCCCGCCGAGGACGGGACGGCGGTGCTCGACTTCACGCGCGCCTACCTGCCGCCGTGCGCGTTCTCCGACCAGTTCGTGTGCCCGCTGCCGCCACCGGGCAACCGCTACTCCACGCCCATCCGCGCGGGGGAGCGCGTGGTGGTGCTCGGCGGCTGACCCGCGCGGCACGGCGCGCCTTAAGCTGGAGTCGTGCACGGTGAATACAAGGTCCCTGGGGGCAAGCTCGTCGTCGTCGACCTCGAGGTGGAGAACGACCGGATCGCGCGGTTCCGGCTCGCCGGCGACTTCTTCCTGGAACCGGACTCGGCGCTCGACGACATCAACGCGGCGGTCGAGGGTCTGCCCGTGGAGTCCGACGCCTCCGCGATCGCGGCCGCCGTCCGCGGGGCCCTCCCCGAGGGGGCGCAGCTGCTCGGCTTCACGCCGGAGGCGGTCGGCACCGCCGTGCGACGTGCCCTGGTCACCGCGCCGGGCTGGCGCGACTTCGACTGGGAGATCGTGCACGACAGGGCCGTCTCCCCGCGCATGAATCTCGCGCTCGACGAGGTGCTCACGTCGCGCGTGGGCGAGGGGCGTCGTCGTCCCACGCTGCGCATCTGGGAGTGGGACGAGTCGGCGGTCGTGATCGGCTCGTTCCAGTCGTACCGCAACGAGGTCGACCCGGAGGGCGCGGCCCGGCACGGGTTCGACGTGGTGCGCCGCATCTCCGGCGGCGGGGCCATGCTCATGGCGGCCGGCCAGATTATCACCTACTCGCTGTACGTGCCGGCGTCGCTCGTGGCGGGCATGACCTTCGCCGACTCCTACGCGTTCCTGGACGACTGGGTGCTGCAGGCGCTGCGCTCGCTCGGCATCGACGCGGTGTACCAGCCGCTCAACGACATCGCGAGCCCCACCGGCAAGATCGGCGGCGCCGCGCAGAAGCGTCTCGCCAACGGCGGGGTGCTGCACCACGCGACGCTGTCGTACGACATCGACGGTCAGGTGATGACCGAGGTGCTGCGCATCGGCCGCGAGAAGCTCAGCGACAAGGGCACCACGTCGGCGGCGAAGCGCGTCGACCCGCTGCGCAGCCAGACCGGGCTCGAGCGGGCGGAGATCATCGACCGGTTCGTGGAGACGTTCCGCTCGCTCACGTCCGCCGAAGACGGCACGATCACGCCGGAGGAGTACGCCGACGCCGAGGCTCTGGTGGAGTCGAAGTTCTCCACCGACGCGTGGCTGCACCGGGTGCCGTGACGACCTCGGACGCGGGCGCGGGCCGTCCCGTCGCCGCGGAGGGGGCGCCGCGGGGTGCGGTCGAGATCGTGGAGGGCGACAACCTCGCCGTCGCCGCGACGCTGCCATCCGGATCGTTCACGCTGGTGTACCTCGATCCGCCGTTCAACACCGGGCGGGCGCGCGAGCGGCAGGTCGTGACCGCACGGCGGACGTTCACGACTCCTCACGACCCCGCCGATCCGGAGGCCCCCGGTGCCGACGGGCCTGATGCGGAGGCAGATCCGCGGAGTTCCGAACCCGCGGCGGCGGAGGCCGAGGTGCGGCACGGGTTCCACGGCCACGCGTACGAGCGGGTGCGGGGCATGCTCCGCGCGTACGACGACAGCTTCGACGACTACGGCGCCTTCCTGATGCCGCGGCTGGAGGAGGCGTGGCGGCTCCTGGGCGACGACGGCACGCTGTATCTGCACCTCGACTACCGGGAGGCGCACTACGCCAAGGTGATGCTCGACGCGGTGTTCGGGCGGGACTGCTTCCTCAACGAGCTGATCTGGGCCTACGACTACGGGGCGAAGTCGCGGCGGCGCTGGCCCACCAAGCACGACACGATCCTGGTGTACGTGAAGAACCCGCGCACGTACGTGTTCAACTCCGACGACGTCGACCGCGAGCCGTACATGGCTCCCGGTCTGGTCACGGCGGAGAAGGCGGCGCGCGGCAAGCTCCCCACCGACGTGTGGTGGCACACCATCGTCCCCACCACGGGTCGCGAGAAGACGGGCTATCCGACGCAGAAGCCCGAGGGGATCCTGCGGCGCATCGTCACGGCGTCGAGCCGTCCGGGCGATCGCGTGCTCGACCTCTTCGCGGGCAGCGGCACGACCGGGGCGGTGGCGTCGGCGCTGGGCCGTGACGCGGTGCTGGTCGACGACAACCCCGAGGCGGTGCGGATCATGGCCGAGCGCATGCCGCACGCCGAGGTCCGTCGCGGTTGAGGCTCAGACCGCGACAGAGACCTTGCGCAGCGTCTCGGTCACGGTCCACACCGTGCGCATGCCGGCCGACAGGCGCATCACCGACCCGGGCCCGACCTCGACAGACGGCAGCGCGGGCTCGGTGAACTCGATGGTCGCGCGGCCAGACAGCACCACGAACACCTCCTCCTCCTCGGTGTCGCTCGCGGCGCCCGGTGTCATCTCCCAGACGCCGATCTCCGTCCCGTCCGCGGCGTCGAGCACGGCATACGCCGCGGTCGGCGCTCCGTCGCGCACCTCGTCCGCGGGCAGGGGCTCGTGCGCGAGGGCGACGGCGCGCGCGTCCACGGGCGTGCCCGGTGTCAGCGCGGTCACGAGTCGAACCCCATGCCGAGGGCGTCGAGCGTCTTCAGGAACGGGCCGCGTCGTCCCCCGTCGTGGTCGGCGCGGTCCATCGCGGCGCGCACCAGGTTGATGCCGATCGAGGCGGCGGGCTCGGGCGGGAAGGGGATCGGCTTCTCGCGCACCATGCGCAGCTCCGTGCGCTCGGTCTCCTCCCCGGCGAGCTTGTCGAGCATCACGTCGGCGGCGAACCGCGCGGCGCCCACCCCGAGCCCGGTGAATCCCGTGGCGTAGGCCACGCGCCCGCGACGGGCCGTGCCGAAGAACGCGCAGAACCGGCTGGAGGAGTCGATCGCGCCGGCCCAGCGGTGCGTGAAGCGGAGCCCCGCGAGCTGCGGGAACGTGGTGAAGAAGTGCGAGGCGAGGCGGCGGTGGCTCTCCATCCGGTCCTCGTACGCGGGGCGCACCTTCCCGCCGAAGTGGTAGACCGCGTCGTAGCCGCCGAACAGGATCCGGTCGTCGGCGGTGAGCCGGTAGTAGTGGAACTGGTTGGCGCTGTCGGCGAGGCCCTGGCGGTTGCGCCAGCCGATCGCGTCGAGCTGCTCCGCCGACAGCGGCTCGGTCATCAGCACGTAATCGTACACGGGCACCGTCATGAGCCGGTTGCGCTTCAGCAGCGAAGGGAACACGTTCGTGGCGAGGGCGATGTTCTCCGCGGTCACCCGTCCGCCGTCGGTCACGAGGGTGACCGGGCCGGCGTCGGGTCCCTCGATGCGGCGCACCATCGTGTGCTCGTGGATCTGCACGCCGAGCTCGACGGCCAGGCGCGCGAGCTCCAGGCCGAGCTTGGCGGGGTGCACGAGGGCCGTGCCCTCCCGGTCCCACGCGCCGGCGAGGAACGTGGGGGAGTGCACCTCGGCCTGCACGGCGTCGCGGTCGAGGAAGCCCTCCTCCTCGCGTAGCCACTCCACCTGGTGCGGCTCCACGGCCACGGCCAGCTGGCCCGTGCGCTCGAACTCGGCGTCGAGGGCGTACCGGCGCACGGTGTCCTCGATGCCGTCGAGGTTCTGCCGCCCCAGCTCCTCGAGCCGGTCGATCTCCTCCGGCCACCGGTTCACGCCGTTCTCGTGGCCGTGCGTGATGCTGGCCTCGCAGAAGCCGCCGTTGCGCCCCGACGCGGCCCAGGCGACGCGCGAGGCCTCCAGCAGCACGACCGTGCGCCCGGGGTCGCGCTCCTTCGCCCTGATCGCGGTCCACAGCCCGGTGTAGCCGCCGCCGACGATCGCGAGGTCGGCGTGCGCCGTCCCGCGCAGCGGCGGATGCGTCGGGCGGTCGACGTCGTCGAGCCAGAAGACCGACAGGGCGGTGTCGCGCAGGGACTCGTCGATGACGGACGGCGCGGGACGCCGGCGTTCGAAGACCGTGGTGCCCATGTTCACTCCCGGGTGCGGGGACGCGTCAGCGCGTTCCCCAGTTGTAGAGGTCTTTGTACAGTCCGGCGTAGAGCAGGCTCTCGGTCTGCACGATGCCGGGGATGGTGCGGATGCGGGTGGCGATGAGGTCGATCAGGTGGTCGTCGTCCTCGCACACCGCCTCGACGAGGATGTCGAAGGTGCCGAGCGTGACGACGACGTACGCGAGCTCGGTGATCGCGGTCAGCTCCTCGGCGATCGCGCGGGGGTCGCCGGAGACGCGGATGCCGATCATCGACATGCGCCGGAAGCCGAGCTGGAGCGGATCGGTGACGGCGACGATCTGGATGATCCCGGCCTCGGTCATGCGCTGCACCCGCTGGCGGGCGGCGGCCTCGCTGAGTCCGACCTCGCGCGCGATCTCGGAGTAGGGGCGGCGACCGTCTTCCTGCAGCAGCTCGACGATGCGCTTGGAGATGTCGTCGAGGGGCGGCTGCGGCGTCGGAGTCATGTACCGATAGTGACATTCTCAGGGGGCTGTCGCAACTGATTCCGTCGTTCGACCCTCGTCATCCTTCAGATTCCGCGTTCGAGTGGCTACCATGGCGCCATGCACACCCCGTCGACGACGACCGAGCCCCTGCACAACTTCCTCGGCGGCCGCGCCGTGCCCGCGCACGGACGGGGACGGCTGCCGCTGATCGACCCGGCGACCGAGGAGCCGTACGGCGAGATCCCCCTGTCCGACGCCGCCGACGTGGACGCGGCCGTCGCCGCCGCGGCCGCCGCGTTCCCCGAGTGGCGCGACACCACGCCCGCGCAGCGCCAGCTCGCCCTGTTCCGCATCGCCGACGAGATGGCCGAGCGAGCGGAGGAGTTCGCCGACCTGGAGTCCCGCGACACCGGCAAGCCCCGCGCCACGCTGGTCGCCGACGAGATCGAGCAGTCCATCGACCAGCTGCGCTTCTTCGCGGGTGCCGCGCGCAGCCTCGAGGGGCGGGCCGCCGCGGAGTACGTCGCCGGACACACGTCGTTCGTGCGCCGCGAGCCGATCGGGGTCATCGCGCAGGTCACCCCGTGGAACTATCCGCTCAACATGGCGGTGTGGAAGATCGCGCCGGCGCTCGCCGCGGGCAACACCGTGGTGCTCAAGCCCGCGGAGGCGACGCCGCTCACCACGCTGCTGCTCGCCGAGATCGTCGCGCGGCACACCCCGCCCGGAGTGTTCAACGTGGTGCTGGGCGACCGCGACACCGGCGCCGCGCTGATCGCCCACCCGGTGCCGCAGATGGTCGCGATCACCGGCTCGGTGCGCGCGGGCATGGCGGTCGCCCGATCGGCCGCCGACGACGTGAAGCGCGTGCACCTGGAGCTCGGCGGCAAGGCCCCCGCACTGGTGTTCGTCGACGCGGCGCTCGACCGCGCCGTGGAGGGCATCGTCGCCGGAGCGTTCTTCAACGCAGGGCAGGACTGCACGGCCGCCACCCGGGTGCTCGTGCACGCGTCCAAGCACGACGAGCTCGTGGCGGCCCTGGTCGCCCGCGCCCGCACGCACGCGCGCACCGGCGGCCCGCACGACCGGGGCGTGCTCTACGGACCGCTCAGCAGCGCCGCCCAGCTCGCCCAGGTGCAGGGCTTCATCGACCGCCTCCCCGCGCACGCCACCGTGGCCACCGGCGGCCGCCGGCAGGGCGACCGCGGCTACTTCTGGGAGGCGACGATCGTGACCGGTGTGCGGCAGGACGACGAGGTCGTGCAGGGCGAGATCTTCGGACCCGTGCTCACCGTGCAGTCGTTCGAGACCGAGGAGGAGGCGCTGGCCCTCGCCAACGGCGTGCCGTACGCGCTCGCGGCGTCGGTGTGGACCACGGATCACGCCAGGGCGATGCGCTTCTCGCGCGACCTCGACTTCGGGTGCGTGTGGATCAACACCCACCTGCCGTTCGTGTCGGACATGCCGCACGGCGGCTTCAAGCACTCCGGCTACGGCAAGGACCTGTCCCAGTACGGCTTCGACGACTACACGCGCCTCAAGCACGTCATGAGCGCGATCGACTGACGGGCGGCGCCGGGCCGTCCGGGCTCAGCGCGGGCCGAGGAGCTTGACGCGGCGGTGCTCGCGGAGCGTGAACTGCGGGCGCTGGTCGATCTTGGTCGCCCCGTCGAGCTCCCACCCGTGCCGGGCGTAGAACCCGTCGGCGCGGTCGTTGCCGTCGAGCACCCACAGGTAGCCGCGCGTGTGCCCGGCCTCGATCATGCGCGCCTCCGCGGCTTCGAGCAGCGCATGACCCGCGCCCGTCGACCACGTGTCCGGGTCGGCGTAGATGCCGTACAGCTCGGCGTCGTCGAGACCGTCGGGGTCGCGCCCCGAGCCGAACGACGCCCACGCGATCACCGCACCGTCGCGCACCGCCACCAGGGTGCCCAGGCTCGTGGGCAGCGGGTCGGCGAAGATCCGCCGCCACCCCTCGGCGCGCTCCGAGACCGAGAGCCCGTCGAGCACCTCCTGGTCGATCAGGCCGCGGTAGGCGGTCTGCCACGAGCGCACGTGCACTCGGGCCACGGCATCGGCGTCGTCGGCGCGGGCGTCGCGGATCACGAAGGACGTCATCCCTCCACCCTAGGTGCGCGCGGCGACGGCGGAATCGGGGTGGACGCACGCGGCCGGATGTAGCATGCTGGCCGGGCACCCGAGCCGAACCACGAGCATCGACACCTCCGAGGATCAGCCGCATGTCACGACCCCTTGCCGGACCGCAGAGCCTGCTCCGGTCGCTCAACGGCCGCGCGATCCTGGAGCGGCTCGCCGACAGCGGTCCGCAGACGCGCGCGGAGCTGATGGCGGCGACCGGGCTGTCGCGCACGGCCGTGACCCAGGTGCTGCGGATGCTGGAGGCGGGAGGTGCGGTGGCGGCCGCCGGCGTCGACCGCGGTGCGCGGGGTCCCGCCGCGGGGCGCGTGGCCCTGCACCCGCTGCTCGGGGTCGCCGCCGCGGTGCACGTGGATCATCATGCCGCCCACGTCGTGCTGGTCGATGCGACCGGGACCGTGCGGGCCGAGCAGCACGCGCCGTTCCCCTCGTCCGGGGACCGGGTCGGGCACATCGCCGGGCTCGTGGCGTCGTGCCGGGAGTCCACGCGCGGCCCGCTGCACCTCGCGGTGGTCGGGGTGCCCGGCATCGTGACGGCCGACGGAGGCATCCGCGACGACCAGGGCCCGGACGGCGGTGCGTTCCGCTCGGCGCTGCAGACGGCGCTCGGGTGCCCGGTGCAGGTGGAGAACGACGTGAACCTGGCCGCGCTCGCGGAGCTGACGGCGGGGGCGGGGGCCGAGCTGAGCAGCTTCGCCCTGTTCCTGCTCGACGACGACCTCGGCGCGGGCATCGTGATCGAGGGGCTGCTGCACCGGGGCTTCTCGGGTGTCGCGGGCGAGATCATGTACCTGCCGCAGTCGCCGCTGCCGATCGGCGCCCCCGTCGTGGGGGAGGAGGTGGTGCACGACCTCGCGCTCGGTCTGGGTCTCGACGTGCGGGCGCCGCTGCTGGCCCACCTCGAAGCCGCGCAGCAGGGCGACGAGAAGGCGCGCGAGCTGGTGGCCGAGATCGGCCGGCGCCTGGTGGTGGCGGCGGGCACCGTGGCGCTCGTGCTCGACCCCGAGGCGTTCATCCTCGGCGGCGAGGCCGCGCACCCCGCGCTCGTGGAGGCGGTCGACCGCGTCGCGGAGGAGTTCGCCGCGCAGCTGCCGCTCCGGTTCCTCGTCTCGGCGTTCGGCCCGGAGGCTCCGCTCGTCGGGGTCGTGGGCGAGGCGGCCTCCGCCCTGCGCGCGCTCGTCTTCTCCCGTCTCCTCACCCCCGCGGCCGCCACCCCCCGACCCGGCCGCTGACCCCGACAGGACCCGCCATGACCACTCCGCCCCCGCTCGCCGACCGGCTCGGCCTCCCGTCCGGTGCCAGGGCGATCATCCTCAACGCCGACGACTTCGGCATGTGCCACGCGGCGAACACGGCGATCGGGAGCCTCCTCGAGCGGGGCCGCATCGACAGCGCGACCGTCATGGTCCCGTGCGCCTGGGCGCCCGAGGCGCTCACGTTCGCCGCCGGTCGACGCGACCTCGATGTGGGCGTGCACCTCGTGCTCACCAGCGAGTGGCGGCGCTACCGGTGGCGTCCGCTCACCGGCCCCGGCACCACCCTCGTCGACGGCGACGGCTTCTTCCCGAACGAGGTCGCCGCGGTCGAGCAGGGGGCATCCGAGGCCGACGTGGCCGCCGAGCTGACGGCGCAGGTGCAGGCCGCGCTCGACGCCGGAGTCGACGTCACCCACCTCGACAACCACATGGGCTCGGTCTACGGACTGCAGAGCGGGCGCGACTTCCTGCGGCCGGTGTTCGAGCTCGCCGCCCGGCTCGGCCTGCCGTTCCGGCTTCCGCGGTACCGGGAGGGCGCGGAGGCCGACCAGGAGCTGCAGGCGAAGCTCGCGGAGGCCACGGCCGCCGCCGATGCGCTCGGCGTGGAGATCATCGACCGGCTGTGGACGCACCCGTTCGAGCTGGCCGGTGAGGGCACGGCGCAGGAGGAGACGTACGAACGGGTGCGCGACGGGTTCCTCGACGTGCTGCGGGCCGTGCCGCCCGGCGTGACCGAGATCTACCTGCACCCGATGACCGACGGCGCCGAGCTGCGCGCCGCCGTCGACTTCGGGGCGGCCAAGCGCGGCTACGAGCTGCGGCTGCTCGACGACCCGCTCGTGGAGCAGACGATCGACGACGAGGGCCTCGTGCGGGTCGGCTGGCGCGACCTGCGCGACCTGCAGCGCGGGGCGGCCCGGTGACGGCGCTCGCGGACCGGCTGCGCGACCGTCGCCTCGACGCGGCCCCGACGCGGGCGCAGTCGATCGCGTTCGGGGCGTCCGGGTTCCCCACGCAGCTGATGACGCAGACGTTCTCCGCGTTCGTCGTCTACTTCTACGTGTCGCACCTCGCGGTGCCCGCCACCTGGGTGGCCGTCGCGATGGTCGCACACGGCATCCTGAACGCGGCGCTCAACCCGCTGGTGGGCGCGCTGTCCGACCGGATCCGCACGCCGTGGGGCCGCCGCATCCCGTGGATCGGCCTCGGCATCGTGCCGCTGGTGGTGGCGTTCGCGCTGGTGTGGATGCCGCCCGACCTGCCCGCGGACGGCCTCATCGCCTGGTTCCTGGTGGTGGTCGCGGTCTACGACATCGCGTTCGTGGTGGTGGTGCTGAACATCTCGGCGCTGTTCCCGGAGATCTTCCGCACGACGGAGGAGCGCGCGCGGGGCAACGTGCCGCGGCAGATCTTCGCGATTCTCGGCATGGTGCTCGGCACGGCGGGCGCCCCGGCACTGTACGACGCGATCGGCTGGCCGGGCATGGCGCTCGTGCTGTCCGGGGTGTGCCTCGTGCTGCTGGCGTGGTCGTTCTTCGGCGGCATGATCGAGCGGCGCGTGCCGGAGGCGGCGTCGGAGGCGATGCGCTGGCGCGACCAGCTCACCTACACGTTCCGCAATCGGGCGTTCGTGCCGTACGTGCTGGGGTCGCTGTGCGTGCAGACCTCGATCGCGGTGATCCTCGCGTCGGTGCCGTTCTACGTGCGGTACTCGCTGGGTGCGGCGGAGGGGGAGGGCAGCCTGCTGCTCGGTGCGATCTTCGTGACCGCGATCCCGTCGATCGTGCTGTGGAGCACGGTGGTCCGCCGCACCTCCCCCCGCACGGCCCTGCTGTGGAGCGTGGCGGTGTTCGGGGTCGCGGTGCTCGGGTATCTGATCCCCACGTCGGTGCTCGGAGCGGCTCTCGTCGGCGTCGCGGTGGGCGTGGGCGTGGGCGGGCTGCTGCAACTGCTCGAGGTCGTGCTGGCGCAGATCATCGACGACGACGCGACGCGCACGGGGCATCGGCGGGAGGGCGCGTACTTCGGCGTCAACGGCTTCGTCGTCCGCGGCTCCGTCGTGCTGCAGGCGATCGTCGCGGCGGTCGTGCTCACGGCGTCGGGGTTCGACGCGACGCTCGGCGAGGCGCAGCCCGACACGGTCGACGGCGCCATCCGGCTCATGCTGGCCGTGATCCCGCTGGGGTTCACCGCGCTCGCGTGGCTGTGCTTCTGGCTCTACCCCATCCGCACCCGCGACGTGTGAGGCTCAGGCGCCGGCGGCCCGCCGTGCTTCCCAGCCCGTGCGCACCATCTCGTCGACCGTGTACCGCATGCGCCAGTCGAGGTCGCGCGCTGCGAGCTCGCCGGTGGCCACGATGCGGTCGGGGTCGCCCGGGCGCCGAGGGCCGACCTCGGGCGTGAAGTCGATGCCCGTGACCCGGGCGACCGCGTCCATGATCTGCGCCACGCTGAGGCCGTCGCCCGAGCCGAGGTTGTACGCCGGCTCGAGGGGCTCGCCCGCCGCGAGGCGTTGCGCGGCGGCCACGTGCGCGGCGGCGATGTCTCCCACGTGCACGTAGTCGCGCACGTTCGTGCCGTCGGGGGTGTCGTAGTCGTCGCCGAAGATCTTCGGGGTGCGGCCCTCCAGCAGCGCCTCGAACACGATCGGGAAGAGGTTGTGCGGGCTCACGTCGTACACCGCGGGGTCGGCCGAGCCGACGACGTTGAAGTAGCGCAGCGAGGTGTGCCGGAGCGGCCGCTCGCTGTCGGCGGTGGCGATGGCCTGGTCGCGCAGCAGCCACTCGCCGATCAGCTTCGACTCCCCGTAGGGGCTCGCCGGCTTCTTGGCGGTGTCCTCCACCACGAGCGGCACGTCGGGCGTGCCGAACACGGCGGCCGAGGAGGAGAACACGATGTTTGCGACGCCGGCGGCCTGCATGGCCTCCAGGATCACGCGGGTGCCCTCGACGTTCTGCGCGTAGGTGTGCAGCGGGCGCTGGACGGAGACCCCCGCGTACTTGTACCCGGCCACGTGGATCACGCCGTCGGCGTCGTGGTCGCGCAGGGCCTTCTCGACCAGGTCGCGGTCGAGGATGCTGCCCTGCACGAACGGCACGCCCTCCGGCACGAACGAGGCGACGCCGCTGGACAGGTCGTCGAGCACGACCGGGGTGAGACCCGCCTCCGCGAGAGCGCGGACCACGTGGGCGCCGATGTATCCGGCGCCGCCGGTGACGATCCAGGACATGCGTTCCTCTCCTGCCGCGACCGTGGCGGCTCGACCACTCATTGTGTCAGGCGTCGCGGCGCGGACCTGCGGACGGGCTGACGGTGAACACGTGCGGCTCGGCGTATCCGGCCTCGGCGAACCGGGCGCGCACGGCGGTCGTCACCGCCTCGACCTCGTCGCGCGGCACGAGCGCGATCGCCGCGCCCCCGAAGCCGCCGCCGGTCATGCGCGCCCCCAGGGCACCGGCGGCGAGCGCGGCGTCGACTGCGGTGTCGAGCTCGGGGGTGGAGATCTCGAAGTCGTCGCGCATCGAGGCGTGCGAGGCGACGAGCAGGCCGCCGATGGCCCGCGCGCCCTCCGCCCGCAGCACGGTGACGGTGTCGCGCACGCGCTGGTTCTCGGTGACGATGTGGCGCACGCGGCGGAAGGTCTCGTCGTCGAGCAGCTCCTGCGCGCGGGCGAGGTCCGCCACCGCGACGTCGCGCAGCGCGGGCACCCCGAGCGCCGCGGCGCCGCGCTCGCACGACTCGCGGCGCGCGCGGTAGCCGCCGGTCGAGTGGGCGTGCTTCACGCGGGTGTCGATCACCAGCACGGACAGCCCGGCCGCGGCCATGCCCAGAGGCACGACCTCGGCCTCCAGCGAGCGGCAGTCGAGGAAGATCGCGGCGTCGGGCTCGCCGAGCATCGACGACATCTGGTCCATGATCCCGGTGGGGGCGCCGACCGCCTCGTTCTCGGCCGTGCGACCGATGCGCGCGAGGGCCACCGCGTCGAGCCCGGTGCCCCACAGCTCGTTCAGCGCGGACGACGTGGCGCCCTCGATCGCGGCGGACGACGACAGTCCGGCGCCCACCGGCACGGTCGACGCGATCGCGATGTCGGCGCCGTGGCCCGGCACCCCCGTCGCCCGGCGCAGCGCCCACGCCACCCCGAGCGGGTACGCGGCCCACTCCGGCACCGCGGGGCGGCTCCCGGGCGCGGTGGGGAACAGGCGGTCGAGGTCGTCGAGGGCGACCTCCACGGGCTCGTCCGCGAACGTGGAGGTGACGCGGAGCCGACCGTCGTCGCGCCCGCCGACCGCCGCGGCCGTGCGCTGCGGGATCGCGAACGGCAGCACGAAGCCGTCGTTGTAGTCGGTGTGCTCGCCGATCAGGTTCACGCGACCGGGAGCCGACCACACGCCGTCCGGCCCGTGCCCGGTCAGGGTCGCGAACAGGGCCTCGGCCTCCCGCACCGCGGTCATGCGGAGACTCCGTCCACGGCGTCCGTGCGGGCGATGGCGTCGCGGAGGCGCTCGGCCCCCTGCTCCGGCGTGACCTCGGCGGCCCACGCCCACATCGCCGCCTCGGAGCCGGCGAGGTACTTGAGCCGGTCGGCGGCGCGGCGGGGGCTCGTCAGCTGCAGGTGCAGGCGCACGCTGTCGCGGCCCACGCGCACGGGAGCCTGATGCCACGCGGCGATGTAGGGCGTCGGGGTGTCGTACAGCGCGTCGACCCCGCGCAGCAGGCGCAGGTAGAGCGGGGCGAGCTCGTCGCGCTCGGCGTCGGTGGTCGCGGCGAGGTCGGGCACGTGGCGGTGCGGCATCAGATGCACCTCCAGCGGCCAGCGGGCGGCGAAGGGCACGAACGCGGTCCAGTGCTCGCCGCGGAGCACGACGCGCTCGGACCGCTGCTCGGTGTCGAGGATGCGGGCGAACAGGTCGGGCGCGGTGCGGTCGATCATGTCGAGCGTGCGGGTCGTGCGCGGCGTCACGTACGGGTAGGCGTAGATCTGGCCGTGCGGGTGGGGCAGCGTGACCCCGATCTCGGCGCCGCGGTTCTCGAACGGGAACACCTGCTGGATACCGGGCAGTGCGGAGAGGGCTTCGGTGCGGTCGGCCCACGCCTCGATCACGGTGCGGGCGCGCGTGACGGTCTGGGTGCCGAACGATCCCGCGGGCTCGGGGCTGAAGCACACGACCTCGCAGCGTCCGACCGCGGTGCGGGTGCGACCGAGGCCCGGGGCGTCGAGGTCGTCGAGCCCGCGTGGGGCGTCGGCCGCGGCGGGGGCGGTGCCCACGGCCTCGGCGAGCGCGGGGCCGAACGCGGGGGAGCGGTTCTCGAACACGGCGACGTCGTAGCGCGACGGCACCTCGGACGGGTTGCCCGGGGTCTGCGGGGCGAGCGGGTCGGCGTCGGCGCTCGGCATCATCACGCGGTTCTGCCGATTCGCGGCGACCGTGATCCAGTCGCCCGTCAGCACGTCGAGCCGCATGGTCGCGGTGTCGGGTCGCGGGGCGAGGGTGCGGGCGTCGACGGCTCGCTCCGCGCCGAGGGCGGTGCCGGGGTCGTCGTAGTAGAAGAGGTCGCGGCCGTCGGCGAGGGTCGTGGCGCGGCGGACGACGCCGGCACCGAGGACCTGCGTCCGCATCTCAGGGGAATCGGGCGTGTTCACGTCAACATGGTAGGTCTCCGCGCGTGATAACGTCAACATGACGGAGTTGTGAACGGAGGACGCGTGGCACGAGACACCCCCGCCTCCGCATCCGCCGCGCCGGACGCCCGCGTCTCCATGGCCCAGGTCGCCGCGCGCGCCGGAGTCTCGGGCCAGACGGTGTCGCGCGTCGTCAACGGCAGCCCGCGGGTCGATCCGGCCACGCGTGCCCGCGTCGAGGCGGCGATGGCGGAGCTCGGCTACCGGCCGCACCGCGCCGCGCGAGCCCTGCGCACGGGCCGCTCGCACACGATCGGCCTCGTCGTCACCACCCTCGCGACGATCGGCAACTCCCGCATGCTGCAGGCGACGGCCGAGGCGGCGGCCGAACGCGGCTACGCCCTCACCGTGGTCACCGCGTCCGAGGGCGTCGAGGCGGCGTTCGCCCAGCTCGCGGACCAGGGCGTCGACGGCGCGGTCGTGCTGAACGAGGCCTCCGCGCTCGTGCCGTCCGCCCCGCGGCCTCCGGGTCTGCGGCTCGTGGTGGTCGACGCGCCCGCCGAGACCGGGGCGATCGTCGTGCACAGCGATCACGCGGGAGGGGCGGCCGCGGCCACGGCGCACCTGCTGAGCCTCGGACACGCCACCGTGCACCATCTCGCCGGGCCCGCCGACTCCTTCGCCGCCGCCGAGCGCGAGCGGGGATGGCGGGAGGCGCTCGCCGCGGGCGGCATCGCGGCGCCCGCGGTGGTCCGCGGCGACTGGACCTCGCGATCGGGATTCGCGGCAGGCGCCGCGCTGGCTCCCGCGACGGCCGTGTTCTGCGCGAACGACCAGATGGCCCTCGGTCTGCTGCGGGCCCTGGCGGAGTCCGGACGCCGTGTGCCCGCGGACGTGAGCGTGCTGGGGTTCGACGACGTGCCGGATGCCGCGGACTACCTGCCGCCCCTCACCACCATCCGCCAGGACTTCTCCGCTCTCGCACAGCGGGCGGTGGGGGCCCTCGTCGCGGCGATCGAGGGAGCGGACCCGGCGGCGGACGGCGGCCGTGCGATCGTGCCCACCCGGCTGCTCGTGCGCGACAGCACCGCGCACCGCTGAGGTCAGCCGGGCGGCAGCAGCACCTCCGCGGCGAACGCCGTCGTCGACCCGTCCGCCCACACGACCAGCCACCCGCCCTCCTGCGGGGTGAGCTGCGGCGACGCCGAGGCCACGCCGAGCAGCACCCCCACCGCCACCCAGGCCCCCGGGCGCGCCGGAACAGTGAGCCACGGTGTCGCCGTCCGCGGGGCCAGGGGCGTCACGTCGGACTCGACCCGCACGCCCGAGGCCGCCCCGTCCGTGCCGTGCAGACCCACGAGGCGGCTGTGCCGCGCGGGCGCGCGACCGCCGGGCCGCCCGCTGCCGTGCGACGCGTTCCCCGCCTCGGCTCCGGCGGACACGCTCCCCGGGCCGTCCTCGACGAGATCCTCTCCCGACAGCGCCCATCCCCCGACGCGCAGCTGGTCGCCCTCCCGCACCCGCGTCGCGGCCGCCTCCCCCTCCGCGTCGCGGACACGCACCAGCCGCACCTCCCAGGCGCCGCGCACGACCGACACGACGTCGAGCACCGGCCCCGTCTCGGTGACGCGCGCCGCCGCACCGCCGCCCACGTCGAACGCCGACACGAACTCCCGGTGCCAGTGCACCCGCCCCGACGACCCGCCGAGCAGCGTGCCCTCGTGCTCGCCGAGCGTCCCGGTCGAGAAGCCGGAGCGGTGACTCGGGCGACCGTCCCGCACCAGGGCGGCGGTGCCGTCGAGCGGCTCTGTCAGTCCGGGCGTGCGGAGCACGGGCGCGGTCGCCGTCGAGTAGCCGAGCTTGGCGTAGAGCGGCGCGTCCGGATGGCGCTCTCCCGGAACGCCGTGGTCGGTGCCGTGGTTGACGATGCGCACGACACCGTCCTCCTGGGTGCCGCTCGCGAGCCACCCGGGCGCGGCGAGCACCCGCGCGAACGATCCCGCATCGATGGGCAACGGTTCTTCCACGGCCGTCCATACCGGATGGGCGGCGGGCAGCGCGAGCGCGAACAGCCCCTTCGCCGCCCAGGACGGCGACCCCGGGCCCGAGTAGTCCTGCGCGAGCGCCCGCCACGCGCCGTGCCAGCCCAGCGGGAGCACGCCGGACGCGTCCGGGATCCCGCGGTCGACGAAGTGCCGCACCTGGGCGCTGATGGCGCGGCGCAGCAGGCCGGGGCCGTGCCGCGATCCCCCCGTGAAGGCCGCAGCGCCCGGCGCCGCCGCCGACGCGAACCGGTACGTGAGGCTGCGGCCCTGGATCAGAGGTCCGCCGTCGGCGCCGACGAGGTGCAGGGCGTCGTCGAGGTAGTCGTCGAGGCGGGCGCGGGAGCGGGCGATCCGGGCGGTGTGCCGCGGATCGTCGGCGACCATGTCGGCCCAGATCGCGGGATAGAAGGACAGCGCCCAGCCCGCGTAGTGGTCGAACGAGCGCGGGGCGCCGTCGGAGGTCCAGCCGTGGGCCCGCTCGAACCCGTCGAGCAGGGCGAAGTCGGCCCCGCGGTCCTCGGTCGAGAACGGGCCGCCCACGCTCTCCAGGAACTGCTCGACGAGGATGCGGAACCAGGCCCAGTTGTTCGGCGGGTACGAGCCTCCGATGAACCCGGCGAGGTAGTCGATCGTGCGGGTGCGTGCCGTGTCGTCGAGTCGAGCCCAGACGGTGTCCCGCGTGAGGTGGAGCCCGACGGCGAGGGCTGCGGCCTCCACCTTCGCCTGATCGACCTCGTCGGGCCGGGGCCAGCGCTCCGGGTTCCCCCGGTCCACTCCGGCGGCGAGTCCGCGCGCATACCGCGCGGCCAGGTCGCCGGTGCCGTCGGGGTCTCCGGCGATGCGGAACGCGGCGAGCAGGAAGGTGCGGCTGAAGCCCTCCAGGGCGTCGATCGCGGGGCCGAATCCGCCAGGGCGGCCCGGATAGCGCACACCGGCGCCCGTGGGGCTCGCGTGCCGGGCGGCCCCGTCGAGGATGGCGTCGGCGACCGCCTGGAGGTGCGCGCGACCCCAGCCGGTGTACGGCGACAGGTCGCGGTCCTCCGGAGGGAGGGCGAGCGTGCTCACGCGCCGTGCTCCAGGTCGGCCGGGCGCACGGGGTGGAGCGGGGGAGCCCCGGCGATCCAGGCCTCCAGCTCGTCGAGGGCCGCATCGGCGAGCCGCCGCGTCTCGCTGCCGAGCGAGCCGGCGAGGTGCGGGGTGACCGCGACGTTCGGCAGCTGCAGCAGCCGCGAGTCCACGGGCAGGGGCTCGGGTTCCGTCACGTCGAGCACGGCGTCGAGTCGTCCGTCCGTGCACTCGTCGGCGAGGGCGTCGTGGTCGAGGAGCGCTCCGCGGGCCGTGTTGATGATGGTCGTGCCATCGCGGAGGGCGGCGAGCTGTGCGCGTCCGATCATGCCGCGGGTCGCCGGGAGCGCCGGAGCGTGCAGCGACAGCACGTCCACGCGGGGGAGCAGTGTCGCCAGCGGCACGAGCTCGGCGCCCGCGGCCCTGACCTCGGCCGCATCGGCGAAGGGATCCGCGACGAGCACCTCGATGCCGGGGAACGGCCGGAGCAGCTCCACCACGCGCCGGCCGATGCGCGAGAACCCGACGATGCCGACCGTCCGGTCGAGGTTGCCGATGCGACCGCCGACGCGGGCGCCGGTGCGGAGGTCGTGCTGCGGGTCGGCCGTCCGCAGGGGCACGAGGGCTCGCTTGCCGGCGAGGAGGATCATCGCGAGGGTGTACTCGGCGACGGGGGCCGCGTTGGCGTCGGCGGCGGAGGTGACGAGGATGCCCCGGTGCCACAGTGCCTCGGACACGAGGCCGCGGACGCTCCCGGCGGCATGGAACACCGCGCGCAGCCGGGGGAGCCGGGCCAGAGCCGCCTCGTCGAGCGCGGGCGCGCCCCATCCCGTGACGAGCGCCTCCACCCGGGCCAGGCGCTCCTGCGGGGCGGCGGCGTCGACGGCGGTGACGGGAACGGGGTCGTCGATCAGGGCGAGAGCCGCGAGCCGGTTGCGACGGGGGCCGTCGAACAGGAGGTCCCAGGCATCGGGGGACATCGCGACGAGGACGGTGGGGCGGGCGGACATGGTCTCCTCGGGGTCTGCGCGACGGACGTCGGCGCCGCTCCAGTGAAGGACGGCGGGGCGGTGCGCGCAACGGAGACGAACACGGTCTGTCATGATCGAACACACTCGAACAAGGAGTCCCGATGCCGATCCCACACCGCGCCCGCTCGGCCGAGCGGTGCCGTGCATCCACGACACACGGGGAGGCCGCGACGTGAGCGGCGGGGAGGAGGCGCCGCGCTTCGGCATCTCCCGCCGCGAGCGGATCCTCGACGAGCTGCGGCGCGCGGGGGCCGTGCGGGTGTCCGCGCTCGCCCGCGACCTGGGCGTGGCCGAGCTGACGATCCGCCGCGACATCGCCGACCTCGCGGAGCGGGGGCTCCTCACGCGCGTGCACGGCGGCGCCACGCTCCGCAGCACCCTCGACCCGGCCGCGGCTCGGCCGCTGTCCGCTCCGCGACGGTTCGGCATGGTGGTGCCGTCGCTGAGCTACTACTGGCCGCAGGTGGTCGAGGGCGCCCGCGTGGCGGGGATCGAGACCGACACGCAGATCGTGCTCCGGGGGGCGAGCTATGCGGCCGCCGACCAGCGCCGACAGATCTCCGCCCTGGTCGCGTCGGGGACGGTCCACGGGCTGATCGTGGCTCCCGAGACCGCGGGCGCGGACGGTCATGCCCTCCTCGCCTGGCTGGATGCGCTGCCCCTGCCCGTCGTGCTCGTCGAGCGTCGCGCGCCCGACGTGCTCGCGCTGACGCGTCTCGAGAGCGTCGTCACCGATCATGCGTTCGGGGGAGCGCTCGCCGCGAGTCATCTCGCAGGCCTCGGCCATCGGCGGGTCGGCATCCTCACCTCGCCCCAGTCGCCGACCTCCATCGCCCTGCGCCGCGGGTGGGGCCGTGCGGTCGAGGAGCTCGGTCTCGAGCCGGGGGTCGACCGCGAGATCGCCCTCGACCGCATGGGCCGGTCGGCGGTGGGGCCCTTCGTCGCCGCGCTCCTCGACGAGATCCGGGCGACGGCGACGACCGCGCTGCTGGTGCACTCCGACCCGCAGGCGCTCCTGCTGCAGCAGCACCTGGTCGATGCGGGGTGGCGGGTGCCGGGCGACGTGTCGCTCCTCGCCTACGACGATGAGATCGCGATGAACGGGGCCCCGCCCCTCACCGCGCTGCGCCCGCCGAAGCCGCAGGTGGGCCGCCGCGCCGTGGAGCTGCTCCGCGACCGCCTGCGCGACGGCATCGATCGCCCTTCGGAGCGGGTGGCGCTGGCCCCGGCTCTGCACGTGCGCGCCAGCACGGGGTCGCCGCCGGAAGCGTGACCCGGCGGGCGGCGCGGTGAGGCGGCCGGCCGTGCGCGCCCGAGGTCCGCCGCGGTTGCGGGGTGGACGTTCTCGTGCCATGATCTCGGAAAGCGCTTACCCGCATCCTCGAATCCGGGCCGCGCATCCCCCTCCACCGAAAGGAACGGACCGAGATGGCACAGGCCACGACCCGCGAGATCGGGATCATCATGAACGGCGTCTCCGGGCGCATGGGGTACCGGCAGCACCTGGTGCGCTCGATCCTCGCGATCCGCGACCAGGGCGGCATCGAGCTCGCGGACGGCACGCGGGTCACCGTGAAGCCGATCCTCGTGGGCCGCAGCGAGGCCAAGCTGGCGGAACTCGCCGCGGCCCACGGCATCGCCGACTGGACGACCGACCTCGACGCCGCGCTCGCCGACCCGCAGTGGGAGATCTACGCCGACTTCCTCGTGACGAAGGCCAGGGCCTCCGCGATCCGCAAAGCCATCGCCGCGGGCAAGGCGATCTACACCGAGAAGCCCACGGCCGAGTCGCTGGAGGAGGCGCTGGAGCTGGCCCGGCTCGCCCGCGACGCCGGCGTGAAGACCGGCGTCGTGCACGACAAGCTCTACCTCCCCGGCCTGCAGAAGCTCAAGCGCCTCATCGACTCCGGATTCTTCGGGCGCATCCTGTCGGTGCGCGGCGAGTTCGGCTACTGGGTGTTCGAGGGCGACTGGCAGCCCGCGCAGCGACCGAGCTGGAACTACCGCACGGAAGACGGCGGCGGCATCATCACCGACATGTTCCCGCACTGGAACTACGTGCTCGAGAACCTCTTCGGCGAGGTCACGAGCGTCTACGCCCAGGCGGCCGTGCACATCGCCGACCGCTGGGACGAGAAGGGCGAGCACTACACCGCGACGGCCGAGGATGCGGCGTACGGCATCTTCGAGCTGGCGGGCGGCGTCGTCGCCGAGATCAACTCCTCGTGGACGGTCCGCGTCAACCGCGACGAGCTCGTGGAGTTCCAGGTCGACGGCACGCACGGCTCCGCGGTGGTCGGACTCTTCGGCGCGAAGATCCAGCCCCGCAACGCCACCCCCAAGCCGGTGTGGAACCCCGACCTGGAGGACGACCACGACTACGACGCCGACTGGCAGCAGGTGCCCGCCAACCAGGTCTTCCAGAACGGCTTCCGGCAGCAGTGGGAGGAGTACCTGCTGTCCTACGTCGAAGGCACCGACTACCCGTTCGACCTGCTGGCGGGGGCCCGCGGCGTGCAGTTCGCGGAAGCCGGCCTGGCGTCCAGCGCCGAGGGCCGCAAGATCGTGCTCGAACCGCTGACGCTGGACCGGGCATGAGCGCCCTCCGTCTGCTCGCCGCCGACGGGCGCACCTCCGGCGTCGAGCTGCGTGCGCCCGACGCCGTGACCCGGCCGGACGGACCACTGCGCAGCCGGGTGGCGTACGCGGCGGCCCACGTGGTGCCGAAGCCGCACGCCGACAACACCCCCGGACGCCCCGCCGACATCGACTGGGACGCGACGCTCGCGTTCCGCCGCAACGTGTACTCGTGGGGGCTCGGCGTCGCGGATGCGATGGACACCGCGCAGCGCAACATGGGGCTCGACGCGGTCGCGACGCGCGAGCTCATCGCCCGCAGCGCCGAGGTCGCCCGCGAGGAGGGCGGGTCGGTCGTGGTCGGGGTCAACACCGATCAGGTCGACGACGCGCACATCCCGCTCGATCGCATCGTCGACGCGTACGTCGAGCAGCTGCACTTCGCCGAGGAGCAGGGAGCGGGGCCGGTGCTCATGGCGTCGCGACACCTCGCCAGGGCGGCCGAGAGCGCCGACGACTACCGCCGCGTGTACCGGGAGGTGCTGTCCCGCGCGTCCGCGCCCGTGGTGCTGCACTGGCTCGGCACCGCGTTCGACCCCGAGCTGGCCGGGTACTTCGCGCCGACGGCGGCCGCGGATGGCTCGGCCGGATGGGAAGAGGCGGCACGGGTGCTGCTCGACATCATCGCCGAGCACCGCGACGCGATCGCCGGGGTGAAGATGAGCCTGCTCGACGCCGACTCCGAGGTCTGGGTGCGCGACCGGCTCCCCGCGGGCGTGCGGATGTTCACGGGCGACGACTTCCACTACGTCGGCCTCATCGGCGGCGACAGCCTGGACTCCGGTGGTGCGACGCCGGCCTCGCACGGGCACTCGGATGCGCTGCTCGGGGCCTTCGCCGCGATCGCCCCCGTGGCGTCGGCGGCGATCCAGGCGCTGGATGCGGACGACCCCGACCGCTACCTCGCACTGCTCGGGCCCACCGAGGAGCTCAGCCGGCAGGTGTTCGCCGCGCCGACCTACTACTACAAGACGGGCGTGGCCTTCCTGTCGTGGCTCAACGGCCATCAGCCGGCGTTCCAGATGGTGGGCGGACTCCACTCCGCCCGGAGCCTCCCGCACCTCAGTCGCGTCGTGGAGCTCGCGAACGCGGCGCTCGCCCTGGAGCGGCCGGAGCTCGCCCGTGAGCGGTGGCACGGCCTCCTCCGGCTGAACGGCGTCGACGCATGACCGCCCCGTTCCCCGACCCGCGTCTCTCCCTCAACCAGGCAACGATCAAGCACGCCGACCTCGCCACGGCGCTGCAGGTCACGGCCGAGGCCGGGCTCCCGGCGATCGGCCTCTGGCGGGAGCCCGTGCAGGACGTGGGCCTCGCGGGGGCGGCGCGCATGCTCGCCGACTCCGGGCTGCGTTTCAGCACGCACTGCCGGGGCGGCTTCTTCACGCTCCCGGCCGGCCCCGCGCGCGAGGCCGCGCTCGCCGACAACCGGCGGGCGATCGAGGAGACCGCGACGCTCGCGGCGGCGGGGGCCGAGGGGTCGACGGCGGTCCTGGTGCTCGTCGCGGGAGGGCTGCCCGAGGGGTCGCGCGACCTCGTCGGCGCCAGGGAGCGCGTGCGTGACGCGATCGGAGCCCTCGCCGACGATGCCCGCGGCGCGGGCGTGACCCTGGCGATCGAGCCGCTGCATCCCCTCTACGCGTCGGACCGCGCCGTGGTGTCGACGCTCGGACAGGCGCTCGACATCGCCGCCGACTTCGACCCGGCCGTGGTGGGGGTCGCCGTGGACACCTTCCACATCTGGTGGGACCCCCAGGTGCTCGATCAGATCGCGCGCGCCGGGCGCGAGGGCCGCATCGCCACGTACCAGGTGTGCGACTGGAAGACGCCGCTCGCCGCCGACCCGCTGCTGTCGCGGCACTACCCGGGGGAGGGGGTGATCGACTTCGGCGTGCTCACCCGCGCGGTGCGGGCGACCGGCTACGACCGGGACATCGAGGTCGAGATCTTCCGCGCGGACGTCTGGGCCGCCGATCCGCGCGCCGTGGTCCGGCGCACGGCCGAGTCGTTCGCCGCGGCCGTCTCCCCGCACCTGCGATGACCGCCGGTCGTGCCGCCGTGACCGGGTCCCGTCGACGAGGGGGATTGAGATGATGAGGCCATGACGGGGATGCGCCCAGGATTGTGCTCGGTGACGTTCCGCGCGCTCGAGCCCGCCCGGATCGTCGCCCTCGCGGCAGCCGCGGGACTGGAGGTGATCGAGTGGGGCGGTGACGTGCACGTGCCGCCCGGCGATGTCGCGCGTGCCGAAGAGGTGGCGCGGCTCACGGCCGACGCCGGGCTCGCGGTCGCGTCCTACGGGTCGTACTTCCGTGCGGGGTCGGCCGAGCCTCTCACGGCCGTGCTCGACAGCGCCGCCGCGCTCGGGGCCGACCGTGTGCGCGTGTGGGCGGGCTCGACCGGAGCCGCCGCGGCGACGCCTCGCGAGCGCGCCGAGGTGGTCACGCGCCTCCGCGCCGCCGCGGTCGAGGCGGCCGCCCGCGGGATCGGGCTCGCCCTCGAGTTCCACTCCGGCACCCTCGCCGACACGGCCGAGGCCGCCCTCCGGGTGCTCGCCGAGGTCGGCCATCCGGCGCTGTCGAGCTACTGGCAGCCGACGGTCGGGGCTCCCGATGCCGAGGCGCTCGAGGAGTACCGGCGGCTCGCCGCCCACGTGAGCGCCGTGCACGTGTTCTCCTGGTGGCCGCGGACCGAGCGGCACCCGCTGCGCACCCGGGAGGCGCTGTGGACGCGCGTCGCCGCGGAGGCGGCTGCGGCGGAGCGACCGCCCCGCGACGCCCTGCTCGAGTTCGTCCCGGACGACGACCCCGCGCACCTCGCGGGGGAGGCCGCCGCCCTCCGCGCCTACCTCGGCCGGCCCGCATGACCCCGGCCGAGGGGCCCGAGGCGCCCGCCGGTAGGCTCTGGGCATGACCACGCCAGCCGCCCCGGCGGAGCCGCCGACCGCGCGTCGTCCTCGCCACGCCCGCGGTCCGGCGCCCACCCTGCACGACGTCGCCCTCGAGGCCGGCGTTTCGCTCGCGACGGCCTCGCGGGTGCTCAACGGGTCAGAGCGCAAGGTCGCTGCCGCGTTCCGCGAGAGGGTGGAGGCCGCCGCCGCGACCCTCGGCTACACGGCCAACGTCTCGGCCCAGGCGACCGCACGAGGGCGCTCGCCGGTGATCGCCCTCCTCGTGGCCGACATCGCCGATCCCTACTTCGGTCTCATCGCCTCGGGCGTCGCGCGCGGCGCCGACGAGCAGGGTCTCGTCGTCACCGTGGCGATCACGGAGCGCGATCCCGCCCGCGAGGCGCGGATCGTGCGGGCTCTGCGCGGGCAGCGGCCGCAGGGCCTCATCCTCGCCGCGTCGCGCACGCAGGAGGAGGGTCAGGCCGAGACGGCCCGAGAGCTCGCGGAGTTCACCCGACTCGGCGGACGTGTCGTGGCCTTCGGCGCGGAGGCCGAGGGAGCGCGCCGCGTCGAGATCGACAACCGCGCCGGTGCCACGGCCCTCGGCCGCCGGGTGGCACAGCTCGGGTACCGCTCGGCCGTTCTCGTGGGGGCGGCGGAGGGCGTGCGCACCTCGGACGACCGCCTCGCCGGGTTCCGCGCGGGCTTCGAGGAGGGCGGCGGCGCGGTGGCGCAGACCGTCCGCGGCGACTTCCGACGCGAGTCCGCCGCGGCGGCGATGACCGCGGCCCTCGATGCGGGCGTGCCGACGGGCACGGTCGTGTTCGGGATCAGCGACGTGGTGGCCATCGGTGCGATGGCGGCGATCCGTGCGGCGCAGCGCGAGGTCGGCGCGGACATCGCGGTGTGCGGCTTCGACGACGTGCCGTCCAGCCGGGATGTGACCCCCGCGCTCACCACGGTCCGGGTGCCGCTCAGCGACGCCGGGTACGAGGCCTTCCGGGCGATCGTCGACGACGACTGGACCCAGCCGCCGCTCGCGCTCGAGGTGGTCGTGCGCGACAGCACCCCGGGAGCGGCGTGACCCGGGTCGTCCTCGCGCCCGACAGCTTCAAGGGCAGCATCACCGCGGCTGCGGCGGCGCAGGCACTCGCCGAGGGGTGGGCGGAGGTCGAGCCCGGCGCTGAGTTCGTGCATCGCCCGATGGCCGATGGCGGGGAGGGCACGGTGGCGGCGTTCGCGGCGGCCGTCCCCGGGGCGCGGCGCATGCCCGTGCGCGTCACCGGTCCCGCCGGCGACGCGCACGACACGTCCTGGCTCCTCCTGCCGCCCGACGACGGTGCACCGCACGGCACCGGAGTGGTCGACATCGCCTCCACGTCGGGCATCGAGCTGCTCGCCGCACCGCGTCCGTGGGACGCGGACACCACGGGCTTCGGGCAGGCCATCGTCGCCGCGCTCGACCACGGCGTCTCGCGGCTGGTGCTCGGCATCGGCTCCAGCGCGTCGACCGACGGCGGCATCGGCATGCTCACCGCTCTGGGCGCCCGCTTCCTCGACGGCGCGGGACGCCCGGTCGCGCCCGGAGCCCGGGGCCTGGACGACGTCGCGGCCGTCGACCTCGACGGCCTGCGGGCGGCCCCCGAGGTGCGGGTGCTCACCGATGTGACGAATCCGCTCACGGGCGCACGCGGCGCCGCGGCGGTCTTCGGTCCGCAGAAGGGGCTGGCCGATCCGGGCGACATCTCCCGCGTCGACGCGGCGCTCGCCCGGCTCGCGTCGCTGCTGGACGTGGACGCGGAGCACCCGGGCGCCGGAGCGGCGGGCGGCACCGGGGCGGCCCTCGTGCGCTGGGGTGCTGTCCTCGCCCCGGGGGCTGCCGAGGTGGCGGAGCTCATCGGCCTCGCCGACGCCGTCCGGGGCGCCGACGTGGTGGTCACGGGCGAGGGGTCGTACGACGGCCAGTCCGGCGACGGGAAGGTGCCGTCGTTCCTCGCGGGGATGGCGGCCGCGGCGGGCGCACGCCCCCTGCTCGCGGCGGGGCGCATCACGCCCGACGCCGACGTCGGGATCTTCGCCGCGACCGTCTCCCTCACGGTCCTCGCCGGCTCGGGGGAGAGCGCCCTCGAGGACCCCGCCCGCTGGCTCCGCGTCGCCGGCGCCGCCCTCGCGCGCTCCCGGTGACCCGCGTCCCGGTCGGGGATTCCCGAGTTCACGCGCCTCGACGAACCGCGCGCGTTGACACGAGGGAACCGGCGGCATAGACTCGCAACACCGCTCGGGAATGCGCTTTCCCGAATCCTTCACGAAGATGTCGAGGACCACATGTCGTCTGCCCCCAACGCGACCATGACCCTGGCGCTGGCCGCCGACCGACCCGAGCCCGCGGGCATCGTCCGCTGGTGGAGCCGCCACTGGCACCCGCTCGTCTTCGTGCTCGCGGTCATCGCCCTGTGGTGGGTCTCGACGAGCCTCGGGTGGGTGCCGGCGTTCATCATCCCGTCGCCCGCCGACACCTGGGCGGCCTTCACCGACAACGCGGCCTACCTGGCGCAGAACACCTGGGTCACGACCTACGAGACCGTGATCGGATTCGTCATCGCGGTCGTCGTCGGCGTCCTCGTGGCGGTGCTCATGGTCTACTCCCGCGGTCTGGAGCAGACGCTCTACCCGGTGATCCTGTTCGCCCAGGTCATCCCGAAGATCGCGATCGCGCCGCTGTTCGTCGTGTGGCTCGGGTTCGGCGCCGAGCCCAAGATCCTCGTCGCCGTGCTCATGGCGTTCTTCCCCGTCGTCATCTCGGGCCTCGCAGGTCTGCGCACCGTCGATCCCGAGATCCTCCAGCTCACGTCGACCATGGGAGCGAGCCGCTTCAAGACCTTCCTCAAGGTGCGGCTGCCCGCCGCTCTTCCCGAGCTCCTGTCCGGACTGAAGGTCGCCGCCACGCTCGCGGTGACCGGCGCGGTGGTCGGCGAGTTCGTCGGCGCGAACGAGGGGCTCGGCTACGTCATCCTGCAGGCCAACGGCAACCTCGACACCGCGATGCTCTTCGCGGCGCTGATCATCATGTCGCTTCTCGGCGTGATCCTCTTCGGCATCATCCAGGTCGCCGAGCGCTTCCTCATCCCGTGGCACGCGTCCAAGCGCGACGTCGCCGCGGCCACCGTCCGACTCTGACCCCCCTCGCACCCACGAAAGAAGGCACTGATGAAGAAGTCAGGCACCATCCTCAGCTCCATCGCCCTCGCGTCCGCGGCGGTGCTCGCCCTCTCCGGGTGCGGCGGCTCCTCGGCCCCGGCGGGCGAGGGCGGCGACGACGCCGACGCGCTCACCCCGGTCACGCTCATGCTCAACTGGTACCCCTACGGCGAGCACGCCGCGTTCTACTACGGGGTCGACCAGGGCATCTTCGAGGAGCACGGGATCGACCTCACGATCAAGGCGGGGCAGGGCTCGACCAAGACCGCCCAGGCCGTGGGACAGGGCCAGGTCGACTTCGGCTGGGCCGACACCCCCGCCGTCCTCGCGAACATCGACAAGGGCGTCGGGATCAAGAGCGTCGGCGTCTTCCTCCAGACGACGCCGTCGGCCGTGCAGGTCTTCGCTGACTCCGGCATCTCCGGCCCGGAGGACCTGAAGGGCAAGACCATCGCGGTCTCCGCCGGCGACGCTCCGACCACGACGTTCCCGATGTACCTCGAGGCGGTCGGGCTCGACGAGGGCGACGTGACCCAGCAGAACCTCGACGCCGCGGGCAAGATCGCCGCGATGCTCTCCGGCCAGGTGGACGGGCTCATCGGGTTCGCCCACGACCAGGGACCGACCATCGCCGACAAGAGCGGCAAGGACGTCGAGTACCTGCGCTACTCCGACGCGGGGCTGAACTTCTTCAGCAACGGCCTCATCGCCCCGAACGACACGATCGAGAACGACCCGGAACTCGTCGAGGCGCTGGTCGCCGCGACCTCGGAGGCGTTCGAGGCCGCGCAGGAGGACCCGGAGGCCGCGGTCGCCGCGATGGAGGGCAAGGACCCGCAGATGCCGGCCCAGAAGGTGCTGCTGCACCAGTGGGAGGAGACCATCGAGCTGCTGCACACCGACGCCACCGAGGGCCAGGCTCCCGGAGCGAATGCCGCCGAGGACTGGGAGGCCACGCTCGAGGTGCTGTCGAAGGCGGGCCTCATCTCCGGCGACGGTGACGTCGAGACCTACTACGACGACGCGTTCACCCCCGGGAAGTGAGGTCGGATCTCATGCTCACCCACGATCAGCAGGCGCGCGCCACGGCGGCCACGCCCACCGGCCCCGCGCTGGAGGTCTCCGACCTGGCGATCACGTTCGCCTCCAAGCGCCGTCAGGTCACCGCGCTCGAGGGGGTCGACCTGCGCGTGGAGGAGGGCGAGTTCCTCTCCATCGCCGGCCCGTCCGGATGCGGCAAGTCGACGCTGCTCAAAGCCGTGGCAGGACTCACCGCTCCCAGCCGCGGCAGCATCCGCCTCCGCGGGGACGAGGTCCGCGGTCCCCGGCAGGACATCGGGTACGTCTTCCAGCGCGCGGCGCTCCTCGAATGGCGCAGCGTCCGCGGCAACATCCTCCTCCAGGCCGAGATGCGCGGGATGGACATGCGCAAGGCCCAGGCCCGTGCCGACGAGCTCATCGAGATGACCGGTCTCACCGGCTTCGAGAAGTCGCTGCCGCACGAGCTCTCGGGCGGGATGCAGCAGCGCGTCTCGCTGTGCCGCGCGCTGCTGCACGAGCCGCGGGTGCTGCTCATGGATGAGCCGTTCGGTGCCCTCGACGCCCTGACGCGCGAGCGCATGAACGTGGAGCTGAACCGCATCTGGAGCGCCACCGGGACCACCGTCCTGCTCGTGACGCACTCGGTCGCCGAGGCGGTCTACCTCGCGAGCCGCGTCATCGTGATGAGTCCGCGTCCCGGCCGGATCCTGGAGGAGCACCGGGTCGACCTCCCGGCCCGCCGCGGGTACGCCGAGGTACTGGAGACGCCGGAGTTCCACCGGGTGTCGAGTCGCGTGCGCGAGCTGCTCGGCTCCTCCACCGACGCGGACTGAACCGCCCCGGCCTCCGGTCCCACCCCTGTGCGGGATCGCGAACGTCCCCACCCGCTCCGGGGTCGTTCCGATCCCGCCGGGGTCGCCCGGGTGTCAGTCGCCGAGGGCGGCGGACACCACGGCGCGGGCCTCCTCCTGCACCTCGGCGAGGTGCTCCGGGCCGCGCAGGCTCTCGGCGTAGAGCTTGTAGACGTCTTCCGTGCCCGACGGGCGGGCGGCGAACCACGCGTGCTCGGTCTGCACCTTGAGCCCGCCGATCGCCGCACCGTTGCCGGGGGCGTGCGACAGCTTCGCCGTGATGTCCTCGCCGGCCAGCGTGGTCGCGGTGACCGACTCCGGCGCCAGCTTGCCCAGCGTGGCCTTCTGCTCCGGCGTCGCGGGGGCGTCGACGCGCTGATACGCCGAGGCGCCGAACGCCTGCTCCAGCTCGGCGTAGCGCTCCGACGGGGTCTTGCCCGTGACCGCGATGATCTCCGCCGCGAGCAGGCACAGCAGGATGCCGTCCTTGTCGGTCGACCACACGGAGCCGTCGCGGCGCAGGAACGACGCACCGGCCGACTCCTCGCCGCCGAACGCGACCGTGCCGTCGAGCAGCCCGGGCACGAACCACTTGAACCCGACCGGCACCTCCAGCAGGCGGCGGCCCAGCGACTCCGCCACCCGGTCGATGATCATTGACGACACGAGGGTCTTGCCGACTGCGGCGTCGCGCGGCCACTGCTCGCGGTGGGAGAAGAGGTAGTCGATCGCGACGGCGAGGTAGTGGTTGGGGTTCATGAGCCCCGCATCCGGGGTCACGATGCCGTGCCGGTCGGCATCGGCGTCGTTCCCGGTGAGCACGTCGTAGTCGCCCTTGCGGGCGACCAGGGACGCCATCGCCGACGGAGACGACGGATCCATCCGGATCTTCTCGTCCCAGTCGAGGGTCATGAAACGCCAGGTCGGGTCGACCTCGGGGTTCACCACGTCGAGGTCGAGGTCGTGCATCTCGGCGATCAGCGCCCAGTACTCCACCGACGCCCCGCCGAGGGGGTCGGCCCCGATGCGCACGCCCGCGCTGCGGATCGCGTCGAGGTCGATGATCGACGGCAGGTCGCGCACGTACGCGTCGCGGAAGTCGTACCCGGTGATCGCGTCCCAGTCGACGTCGGCGAACCGCTCGCGCTTCACCTCGGTGAGGCCGTCGGCGATGAGCTGGTTCGCGCGGTCGGCGATCCAGCCCGTGGCGTCGGTGTCGGCGGGACCACCGTGCGGCGGGTTGTACTTGAAGCCGCCGTCGCGGGGCGGGTTGTGCGACGGGGTGACCACGATGCCGTCGGCCCGGCCGGGGTCGTCGGTCGCGCGACCCCTGTTGTACGTGAGGATCGCGTGGCTCAGGGCGGGCGTCGGCACCCAGGAGTCGCGGGCGTCGACGCGCACGTCCACGCCGTTCGCGAGCAGCACCTCGATCGCGCTGCGCTCGGCGGGCAGCGACAGGGCGTGCGTGTCGCGGCCGAGGAACAGCGGCCCGGTGATGCCCTGCGCGGCGCGGTAGTCGACGATCGCCTGCGTCGTGGCGAGGATGTGGTTCTCGTTGAAGCTCTTCGTCAGCGAGGAGCCGCGGTGGCCGCTGGTGCCGAACACGACCCGTTCGGCCGGGACCGTCGGGTCGGGCACGCGGTCGTAGTAGGCGGCGATCAGCTCGTCGACGTCGATCAGGTCACTTTCCTCCGCGGGGAGGCCGGCACGACTGCTCATCCTCTCAGTCTGCCCCGTGATCCGGATGCGCGCATCCGCTTGACATCCGGGAGGCCGGTGCGCGAGCGAGGGCTAGGCTGAACGCCGTGACCGATCGCCGCACCTACAGCTATCTCGGACCAGCCGGAACCTTCACTGAGGCGGCACTCGACCAGGTGGCGGAGGCCAGGGGGCAGGTGTGGCGTCCCGTGCACAACGTCGGCGAGGCGCTCGACGACGTGCTGGAGGGCCGCAGCGACGCCGCGATGATCGCGATCGAGAACTCGATCGAGGGCGGCGTCTCCACCACGCAGGACGCGTTGGCGACGCTCCCCGGGCTGCGCATCATCGGCGAGTACCTGGTGCGGGTCAACTTCGTCCTGGTCGCCCCGCGCGGCACCACGCTCGACCAGGTGGAGGTGATCGCGGCGCACCCCGTGGCGTACGCGCAGTGCCACGGCTGGCTCGGCGAGCACCTGCCGCGGCACTCGCACGTGCCGGCGGCGAGCAACGTGGCCTCGGCGATCGGCGTGCTCGACGGTTCGCTGCCCGCCCAGGCGGCGATCGCGGCCCCCGGCATCGTGCAGCACTACGACGTGGACGTGCTCGCGGAGGGCATCGGCGACAACGCGGCCGCCGTCACGCGCTTCGTGCTGGTCACCCGCACGACGCGCTCCCCGGAGCCGACCGGGGCCGACAAGACCTCCCTCATCGTGGAGCTGCCCCACGACCACCCCGGCTCGCTGCTGGAGATGCTGGAGCAGTTCTCCACCCGCGGCATCAACCTCTCGCTCATCGAGTCCCGCCCGATCGGCGACGAGCTCGGCCGCTACCGCTTCGTGATCGACGCCGACGGTCACATCGAGCACGAGCGCATGGCCGACGCCCTGCTCGGCATCCGCCGCTTCAGCCCGCGCGTGGTGTTCCTCGGGTCGTACCCGCGTGCCGACCGGCAGATCGTGCAGTACCCCGACCGCTACTCCGACGACGTGTTCATCGAGGCACGCGACTGGCTGCGCGGCATCCTCTCCGGCGAGCCCGAGTCCTGACACCCGTCCCCGGGCTTCGCGGGTCGAGCACGCGTCGGGACCGAGGGCCCCGGCGCGTCTCGAGCGACGGTCGCGGTGGTCAGTGCTCCTGGAACAGCGGCCACGCGCTGCCGGGAGCCATGCGCGCATGCAGTGCCCCCTTCGCCGACGCGAGGCTCGGGTAGGTCCCGGCCACGGCGTCCGCCCCGGCCATCGTGACCGCGTACCCCTCGTCGTCATGGCGGATGCTGCCGACCACGCCGTTCGGGCCGTAGGCGACCCACAGTGCGAGTGTCCTGGTGCTCATCGTCGAACCCCTCTCTCTGCCGCTGAGGCTACGCCTCGGAGTCGGCCGGGGCCAGCCCCTCGCGCCGGGTTCAGGCGGTCGCGATGAGCTCGAGCGTCTGCGTGCGTCCGGGCGAGGTGTCGGCGGGCTCGGCCTCGAACGCTCCGGCGACGGGCGAGAGCATGACCTCGTCCACGCCGTGCTGCGTGGCGAAGGCCCGCACCTCTGCGGCGACGGACTCGCCCGTGCCGACGTACCACCGCGACCGGGCGGCCTGCACGACCTGGTCGGTCGCGGCGTCGGAGGCCGCGGCGAGTGCCTGTTCCACGGTCTCCAGCGCCACCAGGGGTTGGTTGAGCCGCAGCCGGGCCATCATCCGCAGCTGGGGGAGGGCGCGCTGCTCGGCCTCGTCCGCGGTGGGGGCGGCGACCGCGTTGACGGTGAGGAACGTGCGCGGCTCCGGGTGCTCCTCGCTGGGGCGGTAGTTCGTGCGGTACAGGTCGAGCGCCCGCTCCAGCCCCTGGCCGGAGAAGTGGTTGGCGAACACGTAGGGCAGTCCGTGCGAGGCGGCGAGCTGCGCGGAGTAGTCGCTCGACCCGAGCAGCCACACCTCGGGCACGCCGGTCGCGGCGGGGGTGGCCCGCACGGTGTACTCGCCGCCCGACGTGAAGCGCACCGTGGCACCGTCGGCGGAGAAGAGCGCCGCGATGTCCTGCACGTGACGCGGGAACTGCTCGACGTCGCTGGTGGTGCCGCTGCCGCGCAGCAGCTGCGTGATGACGGGGTCGCTGCCGGGCGCGCGGCCGAGACCGAGGTCGATGCGTCCTGGCGCGATGGCCTCGAGCGCCGCGAACTGCTCGGCGACGATGAGGGGTGCGTGGTTCGGCAGCATCACGCCACCCGAGCCCAGGCGCAGCCGCCGGGTGCGCGCGGCCGCCGCGGCGATCAGCACCGGGGGCGTGGTCGAGGCCACCGCGGGCATGTTGTGGTGCTCCGCGAACCAGTAGCGGCGGTAGCCGAGACGGTCGGCGGTCTCGGCGAGCGAGAGGGAGGCGGCGATGGCCTCGGCGCTGGTCTGGCCGGAGCGAACCGGCACGAGGTCGAGGACGGAGAGGGCGACGTCGTTCATCCCCGGATGCAACCCGAGACGTCGCGCGCGCATTCCCGGCCTCGCACCGGTGCGTCCGTGACGCGACCGCGCGGGTGCGGGCTCAGGCGGCCCGGGCGGCGGGGGTCAGCGACTCGCGGAGCGCGGCGCGGGCCAGGCGGTAGCGGATGTGCCAGGCGGCGCTGTAGCTCTGCTCGGGGAGGGTGCGCAGCACGGCACGGTCGTCGGCGTCGAGTCCGTCGCGGGTGGCCTCGCGCAGCAGGTCGTCGCGCGTCGCCGGGTACTCCATGCCGGCGAGGAAGCGATCGAGGGTGGGGGAGAGGGCCATGGGTCGTCCTTTCTGCGGGGAGGAGGAAAGGGAAGGACGGGGGCGGCGCGGGTGCGCCGCCCCCGCGGGTCAGGCGTCGATGGCCTGGCGCTGCTCGCCGGACTCCACGACGATCTTGCGCGGCTTGGCGCGCTCGCTCACCGGGATCACGACCGACAGCACCCCGCTCTCGTAGGAGGCGCTGATGCTGTCGAGGTCGACGCCGTCGCCGAGCGAGAACTGGCGCAGGAACGAGCCGGCGCCGCGTTCGCGGGCGAGCCAGCGCACGCCCTCGCGCGTGTCGGCGGTGCGCTGGGCGCGGATGGTGAGCTGACCGCCGTCGAGGTCGACGTCGATCGAGCCCGGGTCGGCGCCGGGGAGGTCGGCGTGCAGGATGTAGCGGTCACCGTCGCGGTACAGGTCCACCGGCATCGACCGGGGTGCGCGAACGGAGTCCAGCACGCTCGCGGCGAAGCGATCGAGCTGGCTGAAGGGATCGAAGGTCAGTGCCATGAGGTTCTCCTTTCGTGCGGCCCGTATGGGCTGAGGTGGTGTGCAGATTATCTGCACGTGGGGTATAGATTTGTTATAGAACGAGATGACCGATCTCGCAACCCCGATCCGAGGACACGTCAGGATGACCGCACGCGACTCGCGCACACCCGTCTACGGCATCGCCGTGGCTGCCCAGCTCGTCGACCTGCCGGAGGCGACCATCCGCCTCTTCGAGAGCAAGGGGCTGCTCGTCCCCGCCCGCAGCGACGGCGGCACGCGCCGCTACAGCGACGACGACATCGAGCGGCTGCGACGCGCGGCCGAGCTCCGCGGCGACGGGCTCAACATCGCCGGCATCGCCCGCGTGCTCGACCTGCAGGATGAGAACGCCGGACTCCGCGACGCGCTCGACGCGGAGACCGCCCGCACGCCCGCGCGGCGTCGCCCCACCCGCTGACCCGTCCTCGGACGACGCTACGCTTCCCCCATGGAAGCCGGGATCTTCTACGTCCTCGTCGGAGCCGTCGCCGTGGCCGCGTTCGCGCGCTGGCGCGGGTGGCCGGCGCCGCTGCTGGTGACGGTGGTCGCGCTCGCCGCCTCGTTCCTGCCGATCGTGCCCGACCTCCCCATCGACGGGCACCTGCTGCTCGGCCTGGTGCTGCCGCCGCTGCTGTACTCCGCCGCGCTGGATGTGTCGTTCGTCGGGTTCAAGCGCAGCCTGCCGCAGATCCGACGGCTCGGCATCTGGCTCGTCCTGCTCACCGCGCTCGCGGTCGGCCTCGTGGCGTGGTGGATCCTGCCGTCGCTGACCCTCCCCGGTGCGCTGCTGCTCGGGGCGATCGTCGCACCGCCCGATGCCGTGTCCGCCGCCGCGATCGGCCGCCGTCTCGGGCTCCCGCGGCGCATCATGACGGTGCTGTCGGGCGAGAGCCTCATCAACGACGCCACCTCGCTCACGCTGTACCGCGTGTTCGCGGCGATCCTCGCCGGGGCCACCCTGACGGTGTGGGACGGGGTCTGGCAGTTCCTGGTCGCCGTGGGCGTCGGCGTCGCGGTCGGGCTCGTGTTCGGGATCGTGCTCCACCAGCTGCGCATGCGCATCAGCGACCCCGTCGTGATCGGCACGTTCGGGCTGCTCGCGCCGTTCGGGGCGTACGGCATCGCCGAGCACCTCCTGGGCTCCGGTGTGCTCGCGGTCGTGGCGATGGGACTGTACGTGGGGTTCAACGCCCCACGCACCGACTACACGACCAGGCAGCAGGAGGCGCCACTGTGGCTGTCGGCCGACCTGCTGCTGGAGAGCTTCGTGTTCGCGTACATCGGACTGCAGTTCCCGCGGGTGCTCCGCGACCTGAGCAGCGAGTCCGTGGGGCGCATCCTGCTGCTGTCCCTCGCCGTGCTGGTGGTGGTGCTGCTCGTGCGGCCCCTGTACATCTACCCCACCAGCGCGTGGGCGAACTTCCAGGACCGTCGTCGGCTCGCGCGCATGGACCGGGGGATCGCCTCGGGGGAGTTCGACGAGCGTCGGCGGCGGTCGCGGCGCTGGCGGCAGTACAGCGCGGACGAGCTGCGCACGCAGATCGTGCGGGAGCGCATGGCCGGACTCCAGCTCACGTGGAAGGACAACGCCGTGATCTCCTGGGCGGGGATGCGCGGCGTGGTCACGCTCGCGATCGCGGTGGCCGCGGCCGACCTCGCGACGCTCGACACCGAGGCCTCGCACGCGATCGTCGTCGTGGCGTTCATCGTGACGGTGGGCACGCTGCTGCTGCAGGGGCTGACGCTGCCGCTGCTCATCCGGCGGCTCGGGATCCGGGGCGACGCCGAGCACGCGGAGGACGAGGCCGCGCTCGAGGCGGTCAAGGCCAAGAGCCGGGAGGCGGGCAAGGAGTACCTGGCGCAGAAGCGCGTCGAGTGGGAGCAGAAGCACGGTGCGGTCGACCTGAGCGTGTTCGACGCCTTCACGAAGCGCATGACCAGGGTGGAGAAGGACACCGACGAGGCGCAGCGGGTGGAGGACACCTCGAGCCGTCCGTCGTTCGACGACCTGGTCGCGCTGTCGAAGGGGTGGTTGCAGGTGCGGAGGGAGATCCTGGTCGCCGAGCGCGACGCGGGCAACCTCGACGAGGAGGTCATGCGGGAGCTGCTGACCGCGATGGATGCGGAGGAGCTGGCGATGGACACGCGCGGCGCCACGCGTCAGCAGGGCCGCGTCTGACGCGGTCGCCCCGCGCCCCGCACACGAGAACGCCCCGCCTCCCGGAGGAGACGGGGCGTTCCGGCGTGACGGGTCAGCGGGCGCCGGCCGGCTCCGGCGCGGTGTCCGAGGCGGCGTCGGCCTCGGGGGCGTCGTCGTCGGCCGAGTCGTCGGCGAACGGCAGGCCCTCGCGCGGCGCGTTGTAGAGCTCCTCGTTGAGGATGCCCTCGCGCTTGGCGACGATGGTCGGGATCAGCGCCTGGCCCGCGACGTTGACCGCGGTGCGGCCCATGTCGAGGATCGGGTCGATCGCGAGCAGCAGGCCAACGCCCTCGAGCGGCAGACCCAGGGTCGACAGCGTGAGCGTGAGCATGACGACCGCGCCCGTGGTGCCGGCGGTGGCGGCGGAGCCCACGACCGAGACGATCACGATCAGCAGGTACTGCACGAAGTTCAGCTCGATGCCGAAGAACTGGGCGACGAAGATCGCGGCGATGGCCGGGTAGATCGCGGCGCAGCCGTCCATCTTCGTGGTCGCGCCGAGCGGCACCGCGAACGAGGCGTACGAGCGGGGCACGCCGAGGTTGCGCTCGGTCACGCGCTCCGTGAGCGGCAGCGTTCCGATGGAGGAGCGGCTCACGAACGCGAGCTGCACCGCGGGCCAGACGCCCGAGAAGTACTGCTTTATCGACAGGCCGTGCGTGCGCACGAGGATCGGGTAGACCACGAACAGCACGAGAGCGAGGCCGATGTAGATCGCGGCGGCGAACCAGCCGAGCGACGCGAGCTTCTCCCAGCCGTACTTGATGACGGCGGAGCCGATGAGGCCGAACGTGCCGATCGGGGCGATGCGGATGATCCACCACAGCACGCGCTGGATGACCTTGAGCAGCGACTCGGTGAAGACGAGGAACGGCTCGGCCTTCTTGCCCGCCTTGAGGGCGGCGATGCCGACGACCGCGGCGACGACGATCACCTGCAGGATGTTGAAGCCCACCGTGGAGGTGAACGAGCCCTCGGTCGCGCCGGGGGAGGTGCTGACCGTGAGGCCGAGGAAGTTCTGGGGGATCAGGCCGAGGAGGAAGTTCCACCACGTGCCGACCGTGTAGGGGTCGCCGGGCTCGAGGCCCTCGCCGGCGCGGTTGCCCGGCTGAATCACGAGGCCGAGCCCGATGCCGATGATGACGGCGATGAACGCGGTGATCGCGAACCACAGGATGGTCTGACCGGCCAGGCGTGCCGCGTTCTGCACGCGGCGCAGGTTGGAGATGCTCGCGACGATCGCGGTGAAGATCAGCGGGACGACCGCCGCGCGCAGCAGCGTGACGTAGGAGCTGCCGATCGTGTCGAGCGTGGCGGACAGGCCGGTGGGGTTCTCGGCCGTGGCGCCGAGCTGACGGCCGATCAGGCCGGCGGCGATGCCGAGGACGAGGGCGGCGATGATCTGGAAGCCGAACGAGGTCAGCAGCTTCCGGACCGGCCCGCGGGTGTCTGGCGCCTTCTGGGCGCGTGCGGTGGTGCTCATCGAGGTGGGGACTCCAGAGATCGCGGCGCGCCGGGATGCGCGCCATGAGGCTCAACGCTAGAGCTGGCTGGGAATTCCCTGGGCGGATATGACGAAGCATGACGGCCGCCCCTCCGCAGCCGTCATGCTCCGGGTTCGGGGGGTCAGGGCGCGACGCACTCGTTCAGGTTGTCGGTGATGATCTGCGTCGTGAGCGCCTTGTCGGCTTCGTCCTTCTGCTTGTCTTCGCCGTTGGCGATGTAGGTGAGCGTCTCGTCGCTCAGCTCGGAGTCGACCAGGGCGTCGGCGAGGCAGCTGGCGGCCTCGTCGGTCATCGCCTGCTCCTGGCTCGTGCCGGCGAACACCTTCTGGATCCCCTCGGCCACCTCGTCGGACGACGGGCGGGCCGGTCCGCCGCACGCGGCGAGGGACAGGGCGAGCGCGACGGCGGGCACGAGGGCAGCGAGGCGGGCGGCCGGGCGGGCCGCGGGTGCTGGCTTCTTCATGCGGACGACGCTAGTGCGCCACAGCAGATTCATAGAAGGGGCTTGCGTGCGGAGGCGCATCCATGCTCCGCGTCAGCGGGCCGCGAGCACGAGCAGGTCGCCCACGTCGCACTCCAGCGCCTCGCAGATCGCCCGCAGCGTGGAGTAACGGATCGCGCGGGCGCGGTCGTTCTTGAGCACGGACAGGTTGACGATGCTCACGCCGACCGCGGCGCTCAGCTCGGTGAGGGTCATGCCGCGCTCGGCGAGCAACTCGTCCAGGCGGCAGTGGATGCCGGTGAACTCCTCGTCGCTCTCGGCCGGGCTCACACCAGCCCCTCCGTCTCCTTCTCCAGGGCGGCACGCTGCTGCTCCAGGCGCATGCCCTGCCGGAACACGGCGGCGAGGGCGAGCAGGCCGAGCGCGGCGGCGAACGGCAGCGGCGTCACGGTGAGCTGATACGCCGCGGGGTACCACGGGCTGCCGATCGGGAGGGCCTCCCGCAGGCCCGCCGTGGCGGCGATCCCGTTCAACAGGTCGGAGGCCACGCCGAGCACCACGAGCGTGACCGCGCCGCCGACGAGGGCGCGGGTCACGACCAGGGAGAACGCGCGCCCGCGCAGCGTGTGGAAGCAGATGAGGGCGAGGACCACGGCGGGCACCGTGGCGAGCGCCAGGCTGCTGAGCTGTGCCGCCGCGGCGAGGAGGCGGAGTCCGAGCGAGGCGTTGCCCACGGTGAAGTCCGTCAGTTCCGTGCCGCCGCAGGTGAGGGCGGTGTGCGCACCGTCGCCGAACTCGGAGCAGGGGAGGGCGGCGGGCCAGTCGAGGAAGACGACGGTCCGCCCGTGCAGCTCCGCCCAGTCGACCGCGAACGCCTTGACGACGACCGCGATCGCGCCGAGTGCCGACAGGATCACCCACCATCCCGACAGCGTGAGCGCCGCATCGAGGGTGACCGTGCGGCTGCCGCGCCGGCGGCTGTTCCAGACGACGAGGGCGACGACGGCGGCGCCGACGGCGAGGGCGATCGCAATGTTGAGCAGCGAGGGCCAGACGGCCTCCGAGCCGAACGTGATCATCAGACCAGCCCCTCCGTGTCGCGCTGCAGGCGGCGGCCGACGGCGAACACGCCCGCCACGAGGGCCAGGGCGAACGCCCACCCCACGGGTGCCAGGTCGAACTGCACGAGCAGCGTCCACAGCACGTCTTCGACGCCGGGTTCGGTCGCGGCCAGATCCTTCACGATCTCGGCCCGGCCGATGCCGCCGGCGAACTGCCCGAGCAGCGTGCCGGCCATCAGCAGGCAGGCGGCGACCGCGAACATCCACCCGAGCGAGGCGCGGAACGGGCGGGAGCGGATGAGGGACACTCCCAGCCACCAGACCACCGCGCACAGGGCGACCGTGGCGAGCGCGGGCAGCGCCGTCTCCAGCAGCAGCAGCCAGCGGGCGGCGGTGGGCGGCGCGGTGAGGGTGACGAGTGCGGAGTCGACGGTGGCGCCCTCGATCCCGGCCACGCCGTCGAGGGCGGTGAGGTCGACGTCGTGCACGGGCATCGCGATCGTCGGCGACGGCGAGAACAGGGTGGCGGCGGCCTGGGCGACGGCGACGATCGCACCGATTCCGACGCTCACGGCTCCGGTCGCGATCAGTCCGAGGGCGATGCCGTCGGCGAGCGAGGGTCGTCTATCCGTGGCGAGCATGGGCTCCTCCTGGAGATCGGGGGGTTATCGACTTTCGTTAACATAACGACTGTCGATAAACGGGTCAAGCCCCCGCTATGCCCACGGCGAACACGGGCATACCCGGCATTCCTGGTCGTTACTCTCGATGTACAAGCGCTTCATGCGTCTTCGCCCCGTGCGAATAAGGAGTCAACATGTTCGAGAGATTCACGGACCGAGCCCGTCGAGTGGTCGTCCTCGCCCAAGAAGAGGCGAAGATGCTCAACCACAACTACATCGGCACCGAGCACATCCTGCTCGGCCTCATCCACGAGGGCGAGGGCGTCGCAGCCAAGGCGCTGGAGTCGCTCGGCATCTCCCTCGACGCCGTGCGCGAGCAGGTGCAGGACATCATCGGCCAGGGTCAGCAGCAGCCGACCGGCCACATCCCGTTCACGCCGCGCGCCAAGAAGGTGCTCGAGCTCAGCCTCCGCGAGGCTCTGCAGCTCGGCCACAACTACATCGGCACCGAGCACATCCTCCTCGGCCTCATCCGTGAGGGCGAGGGCGTGGCCGCCCAGGTGCTGGTCAAGCTCGGCGCCGACCTCAACAAGGTGCGCCAGCAGGTCATCCAGCTGCTGTCCGGCGCTCCGGGGCGCGAGCCCGCGTCGGTCGGCGCGCAGACCAACGACTCGCCCGCCGGCGCCCAGGGTGGCTCCGCGGTGCTCGACCAGTTCGGTCGCAACCTCACCCAGGCCGCGCGCGACAACAAGCTCGACCCGGTGATCGGGCGCGAGAAGGAGGCGGAGCGGGTCATGCAGATCCTCTCCCGCCGCTCCAAGAACAACCCCGTCCTGATCGGTGAGCCCGGCGTCGGCAAGACCGCCGTCGTCGAGGGCCTGGCGCAGGCGATCGTCAAGGGCGATGTGCCGGAGACGCTGAAGGACAAGCAGCTCTACTCGCTCGACCTCGGCTCTCTCATCGCCGGTTCCCGCTACCGCGGCGACTTCGAGGAGCGCCTGAAGAAGGTCACCAAGGAGATCCGCACGCGCGGCGACATCATCGTCTTCATCGACGAGATCCACACCCTCGTGGGTGCGGGTGCCGCCGAGGGCGCGATCGACGCGGCGAGCATCCTCAAGCCGCTGCTCGCCCGCGGTGAACTCCAGACGATCGGCGCCACCACGCTCGACGAGTACCGCAAGCACTTCGAGAAGGACGCCGCTCTCGAGCGCCGCTTCCAGCCGGTGCAGGTGAACGAGCCGACGCTGCCGCACGCGATCAACATCCTCAAGGGGCTGCGCGACCGCTACGAGGCGCACCACAAGGTGCAGATCACCGACGGCGCGATCGTGGCCGCGGCGAACCTCGCCGACCGCTACGTCTCCGACCGGTTCCTCCCCGACAAGGCGATCGACCTGATCGACGAGGCCGGCGCGCGCCTGCGTCTGTCGATCCTGTCGAGCCCGCCCGAGCTGCGGGAGTTCGACGAGAAGATCGCCGCCGTGCGCGAGCAGAAGGAGCTCGCCTCCGAGGAGCAGGACTTCGAGAAGGCCGCGTCGCTGCGCGACGAGGAGAAGAGCCTGCTCGCCGAGCGGCTGCGCCTCGAGAAGCAGTGGCGTGCGGGCGACGTCGCGACCCAGGCGGTCGTCGACGAGGGCCTGATCGCCGAGGTGCTCGCGCAGGCCACGGGCATCCCCGTGTTCAAGCTGACCGAGGAGGAGTCCAGCCGACTCGTCTTCATGGAGAAGGCGCTGCACCAGCGCGTTATCGGTCAGGAGGAGGCCATTGCGGCCCTCTCCAAGACCATCCGTCGTCAGCGTGCGGGCCTCAAGGACCCGAAGCGCCCCTCCGGTTCGTTCATCTTCGCCGGCCCCACGGGCGTCGGAAAGACGGAGCTTGCCAAGGCGCTCGCGGAGTTCCTGTTCGACGACGAGGCCGCGCTCATCTCGCTCGACATGAGCGAGTTCGGCGAGAAGCACACCGTCTCGCGGCTGTTCGGTGCCCCTCCCGGGTTCGTCGGCTTCGAAGAGGGCGGTCAGCTCACCGAGAAGGTGCGGCGCAAGCCGTTCAGCGTGGTGCTGTTCGACGAGATCGAGAAGGCCCACCCCGACATCTTCAACTCGCTGCTGCAGATCCTCGAGGAGGGTCGCCTCACCGACGGTCAGGGTCGGATCGTGGACTTCAAGAACACGGTCATCATCATGACCACCAACCTCGGTGCACGCGACATCGCCGGCGGCCCCGTGGGCTTCCAGATCGAGGGCAACAACGCCACCAGCTACGAGCGGATGAAGGGCAAGGTCAACGAGGAGCTCAAGCGGCACTTCAAGCCCGAGTTCCTCAACCGTGTCGACGACATCATCGTCTTCCCGCAGCTGAGCAAGGACGAGCTGGTGCAGATCGTGGACCTGTTCACGAAGCGCCTCGGCGAGCGTCTGCTCGACCGCGACATGACGATCGAGCTGTCGCAGGCCGCCAAGGAGCGTCTGATCGAGATCGGCTTCGACCCGGCTCTGGGCGCCCGGCCGCTGCGTCGCGCGATGCAGCACGAGATCGAGGACCGTCTGTCGGAGAAGATCCTGCACGGCGAGCTCGACTCGGGCGACCACGTGAAGGTCGACGCGAAGGACGGGGAGTTCCTGTTCGAGCACGGTCCGCGCGGCGAGAAGGTCGCGGTCGGTGTCAACACCGGCGGCGGCGCCATCGCCGGTACGCCCGACCTGGCGATCACCGGCAACGACTGATCCCACCCGGGTCGTGAGCCCGGACGTGAAGGGGCGGATGCTGCGGCATCCGCCCCTTCCTCGTGTCTGGGAGGCGCACGGAGGGTGCGGTTCTAGGCTGGTCGGGTGAGCGACTACATCGTCCGGCCCGCCCGCAGCGCCGATATCGTCAGCATCCGCAACCTGCTCCAGCCGCTCGTGGAGCAGCGCATCCTGCTCGGCAAAGACCTGGCGGTGCTGTACGGCGCGGTGCAGGAGTTCGTGGTGGCGGAGGCCGACGGCGAGCTGATCGGCTGCGGCGCCCTGCACGTGATCTGGGAGGACCTCGGCGAGGTGCGCACCCTGCTCGTGCGCGACGACTGGCTGCACCACGGCATCGGTCGCGCGATCGTCGAGCGCCTGGAGGAGAACGCGCGCGCACTCGGACTGACGCGCCTGTTCTGCCTCACGTTCGAGGTCGATTTCTTCGGCCGCCGCGGCTTCACCCCCATCGGCGAGCAGGTCGTCGATCCCGACGTGTACTCGCAGCTGCTGCGCAGTGGAGACGCGGGTGTCGAGGAGTTCCTCGACCTGGCGCACGTCAAGCCGAACACGCTCGGCAACACCCGGATGCTCAAGGTGCTCTGAGGTCCGACGGGCGCACGACGCCTCCCAGGATCGCGGGGCTCGATCGCTTAACCTGGAAGCATGCCCCGTCGTTCCGCCGCCGTCTACCGTCGTCGGCGTCTGGTGGTGCTGCTCGGGCTGATCCTGGTCCTCGCGGTGATCGGGGTGTCGGTGTGGCTGCTGGTCGCGCGCCCCTGGGCCGCCGCGACCGATGCGACCCCGGCTGCGACGTCCTCCTCGACGACCGAGACGACGCCGCCGCCCACGGGTTCCGCGAGCCCGGCGCCCACTCCGAGCGCCTCCGAGACGCCCGCTGTCGTGGCCTGCCAGGCGAAGGACATCGAGGTCACGGCTGTCACCGACGCCGACACCTACGCGGCGGGCGTCACCCCGCGCCTGTCGATCTCGCTGACGAACAAGGGCACCACGGACTGCACGATCGACGTGGGGTCGAGCACCCAGGTGTTCACGGTGTCGAGCGGCGCGGACGTGTGGTGGCGGTCGACGGACTGCCAGGAGAACCCGAGCAGCATGATCGCGACGCTCACCGCCGGATCGACCGTGGTGAGCAAGGAGCCCGTGGTGTGGGACCGCACCCGGTCGAGCGTGGAGACGTGCGCGCAGGAGAACCGGCAGCGGGCGCCCGGTGGCGGCGCGTCGTACCATGTGGCCGTGTCGATCGGCGGCTTCCCCAGCGCCACGACGGCGCAGTTCCTGCTCTACTGATCGCACGCTACGGCTTTGCGGGCGATCCGGCCGTGCGGCTTCGGATTGCTTCGTCTGCTGCGGCAACCGATCCGAATTGCGGCGACCTTCGCGTCGGAGGGCCTCTTGTGCTGACACGAGTCGTTCTTTGGGATACCATAGACATGACTCTCCGCCTATGCGGCATAAGCCATCCCCAGTGGCGTCGAACTACAGCGTCCCCAGCGCTTCGACACCGCCGCTCGAGAGTCCGAGGGCCCTCTCGAGTACCCCAGTCCCCAATGGAGGACTCGAGAGGGCCCCAATCTTTTTCCCGCGCCGGCCGGAGGTCGCCGTGGAGCCGCGCTCGTCGTGTCGATGCCTAAGCTGGAGACATGGCTGCGAAGAAGGCGAAGTCCGGCAAGAAGAAGCCCGCACCCGAGGACTTCCGGTCCGAGGCGCTGGCGGTGGCCCTGGAGAAGCAGGACGTGGCCGCGGTCGCCCTGGCCCTGCGGCACGGCACGACCGTCGTCCCGCTCATCAAGCCCGGTGCGCGCGACAACCCGCTCGACGGCGGCGAGGTGTGGACGTACCGCGACCCGAACACGGGCGACCTGGCGCTGCTGCTCTTCAGCGACGCGAAGAACAAGCCGGCCAACCTGCCGCCCGGTGTGGGCATCTACGACGCGGCCTGGCTGCGGCGGTTCCTCTCCGCCCACCCCATCACGACCGTGTTCCTCGACATCGCCGGTCCCCATCCCATGCAGGCGGATCCGGTCGAGCTGCTCAAGGCGCTCGACGCCTGATCGCGGCGCCGCGGCTCAGAACGGCGGGATGTCGCGGTCGGGACGCCGGGCCGCGTTCCGCGAGCGGATGTCGCCCAGGGCGGCGCGCAGCGTTTTCGACCGGTCGTCGACCACCTGCTCGTAGCCCAGCCGCGCCGCCTCCGTCCGGCGCTGCGCGGCCTGCGTGACCGGCCGCACCTCGCCCGCCAGGCTGAGCTCGCCCACCGCGGCGACCGTGCGCGGCACCGAGATCATCTGGATGGACCCCGCCACCGCGATCGCGATCGCGAGGTCGGCCGCGGGCTCGGTGAACCGCACGCCGCCCACCGTGGAGACGTACACGTCGAGGCTGCCCGTGGGCACCCCGGCCCGGCGCTCCAGGATGGCCAGCACCATCGCGACGCGCGACGCGTCGAGCCCGTGCACGATGCGCCGGGGGTTCGGGGCGTTGCTGGGCACCGTGAGCGCCTGCACCTCCACCGGCAGCGCGCGGCGGCCCTCCAGCGAGATCGCGACGCACGTGCCGGGCTCGGACGCCCCCTGAGACAGGAAGAGCCCGGACGGATCGGGCACCTCGGCGATGCCGTCGCCGGTCATCTCGAAGCACCCCACCTCGTCGGTCGGCCCGAAGCGGTTCTTGAGCGCGCGGATGAAGCGCAGCGACGTCTGCCGGTCGCCCTCGAAGTGGCACACCACGTCGACCAGGTGCTCCAGCACGCGGGGGCCGGCGACCTGCCCGTCTTTCGTGACGTGACCGACGATGATGATCGGCAGGTCCCGCTCCTTGGCGACGCGGATGAGGGTCGCGGCGACCTCGCGCACCTGGCTGGGCTGTCCTGCCGCGCCGTCGGTCAGTGACGACGACACCGTCTGCACGGAGTCGACGATCACGAGCTGCGGCTGCACCTCGTCGATGTGACCGAGGATCGTGGCGAGGTCGGTCTCGCTCGCCAGGTACAGCTCGTCGTGCAGCGCGCCGGTGCGCTCGGCGCGCAGCCGCACCTGAGCGGGGGACTCCTCGGCGCTCGCGTACAGCACCCGCCGCCCGGCACGTGCCGCCTGCGCGGCGACCTCGAGCAGCAGCGTGGACTTGCCGACGCCCGGCTCGCCGCTGAGCAGGATGGCGGCGCCGGGCACGATGCCGCCGCCCAGCACGCGGTCGAACTCGCCGACCCCGCTCGTGCGCCGGGGTGCATCCTGTGTCGTGATCTGCGTGATCGGTCGGGCGGCGCGATCGGCGGTGGGTGCGAGGGCGTTCACGCGTCGGAGGATGCCGGTCTGGGCGGCCTGCTCCTGCACGGTTCCCCACTGCTGGCACTCGCCGCAGCGGCCGACCCATTTCGCCGTCGTCCACCCGCACTCCGTGCACACGTACGCAGGGGGAGCGGGTTTCCGGGTGGCCATGCCCCCAGGCTATCGGCGGGATCAGACATCCCTATCGCGCGGGTGATTATTCACGGCCCGGTGCCCCAACAGGGGTGTGGATCGCCAGAATAATGGAGACATGTCCAACGGCGGGTCCGTCTGCGGACCGATCTCGAGCTACTCCCGGGTGCGCATCCTGCATCTGCTCTTCGAGGCGGGGGTGACCGGTGCGTCCCGGCACCTCACGATCGGGGAACTGTGCGAGGCCACCGGCCTGCACGCCAACACCGTCCGCGAGCACCTGCAGCGCCTCATCGAGGGCGGCTACGTGATCCCCGAGGTGGAGCACCGCACCACCCGCGGCCGCCCGCGCACGCTTTACCGCGCCGCGACCGGTGCGTCCGACGCATCGAGCCCGGTCGCCAGGGACAAGGCCAAGGCGGCGGCCCGTCGCGGCGACCTGCTGCGCAGCGTGGTGCCCTCCGCGGCCCCGAGCGCCCTCGGCCGTGACGCCGTGCACCAGCTCGACGCCCTGGTCGAGCACCTGGAGGAGAGCGGCTTCGAACCGGTCGTCGACGACCGCGTGCTGACGGTCGACCTGAGCCCGTGCCCGCACGCCGCCGGCCGTCCCGAAGACCGCCCGCTCCTGTGCCAGGTGCACCTGGGCCTCATGCAGAGCGTGCTGACCGAGGCCGGGGGACCGCTCGTCGCCGCGTGCGTGCGCGACGCTCAGAGCCCATCGGAGTGCACCGTGCAGCTGCGCGACACCACGACGCAGCAGTCCGACAGAAGAGGAGTCGCGCATGGAATGGCTTGATCCGCTCGTCCTGTCCCGATGGCAGTTCGGGCTGACGACCGTCTACCACTACCTCTTCGTGCCGCTGACGATCGGCATGGCCCTGGTGGCCGCGATCTTCCAGACGGCGTGGGTGCGCACCGGCAAGGTGCAGTACCTCCACCTCACCCGCTTCTTCGGCAAGATCTTCCTGATCAACTTCGCCATGGGCGTGGTCACCGGCATCGTGCAGGAGTTCCAGTTCGGCATGAACTGGTCGGACTACTCCCGCTTCGTCGGCGACGTGTTCGGAGCCCCGCTGGCCTTCGAGGGTCTCCTCGCCTTCTTCTTCGAGGCGACCTTCATCGGCCTGTGGATCTTCGGCTGGGACAAGCTGCCGCAGAAGCTGCACCTCGCGACCATCTGGTGCGTCTCGATCGGCAGCATCCTGTCGGCGTACTTCATCATCGCGGCGAACGCGTTCATGCAGAACCCGGTCGGCTACACGTTCAACGAGGCGACCAACCGTGCCGAGCTCACCGACTTCTGGGCGCTGCTGACCAACCCGGTGGCGCTCGCCGCCTTCCCGCACACCATCTTCGGCGCGCTCATGTTCGCCGCCGGTGTCGTCATCTCGGTCTCGGCCTGGCACCTGGCGCGGGGCCAGCACTTCGACACCATGCGCGTCTCCCTCAAGTTCGGGCTGTGGGCCATGATCTTCTCCACCGCGGGCGTGGTGCTCACCGGCGACCAGCTGGGCCTGGCGATGTACGCCGCGCAACCCATGAAGATGGCCGCCGCCGAGGCGACGTTCAACACCGTGTGCGGACCGGACGCCTCCTTCAGCCTGTTCACGCTCGGCACGCCGGACGGCAGCTCCGAGCTGTTCTCCATCCGCGTCCCGTACCTGCTGTCGCTGCTGTCGACGCACACGCTCGACGCGTGCGTGCACGGCATCAACGACCTCAACGCCGAGTACGCCCAGACCTACGCCGCCACGGGCCTGACCGACTTCGCCCCGATCCTGTGGGTCACGTACTGGTCGTTCCGCTGGATGATCGGCCTCGGCATGGCCGCCGCCCTCGTCGCGGTCGCCGGCCTCTGGGTCACCCGCAAGAACGCCAAGAAGCCGGTCGCCCCGTGGATGTGGAAGGTCGCGATCTGGTCGTTCCCGCTCGCGCTCGCCGCCAACATCATGGGCTGGGTGTTCACCGAGATGGGTCGGCAGCCGTGGATCGTGTTCGGGCTGATGTCCACGCGAGACGGCGTCTCGCCCGGTGTCAGCGGTGTCGAGGTGCTCATCTCGCTGATCGCCTTCACCGCGATCTACGCCGCCCTCGCGGTGGTCGAGGTGCGGTTGATCGTGAAGGCCGCCCAGAAGGGGCCGGACACCGATGAACAGCCCCATGAGGAGACGGCTCAGCTGCCGTCGGTCGTGTACTGAGAGGAAGGAGCATCATGGATCTCGCAACGCTCTGGTTCTGGATCGTCGCCTTCCTCTTCGTGGGGTACTTCGTGCTCGACGGATTCGACTTCGGCGTCGGCATGTCGCTGCCGTTCCTCGGCAAGGACGACGTCTCCCGCCGGCAGGTCATCAACACGATCGGCCCGGTGTGGGACCTCAACGAGACGTGGGTCATCGTGGCCGGTGCCTCGCTGTTCGCGTCGTTCCCCGAGTGGTACGCCACCCTCTTCAGCGGGTTCTACCTGCCGCTGCTGCTCATCCTGCTCGCGCTCATCCTGCGCGGCGTCTCGTTCGAGTACCGCCACCAGCGCGAGAGCAGGAAGTGGAAGCAGGGCTTCGACCGGATGATCGTGATCGGCTCGGTCGTGCCCGCGCTGCTGTGGGGCGTCGCCTTCGGCAACATCGTGCAGGGCGTCGCGATCGACGAGAACCACATCTACGTCGGCGGCTTCTTCTCGCTGCTCAACCCGTACGCGCTGCTGGTCGGCGTGACCACCCTGCTGCTGTTCTTCCTGCACGGCGTGCTGTTCGTGGCGCTCAAGACCGACGGGCAGGTGCACGCCGACGCCCGGAAGCTCGCCGCCCGCGCAGCCGTGCCCACCGTGATCGCCGCCGCCGCGACCGTGCTGTGGACGTACTTCCTCGCCGCAGGGCGCGAGGCGCCGCTGCTGTGGCTGGTCGCGGGTGCCGGTGCCATCGCCGCGGTGTCGCTCATCGCCGCGATCGTGCTGTCGCTGCGGGGCCGAGACGGCCAGGCCTTCACCGCGGGCATCGTCACGGTGCTGACGGCCGTGGTGATGCTGTTCGCCGCGCTGTTCCCGTTCGTCATGCCGTCGACCATCGACCCGGCGTTCAGCCTGACGATCGCGAACGCGTCGAGCACCCCGTACACGCTGCAGATCATGACCTGGACCGCGCTGATCGCGCTGCCGCTCGTCATCGCGTACCAGACCTGGACATACTGGGTGTTCCGCAAGCGCGTCACCCGCAGCTCGATCGAGGGGGCGCCGGCCCACGCGTGACCCTGCCCCGCCCCCGATGATCGCCCCCGCATGAAACCCGTCGACCCGAGACTGCTGCGCTACGCGGCCGCCGCCCGTGGGTACCTCGCGGCCTCCGCGGTGATCGGCGTCGCCCAGACCGCGGTCACGATCGCGTTCGCCTGGCTGCTGACCGAGGCCATCACGGGAGCGATCGCCGGCCGAGACGTCACCGTGGTGCTGCTCACGCTGCTCGCGACGGCCCTGGTGCGCGGGCTGCTGATCGCCGCGTCCGACGCCGCGGGCACACGGGCGGCCGCGCGCACGGGCATGCAGCTGCGGTCCGCGCTCGTGGCGGCCGTCGGGCGCCTCGGGCCGGGGTGGCTGGCGCAGCGGAACCAGACGGCGCTCGCGGTGACCGCGGGGCACGGGCTGGAGGCGCTCGACGCCTACTTCGCCCGGTACATCCCGCAGCTGGTGCTCACAGCGATCGCGACACCCGTGCTGGTCGCGGTCATGTGGTGGCAGGACTGGCCGAGCGGGCTCACGGCCCTCATCACCCTGCCGCTCATCCCGCTCTTCCTCATCCTGATCGGCATCGCCACCCGCACCGTGCAGAAGCGGCAGTGGCAGACGCTGCAGCGACTGGCCGCCCGGTTCGCCGACACCGTGCAGGGACTGTCGACGCTGCGCCTGTTCGGCCGCGACGCCCGGGCGGCCGACCGCATCGAGGCCACCGCCGACGACTACCGTCGCGAGACCATGAAGGTGCTGCGGTTCTCGTTCCTGTCGGGCTTCTCCATGGAGCTGCTGTCGTCGCTGGCGGTGGCGCTCATCGCGGTCGCGGTGGGGTTCCGGCTGCTGTCGGGCGAGCTCACGCTCGAGGTCGGGCTGTTCGTGCTGCTGCTGGCGCCCGAGGCCTTCCTCCCCATCCGGCAGGTGGGCGTGCAGTTCCACGCGGCGGCGGAGGGGGTCGCCGCGACCGAGGACGTGTTCGCGGTGCTCGACGAGGCGCGGGGCGACGGCTCCGGCGTACACGACTCGGGAGCGCCTGCCGCGGTGAGCGCCTCCGGCGCGGTCCGCGGCGCAGCCGCCGTCCGTTCTCCGGAGTCGCGAACCCGCACGGACGGGGCCCTCGTCGTGGAGCAGCTGCGCGTGCGCGACCTGCCGCCCGTGTCGTTCACCGCCGAGCGCGGCACCATCACCCTCATCGAGGGGCCGAGCGGCGCGGGCAAGTCGAGTCTGCTGGCGGCCCTGCGGGGCGCGGTGCCGTTCGCGGGCGAGGCGACGTGGTCCGGGCGTGACGTCCGCGGCCTCGCGTCGTCGGAGTGGCTGGCGTGGGCGGGCCAGTCGCCCGGGCTCATCCGCGGCACGGTGGCGGACAACGTCGCCCTCGGCGACCCGGAGCCCGATGCCGAGCGGGTGCGGAGGGCGCTCGACGCCGCCTGCGCCGAAGGGATCGACCCCGCGCGAGAGCTCGGCGTGCAGGGCAGCGGACTGTCGGGCGGGCAGGCGCAGCGGGTCGCGGTGGCGCGGGCGCTCTACCGCCAGGCGGGGATGCCGCACGCCGTACTCGCGCTCGACGAACCCTCCAGCGCGCTCGACCCCGCCACGGAGGAGCGGCTGTGGTCCTCGCTGCGCGCGCGGGCGGACGCCGGAGCGACCGTGGTGCTGGTCTCCCACCGCCGGTCGGCGCGCGACATCGCCGACCGCGTGGTCGCCCTGGGGGTGAGCGCATGAGCGAGACCACCAGGGCCCGGCGGGTGCGCGAGGTGCTCCGCCTGGCGCAGCCGCCCGTCGCGCGGTTCCTGCCCGGCCTGATCTGGGGCGTGCTGTCGGCGGGCGCGGCCGTGAGCCTGCTCGCGGTGAGCGGCTGGCTGATCGTGAGCGCCTCGATCGTGGACTCGCTCGTGCCGCTGTCGGTGGCCGTGGTCGGGGTGCGGTTCTTCGCCGTGACCCGCGCCGTGACCCGCTACCTCGAGCGGCTCAGCGGGCACGATGCGGCGCTGCGGCAGCTGGCCTCGACGCGCTCCGACCTGGTGCGCCGCCTCATCCCGCTCTCTCCCGCGGGGCTCGGCGCGACCGACCGGGGACAGGTGCTCGCGGCGCTCGTCGACGACGTGGAGAATCTGCAGAACCTGCCGTTGCGGGTGGTGCAGCCGCTCGCGGTGTCGGCGCTCGTCGCCGTGGGGGCTGTGGGGTTCCTCGCCTTCGTGTCGCCCGCGGCCGCGCTGACCCTCGCCGTGTGCCTGGTCGTCGCCGCGCTCGCCGCGATCGGGCTCGGGTGGGTGTTCGGCTCCCGGGCCGAGTCGGCCGTGTCTGCCCGTCGCGCCGAGGTGTCGGCGGCACTGGTCGACTACCTCGGCAGTCTCGACGTGCTGCTCGCCTACGGGGCGGAGGGCCAGGCGCGCGAGCGCATCCGGGTGGCCGACGCCGCCCTGCGCCGGGTCGTGAGCAGGGCCTCGGTCGCCCAGGCCGTCGCCGCGGGCACCGTGTCGCTCGTGGCGGGGGCTGCGTCGGTGTGGGCGCTCGCGGCGGCCGCGCCGGGACTCGCGACCGGGGCGATCGATGCGCCGTGGCTCGCGGTCGCGGTGCTCGTGCCGATGGTGGTGTTCGAGGTGTTCGGGGCCGTGCCGATCGCCGCGGCCTCGTGGCGCAGCGTGCGGGCGAGCGCCGAGCGCATCGTGGACGTGCTGCCGGAGCGCATGCCGTCGGAGCTGCGGACGGACGCGGGGGAGGATGTCGCGTTCGACGGCACACCGCGGCTCACGCTCCGGGGGGTCGCGGCGCAGTGGCCCGGAGGGGTTCCGGCACTGCGCGGCGTCGACCTCGACCTCCGGCCCGGGGAGCGCGTGCTCGTGACCGGTCCGAGCGGTGCGGGCAAGAGCTCGCTCGCGGCCGCGCTGGTCGGGTTCCTCCGCGTGACAGGGGAGTACCGCATCGACGGGCGCGACGCCGCGGCACTGTCGGGTCCGGCGCTGCGCCGCACGATCGGCCTGTGCGAGCAGCACCCGCAGCTGTTCGACGAGGATCTGCGGCAGAACCTCCTGTTCGCCAGGGACACCGCGACCGACGCGAAGCTCCTCGACGCGCTCGACCGCGTGGGGCTCGGGGCGTGGGCGCGCGAGCGCGGGGGCCTCGACGCCAGGGTGGGCGACCGCGGGGCGCTGGTGTCGGGCGGCCAGGCGCAGCGCATCGCCCTCGCCCGCGCGCTGCTCCGGGGGTTCCCGGTGCTGGTGCTCGACGAGCCGACCGCTGGCGTGGACCCCGACGCCTCGGACGCCCTGCTGCGCGACCTGCTCGACGCCGCGGGCGACCAGACGGTGCTGCTGATCTCGCACGTGGATCCTCCCGCGGGAACGGTGGACCGGGTGGTGCGGCTCGACGGCGGTCGCACGCTCTGAGGCGTCGCGCGACCGGCGCGGCGGTGGGGCCCCTGGTCAGACGCTCATGTCGACGGGCGGCTCCATCACGATGCCCTGCGCCTCGAACGCGCGGCGGCGCTCCTCGATGCGGCGGTGCATCTCCACCTGCGCGGCCTCGACCAGGCGCGGGTCGAGCTCGACGGTGGGCGGGTGCGGGTCTCCGTGGTGCGCGGCGATGTAGGCGTCGAGCTCGGGGCCGCTGGTCCACGACGTGATGAGGGCGTACCGCGGGGCCGTGCCGCGGTGCCACACGGCGTGCCAGAACCGCTGCGTGTCGATCACGATGCGGGAGCCGGCGTGCAGGGGCAGACGCACCTCGGTCGCGGGGTCGAAGCGGTCGGAACGGAGGATGAGCATCGACTCCGTGTCGTCGGTGAGGTTGACGTAGCCGCGCACCACCCAGCCCGTGCCCGGTTCGTTGAGCCGGTTGTTGTCGTCCTGGTGCAGGTTGTAGATCGCGTCGGCGTAGTCGTTGGGCTGCAGCTCGATCACGCGGCACCGGCCGATGCCCGCGCCCGGCTCCAGCGCCCGGCTCTGCAGCGTCGGCGCGATCGCGACCTGCGCGTCGATCCACACGCCGTCCTTGTCGGTGCGGGGAGGCGTGCGGTTCCAGAAGCCGTTGCAGTCGATGTCGCCCGCGTAGCTGGTGAGCGGGGCGAAGCGGGTGATGCCGGACGAGCGCCAGCCGACGTACTCCAGGTCGCGCCACTCGGCGGGATCGATGGGGCTCGTGTCGTCGTCGAGGACGACGTAGCCGGTGTCGGCGAGAGCCTCCGAGGTGATGAATGCCATGCTGCTGTCCTTCCCGTCGATGCCACCCCAAGACGGCGGGTTCTTAGGCAATCCTAACCGGCTGGTGCGGAGGTGCCGGGCGCCACGACCGGGCAAAAGGCGCGGGCGGTCACGCTGCACCCCACCGATATCCTGGGGCGATGACGCAGCCCCAGGGTGCCCTTCTCGTGGGCAGTGTGAACTACGACGACGCCGAGACCACGATGCGCACGGCGGCGGAGCTGCTGGGCGACCGCCTGCGCCGCCTCCCCGACGGCGAGGTCGGCAAGCGGTTCCACTGGATCATGTTCCAGCCCGACGTGATCGGCCGGGCCGACGGCATCGAGCGGATCGGCGACGAGCCCATCCCGTTCCCGGCCGGCATCGACGCGCGGGGGCTCCGCCTCGCCGAGGGCGTCGACCCCGCGCGCATCGAGCTGCCCCCGCTCGGGTATGCCGAGGCCGCTCTCGAGTCGTACGCCCTGTTCACCCGGCTCCGCGAGGAGGGTGCCGTGGCGCCGGGCACCCGGTTCCAGGTGTCGCTGCCCACGCCGCTCGCCGTGATCTCCTCGTTCTTCCACGGCGACGACCGCGCGGCGATCGAGCCGGTGTACACCGCGGCCATCCTGCGCGAGCTCGATGAGATCCTCGCCGGGATCCCGCACCACGACCTCGCCGTGCAGTGGGACGTGGCCAGCGAGATGGGCATCATCGAACGCGCGTCGGGCTACGGCGCGGTCATGGAGGCGTGGTGGCCGGGCGATCCGTTCGACGGGCTGGTGTCGCGCCTCGCCGCCCTCGTCGACGCGGTGCCCGCCGACGTCGAGGTGGGGGTGCACCTCTGCTACGGCGACGCGGGGGAGAAGCACTTCTTCGAGCCGTCCGACGCCGGGAACCTCGTGCGCTACGCGAACGCCGTGGCCGCCGCGAGCTCCCGACCGCTCACGTGGCTGCACCTCCCGGTGCCGATCGCCCACGACGACGCGGCCTACTTCGCCCCGCTCGCACAGCTCGAGCCCGTGGACGAGCTGTACCTCGGCCTCGTGCACCGGGAGGACGGTGAGGAGGGCGCGCGTCGACGGATCGCCGCAGCGGCCCCGTACGTGCCGGCGTTCGGCGTCGCCACCGAGTGCGGCATCGGTCGCGCACCCGCCGGCTCGACCGAGGGCATCCTCCGCACGCACGCCGCGGTCGCCGCGGCCTGGTGACCGCTCGATTCGCGCGGCCGCCCCGTGTGTCGTAAACTGATCCGCGGTGACGTGTCCGAGCGGCCGAAGGTGCAACTCTCGAAAAGTTGTGTAGGGTAACCCCCTACCGTGGGTTCAAATCCCACCGTCACCGCCAGAATAGAAGCCCCGCATCCCGTTGGAAACACTGGGATCGCGGGGCTTTTCTGTGCCCGGGATTCAGTCGTTGGACACGTTTGTGGACACATTCACTCGGGAGCGTGCCTGATCTAGCGCGTCCGCTACGGCGTTTAGGTCGTCGTCGAATAGGTCGCTGTACACGTCCAGGGTCATGGCCGCAGACGCGTGGCCAAGCATCCGCTGGACTGCCTTGACGTTCGCGCCGGCGGAGATCGCCAGTGAAGCAGCGGTGTGGCGGAGGCTGTGGGGAGTGACCTTCGGGAAGCTCGGATCGAGGGCCTGCACTCGCTTCACTGAGGCCGCAAACCAGCCGTCACGCGAGTTCGGCAGGCGCATGTGATCGAACCCGTCCCCGAACACGATCGACTCCTGAGACGGGCGTGACGCCACCACCTTCGAGAGCTCGTCAGCTAGAAACGCCGGATAGGGTACCGACCGAGAAGCGTGCGTCTTCGGCGTGCCCACATGCACCGTAGAACCGACCATCACGGCGTTCTCATGCACATTCAATCGGCGCTGCACGACATCGACGTCACGCACTCGAAGCCCGGTCGCCTCGCCCCAACGCAGGCCGGTGTATGCCAGTACCTCGACCACCAACGCGTTTCGACCGGCGGCAGCAGCAAGGCGCGCCACCTGCTCGTGCGTCAGATACGTCTTGCGCATTGCCGTCTTGCGCGGCAGGTTCACACCGCGGGCCGGATTCGAGGGCAATCGCCTGTCCTTGACGGCGACGTCGAGGATCCCAGCGAGCACGCCATAGATGCGCAGCACGGACGTGGGCGATAGATCGGCGGTCAGTTTCGTCACCCAAGCCTGTACCTCGCTGTGCTTGAGCGTGCCAATACTGCGGGCGCCCCAGTGCGGCTCGACGTAGAGCCGCCATGCGCTCTCTACGGGCCTCAACGATGACGGTTTGAGGTGAGACTGGCCGGAAAGCCACGCGGCCCCCAGAACGCCGATCGTGACCTTGCTCTCCGCTGGGTCGACGAACGTGCCCATGCTCTTCGACGACTCGATGCTGTGCATGAACTCACGCGCATCGCGTTTCGTCTTGAAGCCGCGCTTTGACGTCTGCTTCCGATCCGGCGTCCGATATCGCACCCGGTAAAGCGTCTTGCCGCCAGCCGTGTACTCCTCAATCGTGGCCATACGAGGTTCCGATCGAGACTGGCTGCTCGCCATAAACGAGGATGAACTTCTCTTGTCCTGCTCGGATCGCCTCGAGGGCAGCCTCTCTCGATGCAAAGTTGCCTTCAATGGGTCGTCCATTGACGGTCACGGTCACTGTTCCCTCTCGATCCGTCAGTAGTTCGACCCAGACGTCGGGAAGGTCATGACCAGAGGGAATGGTGAGCGACTCGAAGGCTGAGTGATCCGTAGCGCTCACGGCAGACACGCCGGGTGCACGAGCGCTCAGAACATGGCCAAGCTCGCGAGCTTTCGAGATCAATCGTGTGGCGGTGCTCTGGCTGACCCCCAGTTTCTCGGCGACGGTCCTAAGCGGGGGAAGGCCAACGATCGAAGCGATGCGGTAGATTCGCGCAGCTGTGCCGACATGCTCGGGCTGTGCGCGACCGTCTATGGGCTCGATACGCCGCATGAAGTTCAGCCCCCACATGTTCGCGATCATGCCCAGCTGCGGGTTTGCAAACCAAACCACTCCCAGGCCGGCCTTCTGGACGGTCTCCTGTAGCCGAATCTCGCGGAGCACTGCGCCGGTGATCTCTTCAGCATCGGTGCCGCCCCGGTGGACCGTCACCTGATCGACCTGGTACCTGCCGACTTCCTGGTTGAACACCACATCCAGATCAACCGTGGCTGCGCTGTCGTCGATCGCCGTCGTCGCCCGAAAACTGCTGGCGACCCACAGGTCTTCACCGAGGTCGAGCGGGGCCGATGTCATCTTCACGGACGTCATCGTCCCAGTATCCCCCAAATCGAGTTGGGCATGCCTGACTGGCTCTTGCACGCATGGCTCACATCATGTAGTCTCACTTGTGAGCCAAGTGAGCATGCCTGGCTCACTACAACTCAATCTCTCGCCGGCCCCCTGAGCCACAGGGCGCACACGGCGAGACAGCAACTAAACAGAGCCGCATTGGGTACTCGTTCGCACTGGTCGTTTGGCAGGCGTGGTGATCGCGAGATGCGGACAAGGAAAGACCTCGAGCTCACCGTCCGGTGAAGCTCAATTCGACGACTCATGAAAGGAGCGCTCATGGATGAGCTGCTTACGCCTGAGCAACTTGCTGAGTATCTGCAAGTTTCGACGGCCGCGCTGGCAAACGATCGCTATCTCGGGCGGGGCCCGCGCTTTATCAAGCTCGGCGGCAAGGTCCGATACCGCCGGTCTGACGTTCTCGCTCATCTCGACGAGAACGTTCACACGCGCACTGACATGCGCGTCGCAGTCTGACCAAGAAAGAAAGGCCCAGACCGGGGGCAACCGGATCTGAGCCTAGTAGTCAAACGAAGGAGATTCGAAATGACTGGTAGCACCAGTATCGCAGATTCGCGCACCGACCGCACCTTGTTGGAAGTGGGGGCGGAGAGTACAGCGGCAGCTCCGCCCCCCACCCGCCGCGATCCGGGCTGGGAAGAATACTCGGCCGCCTACCTACGGGGGCATCCGGAGGTGTCCGCAGCGGCGCCCTCGTGGACGGAGGAGCTCGAGTTCCTGGACATCGAAGACGAGGTGGAGGGAACCGTGTTCTCCTTCTCTCGGACGATCCGGGACGTCGAGCTCTATGGCGGCGGACGCCTCCACCCGGACGGCCGCGTCGAGCTCTACGACAACGGGGTACCCAACATCTACATTCGCGACGAACTTCGCGCCGACCAAGACCCGGACGTGGCGCGTTGGGCGATGGACGTGGCAGAAGACCTCGTTGCCGCCGCGTTGTTGTTGAAAGGCGAACCGAGGTTGTTGAAGCGCGACGCGGCGACGGAGGAAGCACTTCGGGAGCGGGAGCAGTGAGCGCCTTGACGGTCACGCGTCCGACCCCAACTGACACACGAACCGATGTCGTGAATCACTGGGTGCGCAAGTCGGCGATCCTCGCAGGCGTGGTTACCGGCGAAGCGGCTCGTGCCCTTTGTGGACAGAGCTTCGTCCCGTCATCGCACGGCGATGGTTCCGCAGCGGATACGACCGCAAGCGTGTGCCCGCTTTGCGAAAGCGTCTACGACGGGTTGCTGCCGTGACGACGACCGAGATGCAGTCACGCAACTTTCGTCCGGACTTGTTCGCCATCGCGGACGACCTACTCGAAGCCGAGCTGATCCGCGCGGGCGGGCTGAGCTTCGACCGCGTCGAGCGCTAAACACGGTGCCCCTCTTCCCCCGCGATGAGGGGCATCGTGCATTTCAACTGGACACAGACCCTGGGGAAGGGGACGACATGACGAATCAGAAGAAGGAGAGCGCGTTCCAGAGACGCATGAGGGAGTTCCACGAAGCACGTGAGCGGAACGCAGCGAGCCGGCAGCGGACAAGAGGAGGTGACGATGTCCGATCTGTTCACGAAGCTTCCGCACTGGCTGATCCGGGAGAGTGAGTGGCTCGACGGCAACGAATTGCTGCTGTACATCGCGATGTTGAGCCGCGCGAACTCGAAAGGGATCTGCTTCCCGAGCGTCAGCCTCCTGGCCAAGGAAGCGCGGATGTCGGAGAGCACGGTCCGCCGTACCCGCAAGCGCTTGGTAGATAAGGGCCTCGTGACCGTGACGCGGCGGATGATCGGAGACTCGCGGAACGACTCGAATCTGTATCAGGTTGCGTTGCCGAAGCGGCCGCCGGTCAAGTTCATCGAGGACGACCCTGTGGATAACTTGCCGCCCGAACCGCACGATGACGTTTCGAATGGCGGTCACAGTGACTGGGGTGGTTCCACGGTGACAGTACCCCCCTTTCAGGGTGACCGGTGGGGTGGTGTCACGGTGACTGGGGAAGAAGAACCATTACAAGAAGATCCAATTAAGAAGACTCTTAGCGTCGAAAACGACGCATTCGAGTTCAGCGACCTGGGGATAACAGAAGCCCAATGGTGGCTTCTCTCCGACCTCTACATACACCTCACGGGCAAAACGCCAAGCGACCGCACTCAAGCCGAGTGGCGCGTTCTTAGCTCAGACGACGCTCGCGAGCTCATCGGCCGCTTCTACTCGAACGTCGGCAGGAACGACGACTACACCGGTCCGGAGTTCGGGACGCCCGCCTACGCGGAACTAACCGAGCGCGGAAAGAAATGGGCCGATGGCGGGATGATCCCCGACAACGTCCTGACCGGAGAAGCCGCATGAACCGACCTGTCAGCATCATGCCCGCAACCTGCGACACCTGCTGGCCCTGGGTTCGTTGGTGGCGCACCGGCTCAGGCGCATGGGTACGCCAGGAACAGCACGAGGCGCACTGCACCGTCCACCCGAAAGTGCAGCGATCCAACCACGACAACAACTGAAAGGAGCGCACGATGACGGACAACACCAAGGATGAGCCGACACCCGGACTCCACGAACCCGCCGGCCTCAAACGCACCGAGCCCGGACTGTACGCACCCGCGGACCTGCAACGCATCGCCCCCGGCCTTTACCTGCCCCTAGAGGCGGTACCGAGACGCGTGGATTCGTGTCACACGCCGTAGAGAGCGCGGAACCGCTCGAAGGCGTCTGGATCCATCGCAAGCTGAGCCATAGCCTGTTGGTTCTTGAGGTTCTCAATTTGCAGCGCGTTGGGCTCTTGAGCGCGGGCGCTAATCAGGTGGGCCACTAGCGCAGTCAACGGCTCACCGATCGCGCGCCGGAAGTTGAACCCAAGCAGCTGCAAGATGTTCACCGTTTCGACCGACAACAACGGCTTCATGCCCTCAATGCTTGTTCGGAACTTCTCACCTTCTGCCTCGCCCATCGACTCCGCAAAATTCTCGAGGAGAGGCACAACCGTGTTCGCGATGTACTTCACGTCACCGCTGCTGAGGCGTTGCGCGACAAGCTCTGCCTGATACGCCTGGGCGATCCGCGTCATCTCGTTCTTATCCGCGACGAGTTCGGAGACGAGCTGCTCGAGGCCGGCGATCGTGTCGTCCTTCTTGCCGGACGCGAGGAGTCCGCGGACGCGATCAGTAACCAGCGAGGCGCCGTTACGCGCCGCAGCCTCCGTCAGACGGACACCCAATTCGATGATCTGCGGATCCATATCCATACGAGGAGTAAACCATGACCATCCGGGCCGCAGTCCTCTGCGACGAAACCGACTGCGACGCCGTGTTCGCCAGCACCGACCGGCTCGCACACTACGAACTCATCGCCGAAGCCCACAACGACGGGTGGGCATCAACCCTCTCAAACGGGCGGTGGCGCAACCACTGCCCCGACCACGACAACAACTGACCAAAGGAGACAACAACATGACCACGACATTCCGCGACACCAGCAACGTCAACATCCGATCGACCGACAGCGAGAACCTCGTCGGAGTAGCCATGCAGATCAAAGAACTGCGCGACTCCAACAACAACGCAAACCGCGAACACGCCCGCATGATCGACGCGATCAACCACGACCCCTCCCTCAGCGACCACGGCAAGAAAGAACGCATCGACGCGCTCGAGGCCGACCGCACCACCCAACGTCGCAGTTCCATGGACCAGGAAAAGCAGATCATCATGAACAAGATCGGAGAGCTCGAGCGACGCCTCGACGGATTCGTGGGCTGGTCAAGCGAAAACATCATGGCTTTCCGAGACGCACAGGATCGAGCCGAGAGCATCGACGATCCCGAGAAGGCCGCGACCGTCATGGCCCGAGCCATCCGCACCAGGGACACGACACTCGCGCATGCTCTGTACCGCCGCGCAGTAGACCAGCGATGGGAGGACGCAAGCCGCGCGTTCGCCGCAGACAACCCCACAGTCGCACAGCTCGTACACGACGTGAAGAAGCTTCAAGAACTGCACGACAACAGCTTTCGTCGAGCCGTGTCCTACATGTAAGCAAGCGAACGAAGAGGGCTCCATGCACACGCGTGGAGCCCTCTTGCGCACCCAGGGGACGGTCCCCGCCTCAACCCTCCCGGTTCCGTCTCCGGGCATTGGGATCATCTCTCCCCGGCTTTTTTTTCCACGAGAGGAAGGCGATCCCAAAGCCCGGTGACCCGAAAGGTAGGGCTAGGGGCGGGATCCTCCCTAGTCATGTTTGGAGGACTGATGGCGCAGAACGGACGTAGTGATGCTCTTCGAAAGAGGCATCGCGCACGGATCGCGAAGTCGAAGCCCGCGTGTCATATCTGCGGGGAGCCCATTGACTATTCGCTCAAGTACCCGGACCCCATGTGCTTCGTCGTGGACCATCTCGTCCCGATCGCGAAGGGGGGTTCTGATGCGCTGGCCAACAAGAAGGCAGCGCATCACCCACGTATGCAACAGCAAGAAGCGAGCCAGAGAGTATGCGCCGATCATCCGGCGTAGTGGCGCACTCGAATGACTAAGGAGTTAGACGTGACGAACATCAAGACGTTGATTGAGAAGCAGAGGCAGATCGCTGAGGAGGTGATCGCGGAGGCTGAGGCGTATTACGCGTCGGTTGGGCCGGTGGAAGTGGAGACGGTGTTCGGTGGCCGTGCGGCGACGCTGCGGGTGCCGTTTGTGCACCCGAGCGAGTTCAGTGAGCTGGCGGACCGTTTCGCGCCGCGGCCGGGGGTGGCGGTGGATTTGCCGTTGTGGTTCAACTTGGACGCGGTCACGAGGAACTATCCGGGCGTGACGCTCGTGGTTGATGGGGAGGTGGATGACTTGTTCCGGGTGCGGGACAAGGAGGCCGTGTATGTGTGGCCGGAACTGTACCCGCAGATGCCTCCGGAGGATCAGAAGGAGTTCCGGATGGCTGTGTGGGCTCTGAACGTGTGGGAGCCGGAGCAGCGGCGTGAGGAGCTGTTGGCGCGCAAGAAGGGGTCGGTTGCTGATGGCTGAGCGGGTGGTGAAGGTCCGCCTGGCTGCGGTGGTTGCGGACTATGAGAAGTCGATGCGTGATGCGGCGAATGCGACGGCGACTGTGGGTACGGAGGCGGAGAAGCTGGCTCAGAAGAAGCAGGCGTTCAATCAGCTTGGAGCGTCGGGGCTGGCGATGGGTGCGGTGTTGTCGGCTGGTCTGGCTGTTGCGACCAAGGCGTCGATGGATTTCGATGCGCAGATGTCGAACGTGCAGGCTGCGACTCATGAGACCGCGGCGAACATGGCCCTGTTGCGGCAGGCGGCGTTGGATGCGGGCGAGTCGACGGTGTTTTCTGCCACGGAGTCGGCTCAGGCGATCGAGGAGTTGTCGAAGGCGGGTGTGTCGACGAGTGACATCCTTGGAGGCGGCTTGGCGGGAGCCCTGGATTTGGCGGCGGCGGGTGGTCTGGACGTAGCTACGGCGGCGGGAATCGCTGCTACGTCGTTGCAGCAGTTCAACCTTGAGGGTTCGGACATGTCGCATGTAGCCGATCTGTTGGCGGCTGGTGCCGGTAAGGCGATGGGTGATGTGACTGATCTGTCGCAGGCGTTGAACCAGTCGGCGCTTGTCGCGAAGCAGACGGGCCTTTCGATTGAGGAGACGACGGCGGGTCTGGCGGCGTTCGCGTCGGCCGGTCTTTTGGGTTCGGATGCGGGTACGTCGTTCAAGACGATGTTGCAGGCGTTGAATCCGACGTCGGCTCAGGCGGCCGCTCTGATGGAGAAGTACAACTTGCAGGCGTACGACGCGCAAGGGAACTTCGTCGGTCTGTCGGAGTACGCCGGCCGCCTCAAGGACGGCCTTTCCGGGCTGTCCACGGAGCAGCAGAATGCGACGCTCAAGACGATCTTTGGCGCTGATGCTGTCCGTGCCGCGACGGTCCTGTACCAGCAGGGCGCGGAGGGCATCGAGAAGTGGACCGATGAGGTCAACGATCAGGGCTACGCGGCCTCCACGGCGGCTATGCGGCTCGACAACCTCAAGGGCGATGTGGAAGCGCTCGGGGGTGCGTTTGAGACGGCTCTGATCGATACAGGCTCGACGGCGAATGACACTCTCCGGACGATGGTGCAGGCGCTTACTGGCCTGATCGGCATGTACAACGATCTGCCCGAGCCGGTACAGGCATCGGTGATGGCTCTGGGCGGTGCGGCGGCCGCTGTCGCCCTCACAGGAGGGGCGGCGTTCCTCGCAGTTCCGAAGTGGCTCGAGTTCAAAGCCACCGTGGAGGCTTCGACGTGGACGATGAAGGGCATTGGGCTGACGGCCGGCGCCGCGGGTCTGGCCCTCGGTGGGTTGTTCCTCATCGTTGGCGAGCTCGCATCACAGCAGCAGAAGGCTCAGGCGCGCGCGCAGGCATACGCAGCGTCGATTGAGGAGGGCACGAACAAGCTTTCCGATGCGGCCCGGTCGACGGCGATCGACGAGTTGCAGAAGGGCGGCGAGCTGCTGTCGTTCAATTGGCAGTCGGCGTTCGACGCCGCGGAGAAGCTAGGCGTGGGTGCTGATGTGGTCACGGATGCGGCCCTGCGTAACTCTGACGCGATCGACCAGCTCAGCACGTACTACGACGCTCTGAACGGCGACCAGGAGGCGTTCAACCGCATCCAGGAGGAGACGGGGATGAACGCGTATGAGACGCGCGCGGCCCTTGAGGCGATGATTGGGGGCATTCAGAAGCAGAACGGTGCGATCGATGACGCCATCCGGTTGAAGGAGCAGGAGAAGGAGGCGAACTCGACGTCGGCGTCGCAAACGAAGAGCGCTGCTGATGCCTACCTGGAAGAAGCGGGTGCGGTGCAGCATTTGCAGTCGCAGTTGTCGGAGCTGATTGACACGATCAACGCGGCGAATGGTGTTGGGCAGGACGCGGTTACGCAGAACATCCGATACCAGGAGGCGTTGGCTGCGGTTAACGAGGCGATCACAAAGGGCGCCTACGGGCTCGATATCTCTACTGATGCCGGCCGGGCGAACATGGACATGCTCGTTGGTTTGGCGTCTGATTCGCAGGCGGCTGCTCAGGCTCAGTTTGAGTTGGATGGGTCGACGCAGGGGTACACCGAGCGTATGCGCGCTGGGCGTGAGGCTCTGATCAACTCGGCTATCCAAATGGGTGCGACGCGCGCCCAGGCGGAGGCGTTGGCTGATCAGATCTACGCGATCCCTTCGGAGAAGGACATTCAGGTCCTCGCGCAGACCGCGCAGGCTCAGACGGCGATCGACAACTTCGTCAATCGCAACATGAACAAGACGATCAACGTGTGGCTGAACCCGAAGACCCAAGCGATGAACGACGCGTTTGCGCAGTACTTGCAGGGACACGCCACCGGTGGACCAGTGATCGGACCTGGCACCGGCACCTCGGATTCCATCGTCCGGCGGTTGTCGAACGGTGAGCACGTGTTGACGGCCGCGGACGTGCAGGCGATGGGTGGCCAGGAAGCCGTGATGCAGATGCGCGCGAGTCTGCATTCGGGAACTGCTGCGGAGCCCGTTTGGGTGCGGTCGGGGCAGGAGTTCGGGATGTTCTCGGGCACGCCTGGACAGTCGGGAGCCCTCCCCGCGGTGTACGTGCAGAACCCCTTCACTGGCGAGTACCTGCTCGCAGAGGTATCAACCGTAGCCAGTGGTGTGGTTCAAAAGTACGACGATGCGCGCTCGCGCGTAACACGAGGGAGGGTCCGATGAAAGGACTCTCAGAGACCGCGGTCGAGTAGCCGCTAACAAGCAAGTTCGAAGGCCCATGCCCGATTAGGGGGCATGGGCCTTCTCCATACACAAAGCCCTAAAGGAGAAACCCATGGTCAACCGTCTTGTAGCTGTAGACGACGAGGATTACCGACTCCCAGCGCCAGTGCGCGTCGCCCTTGGCAGCGAGTTCACGCGCGCGGATGAGCTCGTCATCAACGTGGCACGGTACCCGTCTGTCCAAGCCGCGATTGATACGGCACCTACTGGTGCGACCCTGTATTTTCCGCCGGCGATGAGCCCGGTCGCTGTGCCGTCGGGTGGGTTCGCGTTGAAGGCCAACAACCTGACGATCGACGCAATGGGTATCGAGTTCCAGGTGTCGAACTGGGCCACCCCGGCGTTCCTTGCCCTACGTGCAAACGGTGGCGCGGACGGTCACCGGTACCGGATCGGGATGGTGAAGTACGTTGGCGTGCGCGGCAACCACACCGGGACCACCATCCGCGGATCGGCGCCCTACTGCTCGGGGTGCGGGGTGTGGTCGAACGGTGACCGCAACTACGTCGAGTACCTGCGCACGGACGGCATGCCCACCCCGATCTTCTTCTCGTCGTGGGACGGCAGCGAGGCGACCGACCGGATTGGAGTCGGCAACCGGATCGGATACGTGGAGTTCACCAGGTACAACTTCGGACTGCTCTATGTGAAGCAGACGGGGTTCGACTGGGGCGACGCTTACGTGCACGACGATCTTGACGACTCGGGAGGCGTAAACCCCACGCACGCGATCTACTGCTCCGCCGCATCAGGGCATCGTGCGGGCCAGGGCACTATTGGGCGTTGGCAGACCGTCCGGAACGTCAGTGGCCATGCGTACATCTTCAAGTTCCAGGACAGCCTCACGTTCGATTCGCTCACGGCCGTCGACAGTGCGGGTCTGGTGTCGTTCCTCAGCACCAAGGGCATCGCTGGGAACCAGTTGATTGGTACCGACCTCCGCTCGTCGGGGAGTGACCGTGCTGTCAGCTTCTCCGGAGTGGAGCGGTGCGAGGACGTGTCGATCGGGCGGATCGAAGCGCGATTGAAGACTGGGGTTCAGTCGTGGACGCTCGGGCTGTGGGTCGATGGACTCTGCGAGATCGGCAGCGTCAACATCGAAACGAACCATGCGGCCGGCCTGAGCACCGCGGTGCCGGAAGTCACGATCCGCGGCGTCGGCTCGGGGCGGGTCGGCTCGCTGATGATCAACGCGAAGGGTGTCCACTCCCGTCCCGTCGAACTTGGAGACGGAACGCTCGCCGGTCAGGCGGCCGGATGGACGCTTCCAATCGTTCGTGCACCGGGCTCAGACACCTCGCTGACCGCTGTCCCGGTGGCGGAATACGCACTGTCTCATTCGAACGCGTGGGGTGACGGCAACACCTATCTGGTGGCGGCATCGCCCGCCAAAGGTGTGTTCCGACGCGGGATGCGGTGGGGTAACTCGGCCCCGAGTGTCGGGGTAGCCCGAGGTTGGGTCCAGATCGCCAATGGGGCTCTGTCTGCGGCTACATGGGCTGCTTCCACCGCCGTGACCGCTGGTGCATGGTGGAAGCTCGCTGATGGCCGTGTCATCCGGTATCTGACCGCCGGCACTACGGGATCGACGGAACCTAACCCGTCAACGGTTGGTCAGACCGGCGGCGATGGCACGACTACCTGGGAGCTGATGTCCGCCGCGTCCGCGTCGGTGGTCTCTGAGGGGAACCTGTAAGACGAGTCCGTGACAAGCGCAAAGATCGCCCGGGTGATGCTGGGGCATCCCACTGTCCCTGGTTCGGTCCGTAGAGCAGAATGGTCGCGCTGAGAGACCGAGATCATCACTCCTGGCGGGGTGCCTCTCGCTACTGAGCGCCCCTCCGCGGTCCCCCAGCGGAGGGGCGTTCTTAACGCAGGTCAGGGCTCGGATCGCGTCTTGTGGCTGCGATTCCGTACGAAGCCGAAGATGAGCGTCCCGAGGAACAGGATGATTCCGATGATGGCTAGCCAAAGGAGCCCCTTGATGGCGAAGCCGACAACCGCCAAGACGGCCCACACGACGAGCAAGATAACGAGGACTGTCCACATGTCGCTCACGCTACGCGCATCGACTCGGGATAGATATGCCTACTCCGGTGAGTTGTCTCGCAGTTTGAACACCCACGCGGTGACGATTGCTGCATGGGTCAGGGCTGGATCGATGAGAGCCTCGTAAGCAAATTCGTGCCCTCGCCGGTCGGCGCGTGGAAGCTGTGAGTTCATACAGCTTGGCGGCGTACTGTCAGAAAATGAATGCACAACTGAAGAACGTGGAACCACTGGGCCTCAAGGCTGTCATGATCAGTTCTCTGCCGTCGACTCTGATGACGGACGACGCTCCGGACCGGTACACCGTGGAAGCGGTTTTCACACGCAAGGCCGATCGCGACGAAGTTGCCGCGATTCACGGGGCGGCGATGCGTGACTTTCTCTCTTCGGAGGGATACCCGACTGTTGAGCTGAAGGTCTCCGATCGCCGACTGGAGATTTCGAACACGAACCTGGTCGAGTTGCGTGACGGCCTAGCTGCCGTGATTGCAGGACAGTTGATAGAAATCACTCGACGGCTTGTGGCCGAGCGATTCGTTTCGGCACTGCGTCTCGAGGACGCGTCGGTCCGCGAGCACGATCGAGCTGCACTCGTCGTGTCTCTCGCTGAATCGGTAGTGTTCGCCGCTCGTCCGCGGGACGTTGCCGGTGATGAGGGATCGTCGATTGGCGAGTGGGAAGAAGAGGGCGGTTCGCCCCGAGGCTAGGGGCATATCGCAGGAGGCCATCATGGACGATGTTTCTGCGGACGCAAGAGTCGAGCATGTTCGAGCGGAGAGTTCGTTCACCGGGCTGGCGCAGCAGATGCGCGCCTCGGGGCTGCTCCGCCGACGGTACGGCTACTACTGGATGAGGTTGATTGCCGCGCCGATCATTGTGGCTGCCGGAATCGCGGGCTTCGTGTTGATCGGAGACACGTGGTGGCAGCTGTTCGTGGCAGCGGGGTTCGCCATCATATTTACGCAGATCGCGTTCCTCGGTCATGACGCGGCCCACCGGCAGATATTCGTCTCGGGCAGGTGGAATGACTGGGTGAGCCTCATCCTCGGTGACTTGCTTGTCGGCATGAGCTATGGATGGTGGCAGCACAAGCACACCAAGCACCATGGCAATCCGAACAAGCTCGGAGCTGACCCGGATATCGAGCTTCCGGTCATCGCGGTCACTAACGAGAGTGCCGGGAAGTACCAGCGCGGGCCGTTGCGGTGGCTGCGCGCGCATCAAGGGTGGCTCTTCTTCCCGATCCTTCTTCTGGAGGGAGTTTCCCTTCACGCCTCTGGAGTGCGTCGGGTTTTCGCTCGAGGGCATTTGGATCGCCGATGGGTTGAGATCGTGTTCCTCTTCGTCCGTATCGTTGGATATCTAGTTGTCGTCTTCTTGGTGCTTTCCCCGGGGATCGCGTTCACCTTCCTTGCCGTTCAACTGGGACTCTTCGGCTTCTACATGGGCGTTTCATTCGCGCCGAATCACAAGGGCATGCCGGTCGTGCCACGCAATCTGAGGCTCGACTTTCTTCGTCGCCAGGTGATGATGAGTAGGAACGTTCGCGGCAGCAGGCTGCTCGATATTGCGATGGGGGGACTGAATTACCAGATTGAGCACCATCTTTTCCCGTCCATGCCCCGCCCTCATCTCCGCCGCGCGGCGCCCATCATTGAGGGCTACTGTCTCGCGCAGGGCGTGCCCTACACCCGGGTAGGGCTGTTTCGGTCATACGCCATCGTCGTCGCGTACATCAACCGGGTTGGGTTGGGCGAAAGGGATGCCTTCGCTTGCCCGCTCGTCGAGGCGAGAGCGTCGATTGGTTCAGCGGTTCGCGTCGCGTGAGGTGTGGGTTATGGGCTGATCCGATTGCGCGTAGTGTTGCAAGCAGAGCGCAGCTCGGGACTCTGGGGAGAACCCTTGTGAAGGCTCCGGTTGAGGGGCTCTTGCCCCGCGGTTGCGATTCGCCCGCCGCGCGAGAGCCCTTCTCCTGTGGGGCGGATCGAACTACAGGTTCCAGTCCGCCCAGTCGTCGGGCAATACTCCCATCGCTGCGGCTTGAGCGGTCGGATCGACGCAGACCGTGACCCTGGTGTGGGCGCCGATGAGTACGCTGACTAGGCTGCCTGCGGTGGCGAAGGTAACGAACGCGGCGGTGTCGCTGTGGGCGGCGGCCTCGATGCGATCCATGAGAGCGACCACGTCGCTACCCGGTGGAAGCGGGTAGGTCTCGTCGTCGAATGTAACCGTCGTGCTCTGCGTCATGATCACCTCGATGTTGGTGCGCGCTGGCCGCCCGCCCCTTCAACGCTAGCTGCGTGGTCACAGGTGCGACCGGGGGTTGCACTCCGGGATCGATCGTGCGCGGTATTGCTCCCACCCGGTGGATGGCCTCGGTGACTAGTCGCAGGCGGCCGCATCGAGGGGACCGGAGAGATGGGCGGCTGCCGAAGTCCTTGGCAGCCGCCGGGTCCTCCACCCGAGCACCGGAACGCGGTAAATTCCCAGCATGAGTGAGCGGAGCCGATGGCGGGAATGGATGGCGGCAACCGACGACGAGCTGCACAAACTGACCGGACTCCGATCCGACCGCCTCGTACGCTGGGACTACCTCGGAGCGTTCGACGATGGGCTGAGTCCCGAGGAAGCCGCTGCGCGAGCTGCGGTCGAGGCCGAGTAAGTCAGTACTCCGTAGAGAGCACTCGAGAAGCCACGGCCAGACATCCTTCATCCGGCCGAGACCCGTTGAGTGTATCCCGCGGGCATCACGTCTTAGAAGATTTGTTCGAAGGTGGTATTGTCCAGCTATGTCAGACACCAACAACAGCCACGACTCCGAATCGTGGACCGAAGAGGACGACGCAGCCGTCGCGTTCGAGCTACTTCCGGCCTGGCATCCGTCCGTCTTTTTCGATGCTTTCCGAGCAGGCATGCAACGATTCGACGAGACCATCGAGGAGATCGCTCGCGCGGGATTCGTCACCCCGGAGTCAGTAGACGATTGGGGGGACTTTACACGCGCGCGTGAAATCGCCAACAGCAACCTCAAGGTAAGCCTGCACGCACTGTGGGCTGTCGATGCTCCCGACGTCGCATACGTGAGGCTGGTAGACACGCCAGCCTGGATTGCTTCTGACTTGCGCCGCGTTCCAGCCGCAGCGCACGCCACGCTCGTCTGGCGTCCCGAGATCGCGGTCGTCCCGGGATCGGCATGGAGGCTGCATGCTCTAGGCGATGCAGTGCCGCCCTGGCTAGTTCCGCGGACGGCTCATGGGTTCGACCCTCGCAAGATGCCGTAAACCGTCGTCCGTCATGATCCATGGATACTGGAAGGTGGGGATCGGAGCTACTTCCACTAGTTCCGATCCCCACTGTCGCCTACGCCCACACGCTAGCGCGAACACTGCGCCCCTCGTAGTGTCCATGCATGACGAAGCGGCGAGCACAGGGAACTGGGACGATCTTCCGAGACCAGAAGGGGTACTGGACCGTCGTTCTCCCGCTCCCAAGTGTTGACGGCAAACGCAGGCGGAAAAGCTACCGTTCCAAGAAGCGCGAAGTCGTACTTGCTCATCTGCGGGCATTCGAACAGGCGCGTGGCGGGACTGACCTGCCCTCGTTGGAATCCTATCCATCGGGTAGCGGCACAACAGTTGGCGAGTGGTTCGAATACTGGCTTGCCGAGTGCGTCTACCCGCACCTCCGACCCAAGACTGCCGACGGATACCGGTCTATCGCTAAGACGAGGATCATCCCGGCACTCGGCGCCGGCACGCCGCTCGCAGCCGTCAGGGCCGCCGACGTTCGCCGCATGCATCGTTGGATGCGGGACGAGTGCTCCCCAACCACGGTTCGCAATGCGCATGTGGTCGCAGCGCGCGCCTTCGACGTGGCCGTGCGCGAAGAAGAGATCGAACGCAATCCCGTTCGCCTAGTCGAACAGCCTCGACCAGCTCGCCCGAAGCTCGACGTTCCCACTACGCAAGAGCTCCGGTACCTTCTCGAAGCGCTGAGGACGCGCCCAGACGGGCTCAAGTGGATGACGTACATCCTGACAGGTGCGCGCCGCGGGGAGGTCGTTGGACTCGAGGTAGGTCGCGTCGGTGCGCACCTCGACATCAGTTGGCAAATGCAAACCCTGCGACGTGGCGAGAACGGCCTACCGATCGCCCCACCCGACTTTGACTACCGGCATCTCTACGGCGGGTTCTTCCTCACCAGACCCAAATCAAGAGCCGGCTGGCGCACCGTGCCGCTCATCAACCCGCTACGGGACATGATGGAACACCACCTGGCCACCGTGGAACCAAACCCCTGGGGGCTTGTCTTCACCCGCAAAGGCAGGCCCATCGACCCGAACATGGAGACCCGGCTGTGGCCGGCCGTGCAACGGGAGCTTCTCGGAGAAGACCGCCGCGTAAGGCTGCACGACCTGAGACATGCCGCCGTCGACCTTCTCTACGCCGCGGACGTTCCCGAAGAGCTGATCGTCGAACTCGTCGGACACTCAACCCGCGCCATGACACGCTCCTACAAGAGCCCCGCACACCTCGACCGCCTCTCCCGAGCAATGAGCGGCGTCGAAGATCTACTCGCTTGAATGTCAGTACATGCGGACACGACTTCTGAGTATCGTCTCTCCTGACTAGGGAGGTGCGAAGCATGGGTGAGTTCGAGAGGGTCGTTCGCGAGATAGTCCGTGAGGAGTTGGCGGCTGCTCAGGGCGTGCCCGCCGCATGCTCGCTTTCGGCAAAGAGCATCGGTGCGGCAGTTCGAGCCGAGGCCGCTCGTGCGGGCAAGAATCACTCAGAGCTCGCCGAAGCGCTTGGAGTAAGCCGACCGACGATCGCGGGTCGGCTCAGCGGAGCCTACGAGTTCAAGCAAGGCGAGCTCGAAAAGATCTCCGATCTTCTCGGCATCACTCCCTACAACATCATCGAGTCGGCAGGCTTGGGACAGAGATTCCACAGTGAGACGGCGGACCAGTCCGAAGTAGCCCGCGTGTTCAATCGGGACGCTTGGGCCCAACCGTCCCGCGCACGGGCCAGGCGAGAGTAGCACCCTCAATCAACGAATTCGACATCCAGGCGTGGACACATCCATGGACACAACCGCACCAGATTTCTGGTGATCCAGGCGGATTCGGAGAGCTGCTAGATCCGCGAAAAATCAGCGAAGTCGGTCCACGGCGGCAGAGTTCCCTGTATGTGCACTTGGGTTCAAATCCCACCGTCACCGCCACCACGAAGGCCCCGACTCCCATTGATATGACTGGGATGCGGGGCCTTCGTCATGTTCGACGAAGCGGTTGCGGTAAGCCCAGTCTCTCCACTCGCTCGGGCTCAGGATGGATGACATTCACTCGCAGACTCCGTGGCTGGCGGGTTGCTCGTGCGGGTGAGGTCGGCGGTGGCAGTCCGGACGCCGAGGGCGCTGCCGCCGGTTCGGCGGCTGATGGCCAGGACATCCTTTCCGTCACGTGCGAGGCGGTCGACGATGCGGCGGCCGGTCTGCCCGGTGGAGCCGAAGACGGCGATCGTGCTCACAGGAGGACTCCACCGGAGACCTCGAGGCGCTCACCTGTGACCCACCGCATGCCGGGCGCGACGAGCGCGACGATGGCATCGGCGATCTCCGCCGGTTCGCCGACCCTGCCGAGCGCGGTCTGCTGGCTCAGCCCGGCGCGCAGTTCTGCGTCGTCGCGCATGGCGCCGCCATTGAAGTCGGTGGCCGTCGGACCGGGGGCGATCGTGTTGATGCGGATGCCGCGTCGTCCGAGCTCGAGCGCGAGACTCCGCGACAGGGCTTCGACGGCCGCCTTGGATGCCGCATAGACGGCGGTGGCGGGACTCACATGACGACTCAGCGAGCTCGACACGTTCACCACTCGTCCGCCTTCGGCGAGGTGCGGTGCGAGTGCCTGGATCAAGAGGAACGGCCCGCGGACGTTGACGCCGAACGTGTCGTCGACCTCGGCGGCCCTCACCTCACCCAGAGGGGCGAAGCGCCCGATCCCCGCGTTGTTGACGAGCACCGCGAGGGGAGACCCCGGCCACTTCGCAGCGACCGCGGCGAGAAGCGTCGTCGTCGCGGAGTCGATGGACCGCGGGTCCCCGATGTCCAAATGCAGCGGCAGCGCCTCGCCACCGGCTTCCTCGATGCGGCTCACGACGGCGCGGGCCGACGCCGCGGAGCGGGTCGCCACGACGACGCGGTATCCGTTCTCGGCGAGGGCCAGCGCGGTCGCTTGCCCCAGCCCCCGGCCTGCGCCGGTGACGATCGCGATCTCTGGATGATCCATGCTGACTCCTCGATAAGTAAATAACTACTTACCGATAACGTAGAAGCGCGGTCGGAGATCGTCAAGTCGAAGGGCAGCGCATGAGAGACGCGGAAGCCACCCGGTCACGGATCCTGGCCGCGGCCATCGAGGAGTTCGCCGCGCACGGTTTCGCCGGCGGCCGGGTCGATCGGATCGCGCGGGGCGCCGAGAGCAACGTGCGGATGATCTACGCGTACTTCGGGGGCAAGAGCGGTCTTTTCGATGCTGCACTCGAGACCGCGTTGCGCACGCTCGCGAACGATGTGCCTCCGGATCCCGACGACCTGGCCGGATGGGCGGGGAGAGTGTTCGACCATCACCAGGAACGTCCTGACATTCTCCGCCTGAGCATGTGGGCACGGCTGGAGCGACCTTCCGCGCTGTCTGAGCCCAGCGACGTGTATTCCGCCAAGGTGGAGGGGGTGCGGGCGGCGAGCCCGGGCGCTCTGTCGCCGGTCGACGTCCTCGTCTTCATCTACGCGATCGCGCAGGCCTGGCAGCTCTCTCCGACCGGCCTCACGGGCCTCGAGGGTGCGCACGACGATCCGCGCCGAATCGCGGCGCATCGGCGCGCGGTCGTCGCAGCGGTCGAAGGCATGCTCCGAGACGCGTGAAGTCCTCGGGCGAGAGCGAGTCGCATCCGAGGTAATCGTGACGATCACGACGGACGGTCGGCTGGGCCGTTCAGGGCCGGGGTGCGTGCAGGGCCGGTCCTCCGCGTGATCCACCACACGGCAGCGGTGATCAGGTCAGACGATGTCGTGCTTCCCCGGTGTCATCGACCGCGAGGAGTCGACCCGATGGGGATGCCGGTGAACCTGCCTGTCGGGTCCACGTCTCGTTTCACGGCGTCGAGGCGGGAGATGTTGTTGCCAAAGGTTGCGGCGGCACGTGCGGTGTCGCGGGGTGGGAGAAGGTTCGGGTAGGCGGCAGGGAGGGCGAGGGGGTGGAGCGCGTCGAGAATGCGATCCGCCCAGGCGATCTGCTCGTCGTGACCGTCCGTGTCGGCGGTGGCTGCGATGATCTCGACCATGAGGTGCGGTTCCCGGAGCGCCCATGCGGAATGGTCGGCGCTGATGCGGGTGGCGGCGCCGTGGAAATGGTGGATGTTGATCGCGCTCAGAGGAGACGTGCGGCGTCGCTCTCCGTCCGCCAGGACCTCGATGACCTCGGGTGTGAGGCCGGTCACGGACGCCGTGCGGAGTGTGTAGTGACGCCCGGAGGGGAACATGCCGTCGAGCGCGTGGAGCGCCTGCTGTGGCGTGGCGGGTCCGATCGTGGATGCCAGAGGTGTTCCCAGGCGTTCGATCACTCGCACCCACTCGGAACCCTCGTCGGCTTCGCCGCTCCAGTGCAGCGTCACGAGCAGCGCGGCGTGGCCGTCGGGGCCGCTGCCGATCGCGGGGCTGACGGCGAGCTGATCGGGGAAGGTGGGGAGGGCCCGGTCGAGGGAGGCGAGCACTTCACTCATGTCGGCCGGCGAGAAGACGACGGTCCCGGCGAGCATGGTCGGGACTTCCTCGAGGGAGATCTCGAGAGAGGTGACGACGCCGAAGTTCCCGCCCCCTCCGCGAAGTGCCCAGAGGAGGTCCGCGTTCTCCGCGTCGGAGGCTGCCACGATCGACCCGTCGGCAAGAACGACTTCTGCCGAGATGATGGTGTCGGCTGCGAGGCCGAGAATCCCGAGGTAGGGGCCGTATCCGCCGCCGAGGGCGAGCCCGGTGAAGCCGACCTCATTGACCGTGCCCACTGCGGCGACGAGGCCGTGTTCCCCTGCGGCATTGATCACGTCCTCCAGGCGGGCCCCGCCCTGGACCGTGGCGGTTCGTGCCGTCGCATCGATCCAGACGCCGCGCAGCTGCGAGAGGTCGAGGGTGAGGCCGCTCTCCGCCCGCGCTCGGCCGACCCAGTCATGGCCGCCGCCTCGGACGGCGATCGGCACGTCGTCCGGGACCGATTCGAGCACGTATCGGACATCTGCAGTGCTCGCGACTCGGGCGATGATCTCCGGGCGATGCGTCGGGTGTGCGCTCCAGAGTGCGACGGCCGTCGCGAACGAATCGTCTCCCGGCTGGAGCACCCGCTCTCCCATCACATCGCGCAGACGGCTCGCCAATGCGTCCCAATCGGTGTCTCTCGTCATCGTCTCTCCTCTTCGTTCGAGCGGGTGGAACCGAGTCGAGCGGCAGGCCCTCCCCTCCGCGAGCTAGCACGCCGTGCTAGCTTCTGAGTACGCTAGCACGCCGTAATAGACCGGAGAGCCGATGAACATGCCCCCCACGTCCACCCTTCGCCCGTTGGGAGCGTTCGAGCGGATCATCGATCTCTACATCTCCCGCAATCCCGTGCAGTTCTCGCTCGCCGTCGAACTTGCCTCGCCGATCTCCCCGGGGCGGCTGAGGCGCGCGCTCTTCGAGCTGCAAGCTCTCCATCCGCTCCTGACGGCCCGCATCGACCGAGGTGACGACCGCCCAACCTTCCGCCGAGACCACGCCCTGATCCCCGTGAGGCAGGTGCGGGAGAGCGATTGGCAGACCGAAGCCGCCGCCGAACAGACCCGCCCCATCGACCCCGAGGGCAGCCCGCTGGTTCGTGCCACGTTGATCACCGACGCCGGGCCGACGCGCGCCTCGTCGGTGGTGCTCACGTTCTCTCATCAGATCAGCGACGGACGCGGAGCCCTCCTCGCCGTTCACGATCTGGTCGCCCTGCTGGCAGGACGAACGCGGCGCGCGCGCACCGTCCCGGACGCTCAAGAGGATCACGTGCAGCTCTTGCCTTCCGCCGAAACGCCGGCGGTCGGCCTGTCTGCCGACGAGGAGGCGCCGAGGCCCGCTGCCGTCCGACCCTTCGATGCCGCATCGCCCACGATCGACGTCGCCGAGCTCGACGACGTCACGACGGGACGCCTTCGTGCCGCTGCCCGAGCGAATGATTCGACCGTTCAGGGGGTCCTGTGTGCTGCTGCGGCATTGGAGCTGCTCGCGGGCTCACCGCAGGAGCAGGTCCGCATCAACGTGCCCATCGACCTGCGTCCGCTCCTCGGGCTCGACGATGCCGTGGTCAATCGGTTCGTCGCGACCACCGTGATGCTGAGTGCGAACGCGGAAGACGACCTGTGGTCGCTGGCGCGGCGTGCCTCCATGCAGCTGCGGTCTGCCCGGGAGCGCGCGGCGGAATCGATCGCGATACTCGCGTCGCTCCCGCCCGGCGACGCGGCGGCGGCCGAGGCGGCGATGCTCACCGCGACGGCCGCCGACCTGGAGATCAGCAATCTCGGTGTCTCCGCCGACGAGGGCTCCGGCGTGCTTTCGATCTGGGGTCCGACGATGACCACGCAGGTGAGAGGCGAGCGCATCCTCGGTGTTCTCACGCAGGGGGGTCGTCTTCGGCTCACCCTCACGACGCACGAGCAGATCGGAACACTCGTCGCCGGCATCGTTCGCAGGGTGACGTCTGCCGTCTAGCGCGACCGCTCCTCCTATAGCGTGGGGGTGATGCCGACGTCGACGCGGTACTCGGCGCCGGTCAGCCACCCCGCTCGATCCGGAGGGCACGAGATGCCTGCTCTCGTTGCGGACCGTGGACCTCGAGAAGCGGTTCCCCGGTCTCGTCGACACCGTGGGCACGCTCGTGCAGGGGGCGAAGGCCTAGACACCACGATCCCCGCGGACGGACGTGCCTTCAGCCGGCGATGAGGTGGACGTAGACGACGGAGACGATCGATGAGGACGCGTTGTTGACGGCGTGCACGACGACTCCGGGCCAGACCGACTTCGTCTTGTGCATCAGCCAGGCGGACGCGAGGCCGACGATGACGGCGACCGGCGTCGACAGGTTGAGTCCGTGGCTGAGCGCGAAGACGATGCTGCTGAGGATCGCCGCGAGCCAGACGCCATAGCGGGTGAGCAGGGTGAAGAGCACTCCGCGAAACAGCAGCTCCTCGCCGATCGGGGTGAGGACCGCTCCGAGGAGGATGGCGCCGAGGAACCCGCCGATGCCGCTGGTCGCCGCGGACTGGTAACCGCTCTGGAGATCGGCGGCGTCCGTGGTCATGCTCACCAGCGCCGTCACGGCCAGGTTGAGAGCGACGACTCCGATGCCGATCATGAATGCGATCGCGAGCCATCTCGGTGCCACCCGCGTGATGCCGAAGAGCGCCGCCGGACGCCTGCGAAGGGCGATCATGGCGAGCACTCCGCCTGATGGCGCGAGCCCCGAGATCGCGAACAGCGCCAGGCCCTTGGCGACCGCGTCATCGTCCGGCATCTGGAGGTAGAGCAGGATCCCGATCGCGTAGAGCGCGATGGCGACGCCGGCGGCCAGCCAGAGGTCGGGCCAGGTGACCCGACCGTTCCTAACGCTGTCATGCAGGTTGGCGGCGGTGGTCCGATCGCTGTGCGACATTCTTCTCCTCAGGTGCTGCGGTCGAGTGCGTGCAGGGCGATGGAGGCGGCTCCGGCCACGAGCGTGTTGTCGAAGTCTGCATGTGGATCGTTCCGCGACGTCAGCACCGTGATGATGATGGGGTCTTCTCCGGGTGGCGCGACGAGGGCGATGTCGTTGCGGATCGGACCTGCGCCTCCGGATTTATCGGCGACCGTCCAGCCTGCTGGTGCACCGGCGCGGATGAGGGCGTCTCCGGTGCGGTTGTCGCTCATCCAGTCGACGAGCAGCGCCGTGTCCGCAGCGGACAATGTAGAGCCGTCCAGGATCCTCGCGAGCGAGGCCGTGAAGGCGGCAGCGGTCGTGGTGTCCTCGGCGCTGCCCGGTTCAATCGTGTTGAGGGTCGGCTCGTCGTTCACGACCTCCGTGGTGGCATCGCCCAGCTCGGCGAGTGCATCGTCGAGGGCTGCGGGACCGCCGATCCGGTCGAGGATGAGATTGAGAGCCGCGTTGTCGCTGACGCGCACGGCGGCTTCGGCGAGCTGCGCGTAGGTCAGGCCGTCCTCGACGTATTGCGAGGTCACGGGTGCATGGCCGGCGGCGGCGGCTTCTTCCGTCGTCCACCGCACGATCTCGTCGCGGGCTGCGCCCGACACGGACTGGAGGAAGACCGCCGCGGCGAAGGCCTTGATGGTGGAGGCGAAGCCGAAGCGACGGTCCTCGCCGTACGAGACGGATTCACCGCTTCCGGTGTCGACCGCCATGACGCCGACGGTCGCGTCGTACTCGCGTTCGAGACCCGCGAGTTCGTCTGCCACGAGCGCGTCGAGGTTCGATGAGGTCGCACGGGCCGGAGGAGACGCCGGGGCGGATTCGGCGGCAGGCGGAGGCGCGCCCACGCAGCCCGTGAGTGCGAAGCCGGCGAGAAGGCAGCAGAGGCCGAAGGTCAGATTTCGGCGCATGCCCTCACGCACCTCCGAACGCCCCGGTGGGCGCGAAGACGAGGTCGGCGAAGCGCGTGCCGATGAGGCGGTGCGTCTCGCTGTCCGGGTGCAGGGGCGGCGGATGGTTGCGCCTCCATCAGGCGCAGCTGAAAGTCGGCGTCACGCTGATACACGTGTGAGGGGAGCCTGTGCGGCCTCATCCCGCGTTCCACCTTCTCGATCCGCGCCACGCCGTCGACGAGTTCGGGTGTGATGGGGGTGGTGATCATCGCGCGACGGGCCACTCGCTCATGACCGCGTGCACGGCGAGCCGCAGACTCGCCATCTCGGCGTCGACGCCCACGGCATCGGAGGGCAGCGCACGTTCGGTCATGAGCCCCGCCAGCACGGTCGAGAGGAATCGCGCTCGCTCCTCGACCCGACCTCCGGAGATCGCACCCTCGTCGATCAAGGTGGTCAGCCATTGCGCGATGCGATGCCGCCCCATGCGGTCCAGCGCGATGTAGGTCGCTGCCTCGTCCTCGGATGGAGCCGTGGCCACATACGCCTCGTACAGCGCCCCCCATTGCTTCCGGACGCTCTCGCCCACCCCGACCTGACGGAGGATCAGCTGTAAGCATGCGATGAGTCGTTCCTCCGCCGTCGAGGAATGATCATTGATCGGATCATCGGGGATCTCCAGGTCATACATAGCGGCCACCACCGTGTCGATGAGTTCCCGCTGTGTCGGGAAGAAGTGGCGGAGCGAGCCCGTGCTCACCTGAGCGCGGGCTGCCACTGCTCTCACACTCAGACGTGCTGTGGGGTTCTCGCCCAGCATGGTTGCCGCAGCGATGAGTATCTTCGCCCGCGTTCCCGGTTCCTTCGATGCTTCGTCCATTTTCCCTCACGAGCCATCCGTCTATAACAGTGTGCTAGTTTAGCCGACGTTGACTATCACACTGTATTAGATTTCTGGAAGTCGAGATGGCGGCGGGAACTGGACGCGTGGGAAGCGAGCCATGGCAGTGCCCCTAGCTACCGGGCGGAGACCTCAGCGCACGCTGGTCTGCACCGGCGTGAGAAGGAAGAGCTGACCGTCGGTCGAGCCGACGCGAGCGATGACGTGGAGGTTGTCGCCGACGCCGATCGTGTCCGGCGCGTCAGCGGTCAGGTGCAGGTCGTTCGTGATGGAGACGTCGCGGAACTGGAAGCTCGGGCCACCGTTCGAATGGGTCTCGCTATAGTCGCCGTTCGCGATGAGGATGTCGTAACGGGTCGTGGAGCCCTCATGGCGGTTCATCGCCCCGATCGCGCCGTCGAACTCGATCAGCTGGCCGGCGTACTGCGCGGCGAAGGCCTCGACGGTCGGGCCGTCCTGGGGACCCGTGAGCAGAGCCGCGAGGTCGGCGTTGTTCTCGACGGTCAGCGGACTCTCCTCAGCGGGAGCCGGCGCGGTGGACTCCTGGGGCTCCGTCGACGACTCGTCTTGCGGCGCGACGGCTTCGGAGCGGGGAGTGTCCGCCGGTGCCGGGTCGTCCTCCTTGTCACCGCCGGTGACCGCGACCATGATCCCGATGAAGAGGCCGAGGACCACGAGCACGCCGCCGACGATCGCGAGCGGCTTCCACGGGAACGCAGGCTTGGGGCGGCGAAAGACGAGCTCGGTGCGGAGCTTGCCGGGGTTCTGGGTGACGAGCTCCCAGCCGTCCTTCTCCCACTTCGCGGTCATGAGCTTCCCGGTGCCACGGACCGTCTGAACGCTCCTGGTCTCGTACTCCACCGTCTCGGCGGCAGCGTCGGATACCCTGGCGAGGATCTGAGGGGCGAACTGCCCACGCATCTTCCCTGGCATCGCTCATGCGAGATGGACGACACGGTGAACACTCACGACCGGCACGACGAGATCGACTCCGAAGAGGCCGTTGAGCTTCGGCGGGAGCTGGAGGAGATCAGAGTCGAACTCGAGAGCATCTCGCGCGATCGAATGCGATGGCCGGAGGGGTCCCCCCTCCAGCCGCAGGATCGCTCGGAAGAGCTCGAGTCCAAGGCAGACGCGATCCGCGCGCGGCTCGGCATGCCTCCCGCGACCGGCAGGCCGCCGAAAGGGAGTTGGTGGGGATGGCCCGCGTTGATCGGGGTCACTGCGGCGATCTTGGCCGGTGTCCTCTTGTTCACGCGCTGATGATGCGTGGCCCAGGACGGGGGTCACAGCCCACCGTCACCCTCGTCCCGTCCTGGGGTCAACGCTCGTCCTGCTTCCCCCGGGGGAAAGGCCGGGGCGCCCGGTCGTGCCCGTGGCTGGTGATGCCGTAGAACACGGGGATGGCGAGGAAGATCACGGACGCGACCAGCGGATGCACGAGGACTCCGAGCAGCCCGGCGGCGAGGTAGAGGGCGACGCCGATGAGCGCGCGCGGTCGCTCGTGCGCGAAGTACGAGTCCTCCACGTCGTCGTTCGTGAGGTCGGGATGCCGCGCCAGATGCGAGAAGAAGACGAGCCAGGCCGAGCACAGCAGGGCTCCGATGAGGGCATACAGCGCGACCGCGACCCGCTCGTCGGTGAGGTTGCCCGTCCGCGCCGTCTCGGCGATCACCGCGGTGGGCCACGGGATCAGGGCCAGGGCTGCGAGGATGCCGAGGTTCGCCCACTGCAGACCGCGGTCCATCTCGCGGATGCGGGTGAAGGCGGCCTTGTGATTCAGCCAGATGACGGCGAGGTAGGCGTATGACGCCGCATAGGCCAGGTAGGTCGGCCACTCCTCGAGCAGCGCGGTCAGCAGCTCGCCCGGCTCCGCTCGGGGTGGTCGGAGGTCGAGCACGAGGAGGGTGATGACGATCGCGATGATCGCGTCGCTGAACGCCACGGCGCGTCCGGGTTCCGCGCGCGTGCTGCGGCCCTTCTGCGGTCGGGGCTCCGGTGCGCCGCTCGTCGCCATCGCCTCACCCTCCTGTTCGACTCCTGCTGCGACTCAGTCCCGGTCCATCACGCCGCGTCCGGTGCCTGGTCGGGGTGGAGGACGACCTTCGTCCAACCGTCGTCGCGCTTGTCGAAGTGCTCGTACGCCTCCGGGGCCTCTTCAAGGGAGAGGTCGTGGCTGACGATCCGTGACGGCGTCGCCTTCTCTCCGGCGATGAGGTCGCGCAGCGCCCGGTTGTACTTCTTCACCGGGCACTGGCCGCTGCCGAGCTTCTGGCCGCGGAACCAGAACTCCCCGAAGTCGAAGGCGAGCTTGCCCTGTTTCGCCAGCTCGTCCGAGGCGCCGGGGTCCTGCGGGATGAACACCCCGACCACGCCGATCTCACCGGTGAACCGCACCGACTTCACGAGCCGGTTCAGCGTGAGGGTGGGATCCTCGGCGCCGCCGGGGTCGTGGGCCTGATAGCCGACGCACTCGCATCCGTTGTCCGCGCCGAGCCCCATCGTCATCTCGGTGACCGCCTCGACCGGATCCACCGCCGAGTCGTCGATCGCGATCGCTCCGATCTCCTCGATCTTCCGCAGGCGGTCGGGGTGCCGGTCGACGACCATGACCTTGCCGGCGCCCTTGATGATCGCCGAGTATGCCGCCATGAATCCGACGGGCCCCGCTCCGTAGATGACCGTCTGGTCGCCGGGCTTCACGTGCGCGAGCTCGGTGGCGTGGTAGCCGGTGGGGAAGATGTCGGCGAGCATCACGTAGTCGTTCTGCTTCTCCTCGGCATCCTCTCCCAGTCGCAGGCAGTTGAAGTCCCCCCACGGCACGCGCAGGAGTTCGGCCTGCCCGCCCGCCCACGGACCCATGTCGGCGAAGCCGTACGCGGCACCCGCCCATTCGGGCACCGGCTGCGCGGTCAGGCAGTAGTTGGTGAAGCCGCGCTCGCAGTTCTTGCAGTGCCCGCAGGCGACGTTGAAGGGGATCGCGACGTAGTCGCCCACCCTCACCTTGTCGACTCCGTCGCCGACCTCGATCACCTGGCCCAGGTTCTCGTGACCGAACCATCGGCCGGTCTCGAAGCTCGTGCGGCCTTCGTACATGTGCAGGTCCGACCCGCAGATGTTCGTGGTGGTGATCCGGACGAGTACGTCCGTCGGACGTTCGATCCGTGCGTCCGGTACGTCGGTGACGTTGACCGAGCGAGGACCCTCGTAGACGACTGCTCTCATTTCCTCTTCCTTTCAGCGATGTGAAACGTCGATGGGGTGTCGCAGTGAATCGGGGTCGGGCTGATCACCTCGCTTCGTCCGTGTCGTGACGTGGCTCTCGGGGCTGCGGAGAGCCCGGCCAGCGTGGCCCCGCACCCGGGGGCGAACTGAGGGCCTTTCCAGATCCGCGCCGACGGAGGACAATGCAGGCGCGGGTCAGGGCCGTCCGTAGCGGGCGAGGAACGCGTCGACCGCGCGGGGCACTGGGCCGCCCGTCTCGTCGACCCCCAGCAGTTGCGCGTTCAGGGCGGGCCCGATCACGAGCCACGTGAACTCGGAGGCCGCGGCGTGCGCATCATCGATCTGCAGCCCGCGGTCGACGGGGAGCTGCGCGAGCGTGTCGGCGAGGTTCTGGATGTTCCGGTTCCAGCTCTCCTCGAGGTAGAGCCGCGCGACCTCGGGGTGGGCCGGGGCCTCGGCGATCACGAGGCGTCGCATCCGCAGCACGGGCTCGCTCAGGATCCCCGCGCGCATGGTCTCCGCGAGCTCGGTGAGGCCGCGGCGCACATCGTCGTCGGCGGCGAGCCGTTCGAGCGCCGGGCGCATCGCGTCGCGGCCCGCGGCCGCCCACTGCCGCACGACCGCGGTGTACAGCGCGGTCTTGGAGGAGTGGTCGCGGTAGAGCGAGGCCTTGGAGATGCGGGCCCGTCGGGCGACCTCCTCCATGGACGCCCCGGCGTACCCGTGCTCCAGGAACACGTCGCGCGCGGTGGCGAGGAGGGCGTCGCCGGTGAGTCCGGGCGGGCGGCCGGGGCCGGAGGCGCGCGAGGTCATACCGCCCACTTTAGTACTTGACAGTTCTCTATGCCGAGCGTAGTTTCGTACCAATCGGTACTAAAGGAGCCGCTCATGATCGTCCTCGGCATCGCCCTCGCCACGGTGGCCTCGTTCCTCGCCAGCGCCGCGCTCTACGCCATCCCCGCGGTCTCGACGCTGATCGCACGGACCAGCACCCCGCGCCCCGGGCTCCCCGTTGCCGTGCAGATGCTCACGGTCGTCGTCCGCAGCCTGCTCGCCGCCGGGCTGATCGCCGGGCTCATGGCGACCGCGGGGTGGCACGGCGCCGGAGCCGGAGCGCTGCTCGGGCTCGCGCTCTCCGTGCTTCCCCTCACCCTGCTCTCGGGCGGCGTGATCCACGAGAACACGGCCGTGCCCGCGGCCGGTGTCCACCTGCTCGACTGGGTCGTGAAGCTCGTGCTCACCGGCGCCATCGTCGGGCTCTTCCTCTGAACGGCACGGGAGCCACCATGACGAACAGCACTCCGCTCGACATCACCTTCACCGCGACGCTCGGCAAGGTCCGCGACGGCGACACCTGGACGTGCGTGCAACTGCCCGACTCGGCGACGGTCTTCGGAACGCGCGGCCTGGTGAAGGTCGCGGGAACGGTCGACGGCGAACCCTTCCGCGGCGCGTTCATGGCCCTCGGCGACGGCACGCACAAGCTCCCCGTCGCGGCCGCCATCCGCCGGCGCATCGGCAAGACCGACGGCGACAGCGTCACGGTGCACCTGACCGAGCGCCTGAACTGACCGCGGGTCTCGGCACGGCCCGCACCGGTGGTCCTAGTGCCGGTGGTCCTAGTGCCGGTGGCGCCAGCGGTGCGCGCAGAGCCCGATCAGGACGACCGCGGTGCCGAGCGCGAAGCCGGGCACGTCGACGATCATCGCGGTCGCGGCGCCCGCGAGCCCCGCGAGCAGCACCCCCTGGAGTGCCCAGGCGAAGCGCACGGCGCCACCGAGGTCGCCCATCGGCGTCGGCATCGGCGCGAGCAGCGCGGGCGGAAGCGGCCCCTGGAGTGCGGTCGCCAGCCGCGTGAGGACCCCGAACAGTCCGAGGAGCAGCACTCCGAGGACCGGTGGCCAGACGGTCGACCCCGTCGCGGCCGCGCACACGACCGCCACCACGAGCAGCACGGCGGTCGAGACGGACACCGGGAAGAGGGCGTGTCCGGCGAGGAGTCGTTCGTCGCTCATCCCATAGAGCGGCAGATCGGCGGCCGCGGCCACGGCGTGCCGGATCCCGTCGGTGAGGGGACCGAGCCCGGCGAACAGGAGCACGCCGGCCGCCGCACCCCAGGCCCACTGCTGCCCCGACGCGCCCACGGCGAACGCGCCCAGCACGCCGGCGCCGGCAACGGCGACCACACCGAGGAGGAGCCGACCGGGCGTGCGCACGGCTCCGATCGCGTCGCTGCGCAGCACCACGACCGCGGACCATCGGTGCGGCCGCACGGCACGAAGCCGTCGACCGACCCGCGGGGGAGTCCGGTAGACCGCGGCCGCGGCCCCGAAGTCCATCCCCGTCGCCCGCACGGTCGCCGAGTCCCAGCGCAGCGACTGGGCGAGCAGGTCGGTGAGCTCCAGCCGATCCAGCAGCATCGGCACCGTCGCGGACAGCCCGGTGGCCAGCGCGCTCAGCGCGACCAGCGCGGCGAGCGCGGAAAGTGCGTCGCCGGCGGGGAACGCGAGCCCGGCCCAGCCCCAGGGCGTGAACGGCCGCAGACCCGGTGTGGCCGTGGTCGCGGCGCCGAGGGCGACGACCGCCGCCGCACCCGGCAACGCCGCGCGAGGAAACACCTGGCCGATCAGCCACAGGATCGTCGCGATGACGCCGACCAGCGCGCCCGCCACGACGAACACGGTGACATCGAGCATCCCGGTTCCATGGCTCGCGGCCACGGCAAGGCCCACCATCGCCGCCGACGCGGTGGTCAGGGTCGCGACGACGACGCCGGCCCGCAGCACCGGACCACGGAACACGTCCGCGCGGGCGAGCTCGGCGGAGGCGAGGGCATGCGTCAGGAACGGTGCCCGCAGTGCCGGTCCCCTCTTCGGGCCACAGAGCAGGGCCCCGCCCCACAGCCCGGCGACGATCGCGACGGTCGCGCCAGGCGCTTCGCCCGAGGTGAGCGCGAGCGTCGCCTGCGGACCGGTCAGACCCAGCCACGCCGCGCGGACGAGGGGGACGACCGCCACCAGCGCCACCAGGAGCCCGAGGTACGCGGCGTACGCGTGGTCGGCGCGGGTGCGGGCGCTCCGAGAACGCCAGACCCGCACGGCCGCGGTGACGCGGGTGCTCACGCTGCCGCGTCCAGCCAGAGCGTCTGGTCGGCGATCGCCTCCGCGAGCGTGGGGCTGTGCGTCGACACGACCACGGCGGCACCGTCGGCGCGGCGCGCCCGCAGCACGCCGATCATCGTCTCCAGATGCTCAGGGTCGAGGCGCTGCTCCGGCTCGTCGAGGATCAGCACCTCGAACGGCCGCGCGAGCACGAGCGCGATGCCGAACAGCTGCGTCTGACCGGACGACAGCTCGTGGGGGAAACGTTGCTCGAGGGGGGTGAGCCCGAGCTCGGCGAGCACGCGCCGCGCCTGCTCCGCGGCGCCGGCGGCATCGGCCGTCCACGTCGTCGCCACCAGGAGGGCGTGCTCGAACACCGTGAGGTCGGGCGCGGTCGGCGGCAGGCCGATCATCGCGGCGACGCGGCGGCGGAACCCGGGATCACGCGGCGCCACCGGCTCTCCGTCGATGCGGACACGGCCGTGCGAGGGCATGCGGGTGCCCGCCAGCACGCGCAGCAGCGTCGACTTGCCCGAGCCGTTCGCCCCGCGGATCACCAGCGCGGAGCCCCGCTGCGCGGACACTGTGACGGCCGGGAGGAGGGTCAGGTCGCCCGTGTGCACCGTGACACCGTCCACCTCGATCATGGACACATCCTTTCAGCTGCCCGCCCCCCGAGCGGGGTCCGGGCGGGTCGGCGACGGCGGCGCGCTGAGCCGGCGCGACTCCCGCAGCAGTGTGCGGATCTCGCGGGGGCGGTAGCGCAGGAAGATCCGCTGCGGTCGGGTGCCCCGCGTCAGGGCATCGGTCCCGCCGTCACAGTAGATGACCTGGCCGGTCAGAAAGCGGTTCTCGGCGGACACGGCATGGGCGAGCAGGGCGGCGACGGATGCGACCGGCCCCGGTGCCCCCAGCGGCTGCGGCAGCGCCGTCTCCAGCAGGCGCCGCTCGCGCTCCCAGTTCCGCATCACCAGTTCCGTGGCGATGATCCCCGGTGCGACCGCGTTCACGACAATGCCGCGACCCGCCCACTCCGGCCGCACGGAGGCGGTCCGGATCCACTGGTTGAGAGCGATCTTGCTGGAGCGGTAGAGCTGGCTGCCGCGGCGCGTGCGGATGAGCCTTGCGGCCACGCGCCGCGCGGTCGCCTCATCGCCCCGCAGGCACGCCCGCACCAGTGCCCCGCTCCCGCGGTTCAGCGTCGACGACGAGGACACGACGGCGGCGGCGGGGGCGGCTGACCGGGCGAGAAGCGGCCGCAGGTCCTCCAGGACGGCGACGGCGCCGAAGTAGTTGAGGGCCACGGTCTCCACCCGCGGTGCGCCGATGCCGGCCGCCGCGACGACGCCGTCCACGCGGCCGCCGCTGCGCGCGTCGACCTCGATGCGCAGCCGCGCGCGGCCCTCGGGCGTCGCCAGGTCGGCACGGACGTCGACCGTGTCGCCGATGCCGCACGAGATCACCCGGCCCTGAGCGGAGAGCCGGTCGGCGACGGCGCGGCCGAGGCCGGAGTCCGCTCCGGTGACCACGTACAGGCGGGGGTCGGCATCCATGATCACAGCATGGACGAAAGATTGCAGATCTGCAAACTTATGGCGGGGCGACGCTAGGCTCGACCCATGCGAGAGGCGCACGAGAACGGGCACGAGGCCCGACGCCGGCGGACCAGACAGGCCGTGCTGGCCAGCGCGTCCGAGCTCTTCCACGCCCAGGGGTACGACGCCACGACGGTCGCCCAGATCGCGCGCCACGCGAACGTCTCGGAGCGCACCTTCTACGTGCACTTCCCCGCGAAGGAGGACGTGCTCTTCGCCCACGTGCACGACTTCACGGCGCTCGCCCTGGGCGCCGCCCACGACAGTGCCTCACCGCACGCCGCCGACCGCGTGCAGGAGGCCCTGCGAGTGCTCATCGACGCCTCCACCACCGACGAGGCGCTCGCTCGGCAGGCATCGATCCGCGCGGCCCTCGGAGCTCGCGGCGAGTTCCCGCGCGCCCTCGCCACTCAGCTCCTGGCGCTGGCGCGCGCGCTCACCCGGGAGATCTCGGCGCGCACCGACGCGGGCGCCGCCGACGTCGCGCCGATGGTGGGAGCGGCGCTGGGAGCGGTCGAGGGCGCCGGAATCGACGCCGCTCTCCGCGGCGTCGACGGTGAGGGGAGGCGCACCGCGATGCGCGGGGCGCTGGACGCGGCCCTCCGCGGGTTCCGCCCATCCGCCGCGACACCGGGTGGGCACGACGGCGGAGACCGCGGAACTCACCCGTCCGGGTGAGCCGCGCGAGCCCGCGGGGTGGAAGCATGAGGACGATGAGGTCGGACACCGGGGCGGTCGAGTCGACGGGGCGCGCCTGGGTGCGCGTGGACCTCCTCGTCGCCGTGATCGCCGCAATCGTGCTGCTGCCATCGAGCCTCGCCGTGCTGGGCGACCCGGCGTTCCGCCCCGAGCCGTTCGCGTTCGCCATCGTCGTCACCCTCTGCCTGCTCGTGCATGCCGCGACCTTCGTCGCGATCCGTCATCCCCTCGCCGCCCTCGCCGCCGCCGACGCGGTCATGCTCGTCCTCGTCCTCCTGTCGCCGACCGCCGCCGTCCCCACCGCCTTCCTGCCCTCGGCCGCGGCCTACCTGCTGGTGGTCGGCCAGGTGGCCGCGCGCTCGCGTCGGCCGTTCCCGATGCTCGCGCTGGCGGGCGGCATCGGCGGCGCTGCCCTCATCGCGGTGGTCGAACCGCACCTCGGCGACTTCCGGCTCGGCACGTTCGTCGGCCTCTGCGGCGCGATCGCGGCCGCCTGGGCGCTCGGCCTCGTCGTCCGCGTGCGCAGGGATCAGACGGAGGAGCGCGCCACGGCCCGCGTCGCGCGTGCGATCACGGATGAGCGCGCCCGCATCAGCCGGGACCTGCACGACGTCGTCGCCCACGCCGTGACCGTCATGATCGCCCAGGCGGAGGTCGCTCGGCTGACGCGCGACGACGATCCCGCCCGCAGCGACGCCTCCCTCGCGATCGTCGTCGACACCGGCCGGGAGGCGCTGCGCAGCATGCGGTCGACCGTGGCACCGGAGGCGCCGCGTGAACCGCTGCCCACGGTCGACTCCCTCGCGGCCCTCGTGGAGAGCGTGCGCACTCCGTCGGTGCGGGCGCTGCTCGAGGAGTCGGGCGAGCGGGGTCCGCTGCGCGCCGACGCCGCCCTCGCGCTGCATCACGCCGTGCGGGAGGCGCTCACCAACGCCCTGCGGCACACGTCGGCCCCGGTCGTGATCGACGTGCGCCTCCGCTGGCTCCCCGGCCGGCTGCGGGCGACGGTGACCGACGACGGCGGCACTGGTCCTGCCGAGTCCGACCTCGGCAGCGGCATCGGGCTGATCGGGATCGCCGAACGCGTGCGGCTGGCGGGTGGCACGCTCACCGCACGACCCCGGAGTCCCGCGGGCTGGTGCGTGCAGGTCGACCTCCCTGTGACGCGGAGCGCGGCATGAGTGTGCGGGTGTTGCTCGTGGACGACCAGGAGCTGCTGCGCACCGCGATCGCGCTGACCCTCGAACGGGACGCGCGCATCGCGGAGGTCGTCGCCGTCGCGTCGGGCGAGGCCGCCGTCGAGCACGTCCGCGCCCACGCCGTCGACGTGGTCCTGATGGACATCCGCATGCCCGGGATGGACGGGATCGCCGCGACGCGCGAGATCCTGCGCATCCGTCCCCGCCTCCGCGTGCTGATCCTCACCACGTTCGACCTCGACGAGTACGTGTACGCCGCGATCCGCGAGGGCGCGAGCGGCTTCCTCACGAAGGATGCGACACCGCAGGCGCTCGCCGACGCCGCGGTCACGGTGGCCGAGGAGGGGTCCGTGCTGTCGCCGCGCGCGACGGCGGCGCTGCTGGGGTTCGTGCGTGACGGGGCACCGACGGTCGATCCGGCCGAGGTGCTGGCACAGCTCAGCCCGCGGGAGCGGGAGGTGGCGCGCGCGCTGGCCACCGGCGCCTCGAACGACGACATCGCGCGTCGGCTCTTCCTGTCGGCGAACACCGTGAAGACGCACGTCAAGGCGGTGCTCGCCAAGCTCGACGTGCCCGACCGCGTGCACGTCGTCATCTGGGCGTACGAGAACGGGCTGTTGCGTCCGCGCGGGTGACCGGGCGGGCCCGGAAGGATCACCCGGACGGGTGAGGGTGACGCCTCCTGCGGGCGAGGTCGGGGGATCCGCGGATTCCTAGCGTGGAGGCATGTCACCTCTGAGTCGCCCCGTCACCCTCTGCACTCTCGTCGCCGTGGCCGCCGGCGCCCTGGCCGTCGCCGCCTTCACCCTGGCGACGATGGTCGTCCCGGGCATCGATCCGCTGCCCTCCAGTCTCGCGGGCCACCTCGGCGCCGGGGTCGAACGCGCCCTCTCGCTCATCGGTGCGCTGGCCGCGCTCGTCCTCTCGGTCGGTGCGCTGGTCGCCAGGGCGGTGTTCCGCAGTGTTCCTCCGTGGCTCGTCCGCACGGCGGCGCTGGTCGCCGCGCTGCTGCTCGCACTGACGACGCCCGGCGGCATCATCCCGGCTGCGGGGTACGCCTTCGCGGTGAGCGTGGTCGGGGGAATCGTCGCCCTGGTGGTGCTGGTGGCGCTTCGCCGTCCCTGGAGAGGGCTTCTGCTCGGGGCTGGGCTGATCGGTGTCGCCGCGGCGGCGCTCGCGACCGGATCGGGCGAGCTCGTGCCCCGGGTCGCGGAGGCACTCGGTGCGATGCTCCCGGGCGCCGCCGTCCCGCTCGCCCACGTCGTCGCGTCCGCCGGTCTCTTGATCTGGACCATCGGCGAGGCCGCTGGTGCCCGCGGGCGGCTGGCCATCGCGGTGCTCCGACACCGCCGGTCGCTCACGGTCGCCGCGGCGGCCTGCGCCCTGCCCTATGTCGTCGCGCGGGCAAGCTGGCTGACGCCGTGGCCGCTCTTCGGGGGGAGCGCGGAACTCTTCGCCGCAGAGCCCACCGTCCGGGTGGTGGGTCTCGTGCTCGGTGCGGGGATGCTGGCGGGCGGTGTGCTCACGCTGGGCCTCATCCGTCCGTGGGGTCTCCGGTTCCCGCGCAGCCTCGCCGGCCTCGGAGGGCGACGGGTCCCGCCCGCGCTGGCCATCATCCCCGCGAGCGTCGTGAGCGTCCTGTTCACGGCTGCCGGGCTGCAGTTCGCGGTCGAGGGGACGGGATCGATCGGTGAGACCGGTTATCTGCTGCTCATGTTCCCGTTCTGGCTCTGGGGTCCGCTGCTCGGTCTCGCGACGTGGGGATACGCGATGGTCAGGGCCACGCGACCGGCCCGTCAGCCTGCGACGGCGTCCGCCGGCTGAGGCGACGGGGCCTGCGTGAGCCGGGACAGGGAGCGCAGGAAGGGCTCCCTGTCCTCTTCCGGGAGGCGGTCGAGCAGCGACGAATAGAGGTCGTCGAGGGCGCCGGCGGTGGACGACACGATCGCGTGCCCTCGGTCGGTGACCTCCACGATCCGCACACGGCGGTCCTCCGCCAGGACGCGCCGCTCGGCCAGTCCCGCGCGTTCGAGGGCATCGAGGGTGTTCACCATCGTCGACTTGTCGAGGCAGGCCAGTTCCGCGAGTTCCTTCTGCGTCTTCTCGCCGGCTGCGGCGCAGAGGAGGACGCTCACCGTGCGCAGCGTGGTGTCCTGCGTCTCCAACTGCGCGGTGGCCTGCTGTTCGATCGACCGGGTCAGCAGCTGCAGCTGCACCACGAGGTCGCTCACCGTGCGCGCGATCATGTCGACAGAATAGCATCGCACTTATATCGTCTAGAAATAGATCATCTGCTACTGTCTGACCACCACACTTCCCTATCGAAGGGCCACCACCATGAATTCCGCCCGCGCCCGCTGGACGGCGCTCAGCGTCCTCTGCATCGGCACCCTGATGACGGTCCTCGACGAGACCATCGTCAACGTCGCGCTGCCGGTGATGCAGCGCGAACTCGGGTTCACCCAGGCCGGGGTGTCCTGGGTGATCAACGCCTACCTCCTCGCGTACGGCGGTCTGCTGATCTTCGCCGGACGCCTCGGCGACCTGATCGGGCATCGGCGCGTGCTGCTGATCGGCGTGTCCGTCTTCACCGTCGCCTCGGTGTCGGCGGGGCTGTCGTCGAACGCCACGATGCTCGTGATCTCGCGCTTCGCCCAGGGCGGCGGCGCTGCGATGATCACCGCGGTCACCCTGGCCCTGATCGTGACCATGTTCACCGACCAGCGGGAACAGACGCGGGCCATCGCGTTCTACAGCTTCACGTTCGCCGGGGGCGGTGCGCTCGGGCTCCTCGTGGGCGGGGTGCTGATGCAGCTGACCAGCTGGCAGTGGCTGTTCTTCATCAACCTCCCGATCGGACTGCTCAGCCTCGTCGTCGGTTGGCGTCTGCTGCCCCGCGGTCGCGGCCCCGGTCTGACCGCCGGACTCGACATCCTCGGTGCCGGTCTGCTCGTGTCGGCGGTGTCGCTGCTGGCCTACGGCGTCATCACGGCCGAGCACCTCGGCTGGGGCGGCCAGACCCTCGTTGCCCTCGGCGTCGCCGTCGTCCTGCTGATCGCGTTCGTCGTGCGGCAGCGCACCGCGCGGGTGCCACTGCTCGCCCTGCGCATCCTGAAGGATCGCGACGTCGCGGGAGCGAACGTCGTGCAGTTCCTGGTCACCGGCGCCCTCTACGGCTCCTTCTTCCTCGCGACCCTGCTTCTGCAGCAGGTGCTCGGATACGCCCCGATGCAGATGGCGCTGTCGTTCGTTCCGCTGACGGTCGTCACCGCGATCGCCTCGATCCTCCTCGCCCCGTTCGTCACGGCGCGCTTCGGCGAGCGGATCGCGCTCGTCCTGGGACTCCTGGTCTTCCTGGCGGGTGCGCTGCTGCTCTCGCACGTGCCCGTCGACGGGGGCTACCTCGCGGACGTGCTCGTTCCGCTGCTCCTGCTGGGCCTCGGCATCGGAACCGTGCTCCCGCCGATCATGGGCCTCGCGATGTCCGGCGCCGCGCCGGACCAGGTCGGCGTGGTGTCGGGGCTCGCCAACTCGACCGGGATGATCGGCGGTGCGGTCTGGACGGCGGTCGTCGCGTCTCTCAGCGGGGCGGTCACGTCGACGCTCGTCGCTGCCGGCGCCGACGAGCGGGTCGCACTCCGCGACGGGCTCGCGGTCGGAGCCCTCGCGATCGCGGGCGTCCTCGGCGTCGCGCTCGTCGTCGCGGGGGTCGTGCTGCGGCGACGGATCCCGGAGGAGGCCCAGGGGTCCGCGGACCGGGATCGACGCGACGTGCCGACCGCGCTGTGATGGACTGGCGAGCATGACCAACGAGGACCGACTCGCTCTTCCGCGTCCGATCCGCGAGCGGTTCGAGGCTGGCGACGCCGCGACCAGGGAGTGGGTGAGCGCCGTCCCCGCGGTCGCGCGCGAGCTCTTCCAGCGGTGGGTGCTGCGACCCGACGGCGAGGTGCGGGCGGGGGAGGCGGGCCTCGTCGTGCCGGTGCGCGACGAGGAGGGCGCCCCGGCCGCGCTGAAGCTGCAGGTGCCGCGTGCCGAGACCACGGCGGCGATCCTCGGTCTCACCCGCTGGGACGGACGGGGTGCCGTCCGCCTTCTGGACAGCGACGAAACCCGGGGTGCCATGCTGCTCGAGCGTCTGGATGCCGAGCGACCTCTCGCCGCGATCGACGACGACGACGAGGTCGTCCGGGTGATCGGCGAGCTGCTGTCGCAACTGCATCGCGCACCCGCCTCGGAGGGGCTTCCGCGCCTCGGGGTGGTCGCGGCGGAGATGATCGAGGCGGCGCCGGCCGCGGCGCGGGTGCTCGACGGCGACGACCGCACGCGGCTCGACCGGTGGGTGCGCACCGTCGCGGAGGTGCAGCCCGAGCCCGGAGATCGCCTCCTGCACTGGGACCTGCACGACGGCAACGTGCTCGCCGCCGACCGTGCACCGTGGCTGGCGATCGACCCCGAGCCGCTCGTGGGTGATCCCGGATTCGACCTCTGGCCCGCCCTGGACAGCCGGTGGAGTGCCGGCGGGGCGGCCGACGCCGTGGGTCTCGTGCGCCGCCGCTTCGACATCCTGACCGAGATGCTCGACCTGGATCGCCGCCGTGCCTCCGCGTGGACGCGCGCGCGGCTGCTGCAGAACACGCTGTGGGACATCGAAGACGGCCACACCGCCATCGGTGTCCCGGCGAAGGTCGTGGACGAGGCGCTCGCCTCCCTCGGCGTCGGCGAAGGGTCTTGACGGGAGAGGCACCCCGCCTAATACTTAGGTATATGCCTAAGTATCCCGACGACCTCGACGCCGTGCTCCGCGCCCTCGCGGACCCCACGCGCCGGGCGATCGTCGAGAGGCTCGCCTCATCGCCCGCCATCGTCTCGGAGCTCGCGGCGCCGTTCACGATGACGCTGCCCTCGCTGCTGCAGCACCTCGGAGTCCTGGAGGCCGCGGGGGTGATCACGTCGGAGAAGCAGGGCAGGGTCCGCACGGTCACCCTGCGCCCCGGCGGCCTCGACGTGCTCCACCTCTGGCTCGGCCAGCAGCGCACACCGGCCGAGCACAGGGCCGACCGGCTGGGCATCCACCTCGCCCGCACCGCCCCGAAGGAGCACTGACATGACCCGCGTCCGCATGGACCTGTTCGCCTCCCTGGACGGCTACACGCCCTCCGACCTCACACCCGACAGCCCCATGGGGGAGGACTGGGGGCGCCTCACCGCGGCCTACGCGGGCACCCGCACGTTCCGCGAGAAGATCTTCGGCGACACCAGCGGCGCCGGAACCACCGGTGTCGACGACCGCTACGCCCGCGCGTTCTTCCAGGGCGTCGGCGCCGAGATCATGGGCGCGGGGATGTTCGGCCTCCACTCCCACCCCGACGACCCCGACTGGAAGGGATGGTGGGGCGACACCCCGCCGTTCGGCACGCCCGTCTACGTGCTCACCCGCACCGCGCCCCGCCCGTCGATCCCGATGGACGGCGGCACCACGTTCCACTTCCGCGATGCCGCGATCGAGGACGTGCTCGCCGAGGCGTCCGACGCCGCGGGCGACCTCGACGTGCGCATCGGCGGCGGGTACCGCACGGCGCAGGCGTTCCTGCGCGCGGGACTCGTCGACGACCTGCACCTCCTGGTCGCGCCGCTCTTCCTCGGCCGCGGATACCGCCTGTGGGACGACCTGGCCGGCTTCGAGAACACCTACACCGTGACGACGGAAGCGGCCGAGAGCGGCGTCGTCCACGTCACCCTGACGCGATAGGACACCGCGATGACGACGGAGCACCGGCTCGCACACTCCGGATTCACCCTCACCCGCGACTACCCCGCTCCGCTCGACCGGGTGTGGGCTGCCTTCGCGGACGAGGACCAGAAACGCGGATGGTGGGGCGACGCGGACGCCATCGAGGAGCGGGAGTGGGCGTTCGACTTCCGTGTCGGCGGGCGCGACGTCCACGAGGGGCGGTTCCACGACGGACCCGTGTCGCGGTACGTAGCCACCTACACCGACATCGTCGACCGGGTGCGGATCGTCACCGCGTACGACATGTGGCTGGACGGGGAGCACATGTCGACCTCGGTCGCGTCCCTGGAGTTCGCGGCGGTCGACCTCGGCACGCGCTTCACCCACACCGAGCACGGCGTCTTCCTCGACCGGTTCTGGGACGACGGACCAGGGCGCGAGGCCGGGACGCGCGGGCTCCTCGACGCGCTCGGCTCCTTCCTCGCCTGAGCCCGAGGCCACCCAGGCCGCCTGAACGCCGTCCCGTGTTGGTAGCATCCCGCACATGAGCTCGCCGGAACCCGCCCCCTCTCGGCCGCCGCGCGACGAGGCCGTCGAGCGGGCCGCGCTCAAGGAGCGCGTGTACGCCACCTTCACCGGGCTCGCCATCGTGCTCGTGCAGAACGCGAACGCGGAGCACACCAGCGCCGCGCGGGCCACGGTCACCCTGCTGGTCGGCATCGTGGCGATCGCCCTCGCCGGGTTCGCGGCCGACCTGATCGCGCACCTCGCGACCCACGGCCGCTTCCCGCGCGGGGCTGAGCTGACGGAGCTGCTCCGGCTCACCGGCACGGCCATCGGCTCGGCCGCGATCCCGCTGCTCGTCCTGCTGGCGGCGGTGCTGGGCTGGATCGAGCTGCAGACCGCGCTCACCATCGCGTCGGTGGTGTACCTGGCGATCCTGGGAGTCATCGGCTACGTCGCGGTCCGCCGCACGGGCCTGAGCGGATGGAAGCAGCTGATCGCGATGGGGATCCTCGTGGGGCTCGGCGCTCTCGTCGTGGTCGTGCAGCAGCTCGCACACGGCCACTGAGCGACGATCGCGGCGGCGGCCCCGTCGGGGGCGCGGTCAGCCCTTGACCGCGCCGCCCAGTCCCGCCGAGCGCAGGAACACCGACTGGAACAGCAGGAACATCGCGATCGGGATGAGCGTCGCGATCGCCAGGGCCGCGAGGAACACGTCGAGCTCGGTCTGCGACTGCACCGCCGGGAGCCGCACCGACAGCGGCTGCACCGCGGGGTCGGGCAGCACCAGCATCGGCCACAGGTAGTCCTTCCACGCCGCGATGATCGCGAACACCGACACCACGCCGAGGATGGGCTTCGACATCGGCAGCACGATCGACCAGAACAGCCGGAACGGCCCGGCACCGTCGGTGCGTGCCGCCTCGAACACCTCGCGCGGCAGCGAGTCGAAGAAGCGCTTCACCAGCAGGATGTTGAACGCGTTCGCCCCCATCGGCAGCCACACCGCGAGGTAGTTGTTGAGCAGGTTCACGTCGCCGGGCAGCGGCGGGTTCACGATCGTCAGGTACAGCGGCACCAGCAGCACGATCCCGGGGATGAACAGCGTCGCCAGCACGAGCGCGTTCAGGATCGGCGCGTAGCGGGGTCGCAGCACCGACAGTGCGTACCCGGCCGTGGTCGCGACGAACAGCTGCACGAACCACGCGCCGAGCGCGATCACCACCGTGTTCAGGAAGTACTGGTCGATGTGGATGTCGTTCCACGCGGTCTCCAGGTTCGCCCAGTCGATGCCGTTCGGCCACAGCGCGAACGGCTGCTGAAGGGTGTCCTGGGTGGGGGTCACGGCGGACTTCGCGAGCCACAGGATCGGCCCGAGACCGGCCACCACGAGACCCACCGCGAGGAACACGTGCGTGAGGGTGAGGCCGACGCGGATGCCGGGGCGCCGACGCTCGGAGGCGGAGATCACGGTGCGGTCGCCCACGGCGTCGGCGGCTCGGGCGGCCGCTCGTTCCGCGGCGCGGGAGGACAGGCGGGTGGTGAGGCTCACGTCGTGCTCCAGCGGTCGGTCAGTCGGAAGTAGAGCCAGGACAGGACGGCCAGCACGATCGCCAGCAGCACCGAGACCGCTGTGGCCTCGCCGTAGTCGCCGCCGAGGCTGTTCCGGAACGCCTTGTCGTAGATGTAGAGGAGCACGGTCTTGGTCGCGCCCGCCGGCCCGCCGCCCGTGAACAGGAACGGCTCGAGGAACACCTGCGCGGTGGCGATCACCTGCAGGATCAGCATGATGAAGAGGATGCCGCGCAGCTGCGGCAGCGTGACGTGCCACACCTTCTTCGCGATGCCGGCACCGTCGACCTCTGCCGCGTCGTACAGCTCAGGCGGCACGCCGAGCAGCGCGGCCAGGTAGATGATGATCGATCCGCCGGCCCCGGCCCAGGTGGCCTCCAGCACGAGAGACGGCATCGCCTGCACCGCGTCCTGGATCCACGGCTGCGGCGGGATGCCCACCCACCCGAGCACGGTGTTGAACACGCCGGACGGGTCGGCGCTGTAGAAGAACTTCCACAGCAGCACCGCGACGACGGGCGGGATCACGACGGGGAGGTAGGCGAGGGCGGAGTAGATGCCCTTGCCGCGGCGCACCTCGCTCATCAGCACCGCCATCAGCAGCGGCAGCGGGAAGCCGAACAGCAGCGCGAGCACCGCGAACCAGAGCGTGTTGAGCACGGCGCGCCCGAGCTCCGGGTCGCCGATCACCGCGAGGTAGTTGTCGAACCCGACCCACTCGGAGACGATCAGGTTCGTCTTCTGCAGGCTCATGATCACGGACTGCACGATCGGCGACCACGAGAAGAACACGAACACGAACAGCATCGGCAGCACGAACACGAGGTTCGCGAGCCCGCCGCCGCGCAGCCACGTGAGCGGCGAGCGGCGACGGGTCGGGCGCACAGCGGGCGGCGGAGGGGTGTCCGCCGCCGCCCGCTGCTCGGGAAGCGTCATCGTCATGGAGCGTTACTCGTCGAGCTTCGCCTGGGCGTCGGTCTGCGCCTGGGCGAGCAGGGCGTCGATGTCGGCGTCCTGCTGGGTGAGCACGGTCTGCACCACCGCGTCGAGCAGCGCGTAGACCTCCTGGGTCTTCACCTTCGGCTCGCCCACGGGCGTCTGGTCCCAGATGCGGTCGCTGAACGGCTTCATCTGGTCGACCGGAACGTTGATGTAGTCCGCGATCCACACCTGCGACTCGTCGTACAGCTCACGGCTGAGCACCGGCAGCAGCGGGGTGCCCACGGCCTGCCCCGACTCGTCGAGGGTCTTCGCGTCCTGCACGGCCGCGTCCTCGTCCATCAGCTTCTGCATGTAGTACCAGTCGATCCAGGTGACAGCGGCGTCCTTGGTGGCGTCGTCGACCGTGGGGCTGATCACCGCGATGTCGCCGCCGCCGAGCGTGCCGGGGTCGTCGCCCTCCATCGGCACGACCGTCATGCCGTAGATCTCCGAGTCCATGCCGAAGTCGCGCACGAGGGCGGTGTAGATGTCGGAGCCCGAGGTGTACATGCCGATGTTGCCCGCGGCGAACTCCTGGTTGATGGTGCCCCAGTCGAGGTCGACCTTGGAGCCGAACGACCCGTCCTCCCACTTCACGTCGTGGAGGAACTGGAGGGCGGCCTTGGTGGCGTCGTTGTCGATCGTGGACTCGGCGGTGCCGTCGCCGTTGTCGGTCTGCGTGCGGCCGCCGCGCGCGACGGTCTGCGAGGTGAGCTGCCAGCCGCCGGTGTTGTTGATCGCCATCTGCGCGTAGCCGGCCTTACCGGTGGCGTCGGTGATGGCCTTGGCGGCCTCGCGGATCTCGTCCCACGTCTGCGGCGGGTCGTCGGGGTCGAGTCCGGCCTGCTCGAACAGGTCGCGGTTGTAGTGCAGCGCGGCGGCGTAGGCCTGGCGGGGGAAGCCGTAGATCTTGCCGTCGTCGCCCGTGACGCCCTCGAGGATGATCGGGTTGAACTTGTCGGTGTACCCGAGCTCGTCGATCGCGTCGGTCACGTCCATGAGCTGGCCGTTCTCCAGCAGCGTCTTGGAGTCGGTGAACGGCACGGTGAACACATCGGGGAGGCTGCCGCCCGCGAGCTGCACGGCGAACGTCGGGCCCTCCCACTCGTACTCGACACCGATGATGTCGATGTCGGGGTGCTCCTTCTCGAACTGCTTCTCCTGGGCGGCGAACGCGTCGTACGCGGCGGCGTCGGCGCCGGGCGGGAACGTCGCGACGCGCAGCTCGAGCCTGCCGTCGGAGCCGGAACCGGTGTCATTCGCGGAGCATCCGGCCAGTGCGCCCGCCGTGGCGAGCACGGCGATCCCGGCGACCAGGGCCTTCTTCGGTGACTTCATCGTCTGTCCTTCCATGTGATGCGGATCGGGTGGTGCGGGTCAGTGGGGCGCGCGACCGGTGCGCGCCGGGCGCAGCGTGAGCCACGCGGTGGCGTCGGCCGGCAGGGTGCCGTCGAGCGGCGTGCTGGACAGCAGCACCGCGTGGTGGGCGGGGAGCGGGATCGGCGTCGCACCGAGGTTGGTGATGCTGACGGTGTCGTCGCCGCGGCGGAACGCGAGCACGTCGGACCCGAGCTCGAGCCACGACAGCTCGCCGTTCGCCAGGTCGCGCACCTCGCGGCGCAGCCGGATGGCCGCGCGGTAGAGGTGCAGGGTGGACGCGGGGTCGAGCTCCTGCGCGTCGACCGTGAGCCCGGCCCAGTCGGCGGGCTGCGGCAGCCACGGGGCACCGCCGAACCCGTACGGGCTCGCGTCGCCCGCCCACGGCAGCGGCACCCGGCACCCGTCGCGGCCGGGGTCGACGCCGTGCGACCGGAAGTGCATCGGGTCTTCGATCGCGTCGAGCGGCAGCTCCACCTCGGGCAGCCCCAGCTCGTCGCCCTGGTACACGTACAGGCTGCCGGGCAGCGCCGCCACGAGGAGGGCTGCGGCGCGCGCTCGCCGCAGCCCGCGCGCGGTGTCGGTCGCGGTGCCGAAGCGCTTGCGCTCGAACGCGAACGACGAGTCGGCCTGCCCGTAGCGGGTGACGGGGCGCGTGACGTCGTGGTTCGACAGCACCCAGGTGGCGGGGGCGCCGACCGGTGCGTGTTCGGCGAGGGTGCGGGTGATGGAGGCGCGCATGGCCGCGGCGTCCCAGGGCTGGGTCATGAACCCGAAGTTGAACGCCGTGTGCATCTCGCCGGGTCGCAGGTACCGCGCGAAGCGCTCGGCGTCGTCGAGCCACACCTCGCCGACGAGCACGCGCTCTCCGGCGTAGTCGTCGGCCACGGCCCGCCACTCGCGGTAGATGTCGTGCAGCTCGTCGCGGTCGATGTGCGGGTGGTCCTCCGCGGGGGCGGAGCCTGCGGGCAGGTCGGGCAGCGCGGGGTCCTTCACCGGCAGGGCGGCGGAGTCGATGCGCACACCGGCGACGCCGCGGTCGAGCCAGAAGCGCAGCACCTCCTCGTGCTCGCGGCGCACGTCGGGGTGGTTCCAGTTGAGGTCGGGCTGCTGCGGCGTGAACAGGTGCAGGTACCACTCGCCCGGTGTGCCGTCGGCGTTGCGCGTGCGCGTCCAGGTCTCGCCCTGGAAGCTCGACACCCAGTTGGTGGGGATGCCGGAACCGTCGGCGCCGCGGCCGGGGTGGAACCAGAACCGTTCCCGCTCCGGGCTGCCGGGGCCGGCGGCCAGTGCCTGCCGGAACCACTCGTGGCGGTCGGAGATGTGGTTGGGCACGATGTCGACGATGGTGCGGATGCCGAGCTCCAGTGCCTCGGCGATCAGCAGCTCGGCCTCCTCCAGGGTGCCGAAGCGCGGGTCGATGGCGCGGTAGTCCTGCACGTCGTAGCCGCCGTCGGCGAGGGGGCTGCGGTACCAGGGGGTGAACCAGAGGGCGTCAACGCCGAGGCTCTTCAGATACCCGAGGCGGGAGCGGACGCCGGCGAGGTCGCCGACGCCGTCGCCGTTCCCGTCGGCGAAGCTGCGCACGTAGATCTGGTAGATCACCGCGGTGCGCCACCAGCCCTCGTCCGTCGGGGGGACGGGCCGGGAAGCGGGGGCGGTGCTGCGCAGAACGTCGGTGTCCACGGGTCTCCTCATCGACGGTGATGAGTTGAATGTAGCTTTCCGAAGAGATCGACGCAAGAATCAAACAAAAGAATGAAAAACAGAAAGGATTTGAGCACGTGCGAAAGCCCCCGGGGGAGCCCGCGGGGGAGGAGCGGCGGAACGCCGCCGATTCAGTGCAGCGGACCGGTGGAGGCGCGCAGCACGAGCTCGGGCTCGAACAGCAGCTCGTCGGCGGCCTGCGGCGTGCCCGCGATCTGCGCGAGCAGCAGCTCGATCACGGCCCGGCCCATCGACTCGATCGGCTGGCGCACGGTGGTCAGCGGCGGCTCGGTGCAGCTCATCAGCGCCGAGTCGTCGAAGCCGACCACGCTCACGTCGCCCGGCACGGACAGCCCGGCGCGGCGGGCGGCACGCACGGCCCCGAGCGCCATCGGGTCGCTCGCGCACACCAGGGCCGTGGCTCCGGCGGCGAACAGTCGCGCGGCTCCCGCCTGGCCCGACTCGAGCGAGTAGAGGCCGCGCGCCACGAGCTCGTCGCTGAGCGGAGAGCCGAGCTGGTCGAGCAGTCGGCGGGCGGCGTCGAGCTTGCGGCGCGAGGGGATGTGGTCGTCCGGCCCGAGCAGCAGACCGATGCGCCGGTGCCCGAGCTGATGCACGTGGAGCACGGCCTGCTCCGCGGCCGCGACGTCGTCGGTGGAGACGGTGGGGAACGGCAGCTCCGGCACGCGCGCGTTCACGAGCACGGTCGGCAGGTTCACCGCCCGCAGCCGCTCGTAGTGCTGGTGGGCGGCATCGGCCTGGGTGTAGTTGCCGCCGAGGAACACCACGCCCGAGACCTGCTGGGCGAGCAGCAGGTCCACGTAGTCGGACTCGGTGACCCCGCCGGCGTTCTGCGTGCAGAGCAGGGGCGTGTAGCCGTTCTGGGTGAGCGCCCCGCCGACGATCTCGGCGAACGCGGGGAAGATCGGGTTCTGCAGCTCCGGCAGCACGAGACCGACAAGGCGCGCCCGCTCGCCGCGCAGCTTCGTGGGCCGCTCGTAGCCCAGCACGTCCAGCGCCGTGAGCACGGCCTGCCGGGTGGCGTCCGAGACGCCGGGCTTGTCGTTGAGCACGCGGCTGACCGTCGCCTCGCTCACGCCGACCTTGCGGGCCACCTCTGCCAGACGCTTCGACATGCGCTCAGTGTACGCAAGTCCTTGCAAGATCGCGCAAGCGGGTTGCGCTCACTCGCCGGGGCTCGAACTCACGCCGGTTTCGTCCACGTGAGGCTGTAGCGGTAGTAGAACCGTCGTCGCACCCGGCTGCCCGGGAGGATCGTGGCAGCGGCGTCGCGGATGTGCGTGAGGGATTCGGACGGTCGTGCGGTCGTCATGTCCGGATAGCCGGACTCACGGTGCACCCCGCTCATGACCCGGATCGGGAGCAGCAACGCCCCGGAGATCGCCCAGTCGAGGACGCTCGCGTTTGCCGACAGGCCGACGATGCGGAGCTGTCCTCCCGGAGCGAGCAGGTCGCGCAGGCGTTCGAGTGCCGGGATCAGCGGCAGGTGATGCAGCGTGGCCACGCAGGTGACGAGATCGAACCGCTGCCCCTCCAGGTCGGGTGAGCTCAACAGGTCACCGTGGATAAGGCGCACGGGCGAGGACTGCGGGAACCGCTCCCTCGCTCGGGAGAGCGCCGCGGCGTCGGGGTCGATGCCCGTGACCTGGCTCGCCCTTCCCGCGAGCTTCTGAAGGAGGAGCCCGTCGCCGCAGCCGACGTCGAGCACTCGGGCCCCCTGGCGCACGGCGGCGACGAGTTCCCGGTGGTAGGCGGTGTTGTGATTCCAGTAGTCGTCCACGCTGCTCTAACCCGCGTTGGCGGGTTCCCCCGCGAACGCGATCGCGCCCAGGAAGTTGTCGCTGGGGTCGGAGAACTTCAGGAACCGCGCGAAGCCCAGGTCCTCGATGCTGGCGATCTGCGTGTCGGACGCCCGCAGCCGCGCGGCCAGGTCGTCGAAGCGCTCCGTCTTGAGGAAGAGGGCCGGCTTCGTCTCGCCGTCCACGGTGACCCGCATCGGCGTGTACTCCGCCGCCTCCCAGAGCATGAGGTCGAGGCCGGGGTCCAGGCGCAGCATGGCGTAGGTCCCGTAGTGCGTGAGCACGCGGAAACCGAGCACGTCCGAGTACCAGCCGATGGCCTCGTCCAGGTTCTTCGCGGGCAGCTGGACATGGTCGAGGGCGGTGACGACGGGGGTCATGGGTGTCCTTCCGGGTGGGACTCCCAACCTATCCGCGGCCGCCGTGGGGAATGCCGCGTCCGATACCCGCCAGAACCTCGGGCGGCGGGCTGCTGGGCTGAGGGGATGCACCCGCGAGCCCCCCGCCCTCCGCTGCCTCCGGCGTTCACGCGACTGTCCTGGTCGAGCGTCCTCACGCAGTTCGCCGAGCAGATCGCCCTGGTGGCCGTCCCGCTCGCAGCCGTGCTGCTGCTGGGCGCCGACGCCGCGAGCACGGCGCTGCTCCAGGTCGCGCAGACCCTCCCGTTCCTGCTGCTCGCCATCCCGTTCGGGCTCCTCGTCGACCGTTCGTCTCCGCGCCGGCTCCTCCTGCTGTCCGAGGCGCTGCGCGCGAGCACGCTCGTGGCGGTGATCGTCCTCCTCGCCCTCGACGCCCTGCGCTTCGAGTCGTTGCTGGCCCTCGGTTTCGCGGGAGCCGTGGGCACCATGGGCATCAGCGTCGCCGTGCCCGCCGCCGTTCCGCGCACCGTCTCGCGCGATCGCCTGGTCGACGCGAACCGGTGGCTGGAGCTCGGGCGCAGTGCGGCGTTCATCGGGGGGCCGGCGGTCGCCGGTGCCATCGTGTCGCTGGGCGGCGCCGACACCGCGTTCGTCGTGGCGAGCGTCGCCTGCCTGGCCGCGCTGGTCGTGCTCGCGCGCACCGACATCCCCGCCCGCGTGGCCGCACCCCGCATGACACCCTGGCGCGACATCGGCGAGGGACTGCGCTTCGCGTTCTCGCATGCGCTGCTGCGGCCGATGATCGTGACCTCCTTCGTGTTCAACGTGGGATGGTTCCTGCTGCAGTCCGTGTTCGTGGTCTACGCGCTCGACCGCCTCGGCATGACCCCCGCGACGGTCGGTGCCGCGATGGCCGTGTACGGCGGCGGCATGGTCATCGGCGCGCTGCTCGCCCCGGTGCTGTCGCGACGGTTCGCGCTCGGCGCCCTGACGATGCTGGGGCCGCTCGGCGGGTTCGCCGCCGCACTCCTGATGGCTGCGACGCTGTGGGTGCCGGTGCCGGTGCCGGTGCCGGTGCCGGCGCCGGCGTTCGCGTTCGCGGCGTATCTGCTGTTCGGGCTCGGGCCGGTGCTGTGGACCATCGGCACGACGTCGCTGCGTCAGGCGGTGACGCCGGTGTCGATGATCGGCCGGGTGTCGTCGGTGCTGGTCGTCGCCACGTACGGGGCCCGCCCGGTCGGCGCGGCGCTCGGGGCCGTGGTCGCCGCCGGGGTGGGAGTCGAGGCGTGCATCGTGCTGTGCGCCGGGGTGTTCGCCGCGCAGCTCGGCTACGTCCTGCTCTCGGCGCTGCGCCGGGTGCGGGAGATCCCCGCCGACCCCGCGGACGCTGCGGTCGAGGCGACACCGCCGGACGAGTCCGCGGGCGGACGGACGGCACCCTCCGCCCGGGGGTCCGCATCCGAGTAGTTCCGCGTCAGACCCGGCCCGATGGCGTGCGCAGCGCCCTGGCCTCGGCCCGCGTGATGCGCGCCTGGACCACGGAGGTGACGCCCAGCGCGGCGCTCACCACCACCAGCCCCGCGACCACGAGGAACAGCACGTTCGCGTCGATCGTGTCGGACTGCCAGCGCGACAGATCGGCCGGGAGGGGGGCGGGCTCGCCGAGGATCGACGTGCACGTTCAGCTGCCGGACCGCCGCCGTCCCGCGGCGGTGCTCGGCGACGAAGTCACCGAAGTCCTGCTTGGCGCTGTGTGTCATGACGCCGAGTCAAGCGCGCGGGTGGCGTGCGGTTCAACATCCCGGAGGAATTGCGGACTCGACCGTTCGGCCAGTCCCGGAATCACGCGGGTGTGCGTCCGCCCGTCGCTCCATCGGACGACAGCCGCGGCTCGCCGATGCCGGAGGCGGTGAGGGCACCGAGGGTCTCGTCGAGCCACGCGATGCTCTCGGGAACCCAGCTCCGGGCGCGCGGCGTGAGGGGGCGCGGGTTCAGGTGCGCCGCCCCGGTCGAGAAACCGTGGGCACCGTACGAGTAGACGTGGGCCTCGAAGGGCACTCCGGCTCCGGCCAGCGCGGAGGCGAAGGCGAGCGTGTTCTCCACGACCGTCACGTCGTCGTCGCGCGTGTGGAAGAGGAAGGTGGGGGCGGTGTCGGCCGTGACGTGCTCCGCCGGGTAGGGCATGCCCGGTCGGCAGCGGTCGGCGATCTCCGGCAGGATCACCGGGTAGCCGAGGATCGCGGCGGCGGGCCGGTGCTCGGCCATGGTCGCCGCGACCGCCGCGAGGTGCCCGCCGGCGGAGAACCCGATGACGGCGATCTTCGTCGGGTCGAGGTGCCACGCCTCGGCGTTCGCCGTGAGCTGTGCCATCGCCTGCTCGTAGTCGTCGAGCGGGCGCGGCCAGGCTCCCTGATCGCCGACCGAATAGCGCAGCACGAACGCCTGATACCCCGCCGCGAGGAACGGGTAGGCGACGGGATCCGCCTCCCGGTCGCTGCAGTACTGGTAGCCGCCGCCGGGGAGGATCAGCACGGCCGGGCGGGCCGTGACCCCGGCGAACTCGCCGTCGACGGGCTGCACGTAGCAGGTGAGCGTGACGCCGCGCTCGGCGTTCAGGGTGACGGTCTCGCCGAGCATCGGGGCGGCCTTTCGGGGTGGGGGCGGGGTGGTCGTCAGGCTACCAAGCGCGGGACGTCGCCGGGGGAGCGCGGCGCTCACGCGCGCAGATACGGGTCGACGAGGAGCGGGCCCCGGATCTCGCGGAGCCGCTCGACGAGCCGATCGATCGCCGCCCGGCCGAGCCCCGTGAGCTGCACGTCGTACGGGCCGAGGGGTTCGAGCGGACCGGTGCGCAGCCGCACGACCTCCCAGCCGGCGCCCCGCACCGCGCGGTCCTTGCGGCGGTCGGCCTCCTCGCGCTTGCCGACGTGCTCGAGCCCGTGACGGCCGACGGAGTCGTACTCGATCGCGACCCGCAGCTCGGGCAGCAGGATGTCGGGCCACACCTCGGTGTGCCGGAAGAACGGCAGCACGACCTTGATCGCGTTGAGGCCATCGGTGAACTCCAGCCGGTCGCGCAGCATCGCGCGCAGCTTCGCCTCGGCCGCCGACGCGGGCTTCGGCGCGCACGCGCTGAGGAACGGGGTGCCCTTCGGCAGGTCGGGGGTCTTCGTGCACAGCGCGGGGGCGGGCTTCTTCGGGCGGGCGGGCAGCGCGCGAGCCTCGCCCAGCACCACCGGCTGCGGGCGGGCGAGCGCGGAGCACTCCGGACACCACGACGAACGCCGCCGCACGCGCCCCGGTCGTTCGCGCTGCTCGGTCGGGGTGGCCGCGAACCGGTGCCCGAGCGGACACTCCCAGCACAGCAGCACGTCGGCGGCCAGCGGCACCTGCGACAGCGCGATGCCGTGGTTCAGCTCCGGGTGGTACTGGCGGACGAGCTCGGGATACGCCGACCACGCCGACCGGTAGGTGCCCACCGCGTAGGGCACGGCGGCACCGCGCGAGAACTGGCGTCTCGCCCACCACGTCGGCACGGGATCTGGCATGCGGGAGACGGTAGGCGCGACCTCCGACATCGGTCGCGGATGTCGGAGGTCGACGGCAGACTCCCCGCATGGACACCCTCGCCCTGCGGCCGTGGTCGCCCGCCGACCTGCCGCTGCTGCACGCCGCCAACACCCCGGAGATGACCGCGCATCTCAACGGACCGGAGAGCGAGGCGGAGATCCTGGCGCGTCACGAGCGGTACCTCCGGCTGCAGCGCGACGGCGAGGCGCGGATGTTCGCGATCGTCGACGAGAGCGGTACGCCGCTCGGCTCGATCGGGCGGTGGAAGGTCGAGGGAAGCGCGGGCCCCTCATGGGAGACCGGGTGGTTCGTGCTGCCCGCGGCGCAGGGGCGGAGGGTCGCCGCGCGGGCGCTGTCCCTCCTCGTCGCGGAGGCGCGCGAGCACCACGAGGGCCGGAGGCTGCTGCTCGCGTTCCCCGCGGTCGACAACCCGGCCTCCAACGCGGTGTGCCGCCGCGGCGGGTTTGAGCTCGTGGGCGTGGCGACCGAGCGGTTCCGCGGGGCCGACCTCACCGTGAACGAGTGGGCGCTCGACCTCACCGCGACCCCTCGCGCGACCTGAGCCGCCGCGCCCGCGTCAGCGCCGCACGCGACCCCTCGCCCGCGCTGAGCCGCCGCGCCCGCGTCAGCGCCGCACGCGCGCCCTGGTCTTCGCGACGCCCGCGAGGGTCGCCCGCACGGGGGTGCCGAGGTAGAGGCCGAGGGAGGCGCCGGAGGCGAGCGCAATGCCGATCACCGCGGCGTCGATGAGCGAGCCGCCCGTGGCGAGCATCCCGGCGGAGGTGCCCGCCGCGTGCACCATCTCCAGCAGCCCCTGGAACACCGCGACCCCGGGCACGAGCGGCACGATCGCGGCCGTCGTCACCGCGACCGAGGGCACGTGCAGGTTGTGCGCGATCAGCATGCCGACGAAGCTCGCCAGCAGCGCGCCGACCGCGCTCGCCGCCGCGGGGTGGAGGTGCAGCGCCACGGTGCCCGCGTACCCGGCGAGCGTCAGGGCGCTCAGCAGCGCGCTCACCAGGATGATCCGCAGTCCCGCGCCGTTGAACACCGCCACGGCGACCGCGATGATGACGGCACCGGCGAACTGGTTCAGCAGCGGCCCGAACGGGGCGGGGTCGTCGGGCAGCCCCATCGTGAAGCCGAGCACGCCGCCCAGCTCCAGCCCGACGAGGATGCCGATCACGACCCCGAGGGTCTGCATCGTGAGGTCGAGGATGCGACCGCCCGCGGTGAGCGCGAAACCGTCGATCGCGTCCTGCGCGGCACCGACCACGGTGAGTCCGGCAAGCATGAGCACGATGCCGGACGCGACGATGATCGACGGCCGGATGCCCACGAAGGGCTCGACGCCGGCGCTGCCCAGCGCGGACACCGCGACCGCGACGACCGTCGTCACGAACCCGCCCGCGATCTGGCTGAAGAACAGAGGCACCCGCAGCCGCGCGAGCCCGGCCTGGGTGAGCGCGGCGCACAGGGCCGCGACGAACGTGAGCCCGACGATGATCGGGGAGGCGCCCAGCATGATGCTCACGCCCACCGCGAGCAGCGCACGGGCCACGATCACGACCGGCTGCTGGTAGCGGAACGGCATCCGCCGGATCACGCGGAAGGCGGTGCGGGCGGACTCCAGGTCGAGCCCGGCGTCGATGTCGGCGACCAGGGCCTGCACGCGCTGCAGCTTGGCGTGGTCGGGGGCGGCGACCCGCACCACGCGCACCAGGGTCTCCGGCCAAACCTCCCCGCTGAGGTGGAACGACACCGTGATCGAGTTGTAGGTGACGTCGACCTGGACGCCCTTGAGCCCGTAGGCCTCGCACACGCGGGTGATCGCGAGGGTCACCTCGTGCGCGGACGCCCCCACCGCGAACATCGACTCGCCGATGCGGGTCGCGAGGTCGAGCACGCGCGGCACGGTGCGCTCGTCGATGACGGGCAGGGCCTCGGTGTGCGCGACGCTCGACGGGTCGGTGTGCAGCAGCCGGCGGACCGAGGAGAGCAGTCGCTGGGGAGAACGCGCGGACATGGAGTCCATTCTCCCGCGCCGCGAGGGCGCCCCCGGTCGGCCGGCGGCGGTCAGGCGCGGCGCAGCTGCGCGGCGGCGGGGCAGTCGAACGGGTCGCGCGCGGCGAGCCCCACCCGGTTGAGGTAGTCGATCACGATCGCGTAGGAGCGCACGAGGCTCGTCTCGGTGTACGCGATGCCGTTGGCGGCGCAGTAGTCGCGCACGATCTCCCGCGCCTTCGCCAGGTGCAGGCGCGACATGTTGGGGAACAGGTGGTGCTCGACCTGGTGGTTCAGGCCGCCCATGAGCCAGGTGACCCAGCGGCCGCCGTGGATGTTGCGCGAGGTGCGCACCTGCTTGGAGAAGAAGTCGAGCTTGGCGTCGGGCGCGATGATCGGCATGCCCTTGTGGTTGGGGGCGAACGACGCGCCCATGTACACGCCGAACACCGCGAGCTGCACCCCGAGGAACGCGAACGCCATCCCGAGCGGCAGCATCAGGAACACCGGGATCAGGATGATCGCGAACCGGGCGACGATGAGCGACAGCTCGATCCAGCGGCCCTTCACGTTCTTGCGGGTGAGCAGGTGCTTGAGGCCGATGTAGTGCAGGTTGAGGCCCTCGAGCGTGAGCAGCGGGAAGAACAGCCAGCCCTGCTTGCGGGTGATCAGCCGCACGAGGCCGCGGGACTGCGCGGCATCGGTCTCGAGGAAGGAGATCGTGTCGACCTCGATGTCGGGGTCACGGCCGACCTGGTTCGGGTTGCCGTGGTGGCGGGTGTGCTTCGAGTCCCACCAGTGGTAGCTCATGCCGACGATCCCGGCGAGGATGCGCGCGAGGCGGAAGTTCGCGGGACCGGACGACAGGATCTGCCGGTGCGCTGCCTCGTGCGCGAGGAACGCGATCTGCGTGAAGACGATGCCGAGCGCCGCCGCGATGAGCAGCTGGAACCAGCTGTCGCCGAGCAGCAGGAAGCCGGTGACGCACCCGGCGAGGGCCAGCAGCAGGGCGCCGCCGACGAGCGAGTAGAACACGGGGGTGCGCTGCAGCAGCCCGGTCTCCTTCACCACCTGCTGCACGTCGCGGTACGCCCGTGTCATCGGGGGGAATTCGGCGGTGCCCGCGTAGGTCTGGCGGACGGGGCCGAGGGTGGAGGCGGGGGAGGCGGTTCGGGTGAGAGAGATGATGCTCTCCTGTCGATCGGGAGCCCTTGAGCTGTGGAAGCCAAGGGCGGATGCCGATCGCTGTCCTCAGGCTAACCCGGCCCGCATACGCCGCACGGCATGCGTCGAAGCGGCTCCGCAGACGACGAGAGCGGGGTGGCCGGATGGCCGCCCCGCTCCCGTCGAGCACCGTCGACTACTCGGCGTTCATGTCGCTCCGACGACGGCGGGCGACGACGTACACGCCGCTGCCGACCAGCAGGAGCAGGAGCGCGATCGGCACCGACCACACCGGCAGCTCGCCACCGGTGGTGGCCAGGCCCGGCATCGGCGGCACGTCGTGCTCGGTGCGGCACGGCTCGTTGGCCGCGCAGCCGCCGCGCGGGTCGTCGGTGGTGACGACGTTGTCGATGTCGCCATCACCGTTGCCCGTGACGGTCACCGAGTAGGTGATCGTCACCACGTCACCCGCGACGAGGTCGCCGGTCCAGGTGAGGTCCACGCCGTCACGGGTCACGGTCCCCGCGGACGCGACCGCATCGTCGTTGTACGTGGCGTCGTCGAGCACCGCGGTCAGATCGTCGAGGATCCGCGCACCGGGGATCGGTCCGACGCCGGTGTGGCGCACCGTCAGGGTGTAGTCGATCACGTCGCCGCGGTCGACCCGTCCCGGTGCGGGGTCCGATGTCTTCTCGAAGGTGTACGCGCCGACCTGGTGCACCGTGGCGCAGTCGGTCTCGCTCTGGCAGCCCGGGCTCGTGACCACGTTGGGCAGCTGCCCGTCACCCGATCCGATCGCCCCGACGGTCACGGAGTACGTGATCGTCGCGATCTCGCCGGGCGCGAGCGTCGCGTTCCAGGTGAGGTTCGCGCCGTCCATCGCCACCGTGCCGAGGCTCGCCGCCACGTCGCCGTTGTACGACGCGTCGTCGAGGACACCGGTCAGGTCGTCCGACAGCAGTGCGGCCACCGACCCGGCACCGTCCTGCGTGACCGTGATCGTGTAGTCGATCACCTGGCCGGCCGCGACCGTCGTGCCCGACACCGGGTCCGAGCTCTTCACGACGGCGTAGGTGCCGGTGTAGTGCTCGGTGGTGCACACCGACTCGGATTCGCAGCCGGGGCTGGTCACGACGTTGGTGAGCGTCGTGTCGCCACCCTCGACGACGGTGACCGAGTAGGTGATCGTCACCACGGCGCCGGGAACCAGGTCGCCCGTCCAGGCGAGCTGTGCCGTCGCCGGGTCGAACGTCGCGGCACCGCTGGTGGCGGTGATCGTGTCGTCCCACGTGGCGTCGTCCAGCACCTCGGACAGGTCGTCCGTGAGCGTCGCGCCCGTCACGGCGGCGAGGCCGGACTGGGTGACGGTCACGGTGTAGGTGATCGTGTCACCCGTGGCGACGTCGGTGCCCGGGGCGGGATCGGAGTCCTTCACGACGGAGTAGGAACCCGCGAGGTGGTTCGTCGTGCAGTCCTCCGGCGTGAGGCAGCCCGGGCTGGTGACCGTGTTGGTCAGGCTGGTGTCGCCCGCGGCGGTCACGGTCACCGAGTAGGTGATCGTGACGACGTCGCCCACGGCCAGGTCGCCGGTCCAGCTCAGCTCCTGCGTGTCCTCGTCGTAGTCGAGGTCGCCGGCGGAGACCTCCGCGTCGTCGTTCCACGTGGCGTCGTCGAGCACCTCGGGCAGCTCGTCGGTGAGGACGGCGTCCTGCACCGCCCCGCGGCCGGTCTGCGTCACCGTCACCGTGTAGGTGATGACGTCCCCCGGCTGGACGGCCGTCCCCGGTGCGGGGTCGGATGTCTTGACCACGGAGTACGCCCCGACGAAGTGCTCCGTGGAGCAGACGTCGGCGGTGGCACAGCCCGGGCTGGTGACGACGTTGAGCAGGTCGGTGTCTCCGGCGCCGCTGACCCCGACCGAGTAGGTGATCGTGGCCACCTCGCCCGGCTGGAGCGTGCCGTTCCACGTGAAGGCGTTCGTCGCGGGATCGAACGACGCGGTGCCGAGGTCGGCCGCCAGGTCGCCGTTCCACACGGCGTCGTCGAGCACCCCGGTCAGGTCGTCCGTGAGCACGGCGTCGACCGCGCCCGTACCCGCCTGGGTGACGGTCACCGTGTAGGTGATGGTGTCACCGGGGGCCACGTCGGTGCCCGACGCGGGGTCGGACTCCTTGACCACCGAGTAGGTGCCGTACAGGTGCGTCGTGCCGCACGTCTCGGGCGAGGCGCACCCGGGGCTGGTGACCTGGTTGATCAGCGACTGGTCGCCGTCTCCGGTGACGGTCACCGAGTAGGTGATCGTCACGACGGCGCCGGGGGCCAGGTCGCCCGACCAGTCCAGCTGCTCGCTGTCCTGGTCGAAGGACACCGTGCCGGCGGAGGCGACGAGGTCGTCGTTCCAGGTGGCGTCGTCGAGCACGTCGGAGAGGTCGTCGGTCAGCGTCGCGCCGTCCACGGAACCCTGACCGGTCTCGGTGACGGTGACGGTGAACGTCAGCTTCTGATCATCGGACACGGTCGTGCCGGACGCGGGGTCCGAGGTCTTCACCACGGAGTACGCGCCGATCGGGTGCACCGTCGAGCAGTCGTCCGCGGTCGCACAGCCGGGGCTGGTGACCACGTTGCCGAGACTGTAGTCGCCCGCGGGCAGGTCGGACATGTCGTCGACGGTCACGGAGTAGGTGATCGTCGCGGTCCCGCCCACGGGGAGGGTGCCGTTCCACGACAGGGTGGTTCCGGTCACGTCGACCGTTCCCGTGCTGGCGGCGACGTCGCCGTTGTACGCGGCGTCGTCGAGCACGTTCGCGAGGTCGTCGGTGAGCGTGGCGTCCGCGGGGACGTTGCCCACCTGTGCCACGTCGATCGTGTAGGTCACCACGTCACCCGACTGGACCGACTCGCCGTCGGCCGGGTCGGACGACTTCACCACGGTGTAGTTCGCCGCGGGTGCGACGATGATCTGCTCCTGCTCGTCGACCGGCGTGAAGGTCCAGTCGTCGATGTGGCGCACGTCGCCCCAGGGGCCGTCGACGCCGTTGTTCGCGTTGTTGGGCTGGATGCTCATGTCGCAGGGCCAGCCGTGCACGCCGCCGGGGACAGCGCTCGCCGTCCCCGCCCGTCCGTCCATCACGGGCGGAAGGCAGTCCGTGCGGTGGTTCGCGAGCTCCAGGGTCGTGTCGTTCCAGTACAGGGTGGACGACCCGGCCGCCGGGCCGTTGATCGCGGTCACGGAGATGCCGCCGCGGCTCTCGATGTCGGAGTTGACGAAGTGGATCTCACCCGCCTTGGAGATACCGGCGCGCGCGGCGAACTGCGTCGTCGCGGGAATCGGTGCTCCGAAGGCGTCGAGTCCGTCGAAGGACACCGCCTGCACGCCGTCCCCGTTGACCGCCACGGTGATCAGGCGATCGCCCGCGGTTCCGTAGAAGCCGTCGGCGTCCGCGTCGACCCAGAGGTCGACCGAGCCGACGTGACCGCTCGTGGTGAAGGTGAACGTGCCGGCACGCGTGTCGTTGCCGGCGGGCGCGAACGCGAAGCCGGAGATGTCCGGTGTTTCCGGCGCGGGCAGCACGAAGTGGCTGCCGTCCACGGCAGAGGCCGACGCGGGGAGGTCGGCCGCGGGCGTCTCGAAGAAGATGTGGTACGGCACACCGCACGAGTCGCTCGGCTCGATGCCGGGGATCTCCGAGCCGGTGGGCGCTCCCATGGCCGCGCTGCCGTAGTACGGCGTGCACGTCCCTGGCAGCACGTTGCCGAACTGGTTCACCTGGAACCGGCTCGAGATGCCGCGGAAGTCCGAGTACGTCGACCGGTACTGGTAGCCCGTCGAGCCGACGTACCAGAGGTCGAAGGTCGCCGGTTCCGTGTCTTCCATGATGAAGTCGTCGGACCACACGCGGCCGGGGATCGGCGTGCCGCCCGAGCTGACGGTGATGTTCCACTGGAAGGTGCCGGCGGCGGCCTGCGAGTCGGCGACGGGACGGACGAAGTCGATCGTCCAGATGCCGCTGACCGCCGCCGTCTGGGTGCCGAACGTGCAGGCGGTGCCGACGACCGCGTCGGCGGCCACGGTGCACTCGAACGTCTCACCGGACGGCGATGTGGCCCGGAGCGTGGCCGACTGGGATCCGACCCCTCGCACGAGCTTCGAGATGTCGCCGGTGAGCTGTTCGCCGGCGTTGACGTAGGCGAAGAACTGGTTGGTCTGACGAAGCGTCGTCGTGCCCCAGCTCTGGGTGGCCTCGGCGCTCGGAGCGGGGCCTCCGAGCGTGCTCACCCCGACCAGTGCCGAGGTGACGAAGAGCGATGCCAGGAGCATGCTCGTGAATCGGCGCACGCGACCGGGTGGTCGCGAGAGTACTGCTGCTGTGGAATCCACGGGTATCCCTTCAATGGTTGGTCGATCACGCCGGCGCGACGACACCGTGCGACGACGTGATGATCGGTTCCCTCGCGGACGCGCACCCGCGCCTGGCTGTCGGGACAGCCCGCGACCGTGAGGACGGCACACGGATGGCCGTGTGCCGTCTAGAAGGTAAAGGGTTACTCGTTACAGGCACAACGCCGTTCGGACGGCCTGGCGGGCCGGCGCAGAGGTCTGGCCGATCGTCGGATCCGCGCTGGACGAACGTCGAGCGCGACGTGCCCGGTCAGATGCGGCGGGGGCCCGGACCGTCGTCGCCGAGGGTGTCGTCGGGATTGAGCAGGCGGCACGCCTTGAGCGACAGGCAGCCGCAGCCGATGCACCCCGTGAGCTCGCGCTGCAGGTGTTCCAGCTGGGTGCGACGCTCCTCGAGCTGTGTGCGCCACAGCTTCGCGACCCGGCGCCAGTCGGCGTGCGAGGGCGGCGTGTCGATGGGCAGCGTCTGGAACAGCTCCTGCACCTCGCTGAGCGGGATGCCGATGCGCTTGGCGACGACGATCAGCGAGACGCGGCGGAGCATGTGCCGGCGGTAGCGGCGCTGGTTCCCCGCGGTGCGCGTCGACGAGATGAGGCCGAGCTGCTCGTAGAAGTGCAGCGCGGAGGGGGCGACGCCGGTGCGCCGGGTGACTTCGCCGATCGGAAGCAGGTCTTCGGGTTCCATCGTGCGCTCCCTTCGCTCGACCTCAACAATAGATGAGGTCTGCGCGGGTGCGGGGCGACGACGGCGCCCCTCCACCGGAGAACGGGGAGGGGCGCCGTGGGGCGAGGACGGCTCAGCTCGCAGGAGCGGAGCGGAACGTGCTCGACCGGGAGGGGATGTCGTCGGGCAGGAACGGGGCCGAGCCGACCTCGACGGGCGGGTCGTCCTTCGTGTGGCGGTTCCACAGCTGTCCCGGCACGGTCAGCAGGAACTCGTCGATCTGGACGACGGCACCGGCCGCCGGGTCGATCGACAGCCGATAGCGCTGCTCGTCGGAGGCGTAGGCGAGCACCTTGACCGCCGTGGAGTCCTCCTCGACCGTGATGCCCGGAGCGAGGGCGAGGGCTTCGAGGAAGGTCGCGCGGTACTCCGGCGATCCCGTGTGCAGCAGGGTCGAGGTGGAGAGCGTGGAGAGCATGTGCTCGGCGGCCGGCACGTCGTACCGCTCGTACGTCCGGTCGAGGATCCCGCTCGCCTCCAGGTCGCCGTCGACGAGTTCCGCGGACTCGGCGATCTCCGCGTCCATCAGATCCCTCATGCCCTGGGTCCAGGCCTCGAGGAAGGCGGCGGGATCGTGCGGGAAGTCCGCGGGCGACACGGGGAGCGTCTCCGGCGGCGAGTCCGCCGAGTGCGGGTCCTCGGCCACGGGTGGCGTGCCGAGGGGGCCGATCTCCGTGCTGCCGTAGTAGTCGTTCCACGCGGCCGCCACGGCGGCCTCGTCTCCGTAGATGTCGGTGGAGTGGAAGCGGATCTGGTCGGTGACGTGCAGGGTGCCGTCGGCGTCGAGCCGGTACGTGCCGCTCCACTGCGACACGACGGCGCCGGTGGCTCCGGCGCGGATGTCGCCGAAGGGTGCGAACACGGTGTTCGGGCCGCCGACCATCCCGAGGTGCCTGGTGGTGATGGTGACCGCGGTCATCTCCGAGGCGGGGGCCGCAGCCGCGGCGGCCCTGATGGACGCGGCGGTCTCGGTGAGGTACTCGGCGGCCGACGCGGCCTGTGGCTGGCTGACGACCCCGGGCGGCGCCACGGCGATGGCGGTCACGACGGCGGCGGCGACGGCGGCACCGCCGAGCGAGACCACCGCGATGCGGCGGAGGGGGCGCGAGCGCCGGGAGCGGGCGATCTCCTGGTGCAGCGCCCGGCGGGGCGCCTGGGGGGAGGTGGGATAGGTGGGCCGGATCTCCCTGACCTGGTCAAAGATGTCCATGAGCGGACTCCGTCTCTGCGTAGCGGATGTGTGTGGTGGCCGAGCGGGGGGCGTGCGCGAGGCGCGCGGGTGCCGGCGGTGGGGGCGCGGAGAGTTTCGCGCGGATGCGGCTCAGCCGGGAGCGCACCGTGCCGATGGGGATGCCGAGCGCCGCGGCGATCTCCGGGTAGGTCAGATCGCCCCAGGCGTGCAGGAACAGCACCTCGCGGTCCCTGGCCGACAGTGCGGCGATCCGGGGGAACAGATCCTCCAGCTGGGCCGAGGCGTCCAGCCGGGAGATCGAGCGGTCGAGGTCGTCGACCGTGTCCTCGTCGCCGGCGTCGAACGCGGCGTGCAGTGCGCGCCAGTGCGTGGCCTGCGCCCGCCGGTGCTGCGCGAGCACCTTGGTCGCGATCCCCATGAGCCAGGGGAGCGCGGAGGTCCTGGTCATGTCGTAGCGCTTGCGCCGACGGAACGCGGCGAGGAAGGTCTCGCTGACGATGTCGTCGCTGGCGTGGGGGCCGACCCGCCGCGCGACGTAGGCGGTGACGGCGGTGATATGTCGCTCGAAGATCTCGGCGAAGCGCTCCGGCGACGTGAGCGAGTCACGGATGATGTCGTTGTCGTTGGTCACAAGAGGTATCCGCATCCCGGCCGCATCCGGTTCCAAACCGGTCCGCGCGGCGAGGCGCTGCCGCTTGACCTCAACATTACTTGAGGTCATACCGTGACGGAAGGCCGCCGAGCACCGGCGCCACGGAGGTGATCGACCTCCGCCGACGCTGCAAAGGAATGCTCATGTCCTCACCACAGACGTCCACACCGGTCAGCGGGAGCTGGCGCGAGCTGCTGAGCAGTCGCTACGCCCCGATCGCCGCCGTGCTCGCCGGCGGCGTGCTGCTCGAGGCGAGCAACGTCTACCTCACCACGAGCCTCCTGCCCACGATCGTCGGCGACATCGGCGGGGCCGAGTTCTACGCCTGGACGATGATGACCTTCCTGCTCGCGTCGGTCGTGAGCGCGATGCTCGTGAGCCGCATCCTCACCCGTCAGGGGGCCGTGCGGGCCTACCTGCTGGCGCTCGGGCTGTTCGCCCTCGGCTCGCTCCTGTGCGCGGTGAGCCCTTGGATGTCGGCGCTGCTCGTCGGGCGCGCCGTGCAGGGGCTCGGCGGCGGCGTGCTCGCCGGTCTCGGCTATGCGCTCATCCAGCGTGCCCTGCCGGAGCGGCTCTGGGCCCGCGGCGCTGCTCTCGTGTCGGCCATGTGGGGCGTGGGCAACATCGTCGGCCCCGTCGTCGGCGGGATCTTCGCGCAGCTCGACGCGTGGCGCGCGCCGTTCGTCGGACTCGCCGTCCTGTCGGCGCTGATCGGACTGGTCGTGGTCCGCGCGCTGCCGCAGACCGCCCGTGCCCGCTCGAGCGAGTCGGTGCCGTGGGGGTCGCTGGTGCTGCTCGCCGGCGGGGTGGCGGCGGTCGGGGTCGCCGGCGTCGTGCCCGCGGGTGTCGGCACGGGCGTCGCGCTGGTCGTGGGCGTCGTGCTCGCCCTGTGGTTTGTGCGGCACGAGAAGCGCAGCCGCGTCGGGATCCTCCCCCGGGTCACGTTCGTGCGTGGCTCCTCCCTCGGGTGGGTGTACCTGACGGTCGCGGTGCTGGCCTTCGCGATCGGCACGGAGGCGTTCATCCCGCTCTTCGGGCAGGAGATCGGGGGACTGATGCCGTTCGTCGCCGGGCTGCTCGGTGCGGCGCTGTCGCTCGGGTGGTCCGTCACGCAGATGTTCACCGCGAACGTTACGGGGGTCCGGTCCCGGCGGGTGCTCATCACGGTCGGCCCGCTCACGGTCGCGCTCGGGCTCGCCGCGTACGGGCTGCTCCAGCACGAGGGGCCGTCGGCACTCGTCGTCGCGCTGTGGTTCGCCACGCTGTTCGTCGCCGGCGCGGGGATCGGCCTGGGCTTCCCGCACCTCACGGTCGCGGCGCTCGGCAGCACGCGCGATGAGGAGGAGGGGGCGAAGGCGGCGGCCGCCGTGAACACGGTGTTCCTCATCGCGAGCGCCTTCAGCGCGGCGATGGCTGGCGTGCTGGTGAACCTGGCGCTGCCGGACATGGTCGGCTCGGCGCGGCTGCTGATGCTGACCTTCGCGGTCGTGTCCGTGCTCGGCATGATGCTGGCGCGCGGAGCGAGCTGGGGCATCGGGCTTGGCGCGGACGCAGACGACGCGGACGACGCGACGCCCGCCACCACGGCGGTCCCGCGTCGGGCGCCGGACGCGGGGTGACCGGCGTCCGTCGAGGTGATGGGGCGGTGGCGGCGGGCGGCGATGGGTATCGTCGAGGCGAGGACGCCGATGTCCCGCCGCGGGAGGAATCATGGAACGGGTCGACACGGTCGTGGTCGGAGCCGGGGTCGCGGGACTGACCGCGGCACGGCTGCTGCAGGACGCCGGGCGCACGGTGGTCGTGCTGGAGGCGCGGGACCGCGTCGGCGGTCGCGTGCACACGGATCGGACGGACGGCGCCACCGACCTCGGCGCCTCGTGGATCCACGGCGTCGACGGGAGCCCGGTGGCGGCGGCGGCCGCGGCCTTCGGCATGCGCACGGTCGAGTTCACGGTGGGCGGCTACCAGGTCGACGGTCGTCCGATCGCGAACTACGGCGTGGACGGGCGGCGGCTGCCCGATGAGGCCGCCCGTGCCTTCGCGGCCGACGTGCACGCGGTCGATGCCGTCCTGCCCGAGGTCATCGCGGCGTCGGCGCCCGAGGCCTCGTACCGCGAGGCCACGGAGGAGGCCCTGGCGCGGCAGGGGTGGGATGCGGACCGCACCCAGCGCGTGCGCGAGTATCTGGAGCACCGCGCGGAGGAGCAGTACGGCGCGTGGATCGAGGACCTGGCGGCGCACGGGCTCGACGACGACCAGATCGACGGCGACGAGGTCGTGTTCCCCGACGGCTACGGCGCGCTGCCCGAACGGCTGGCGCAGGGTCTCGACGTGCGGCTCGGCCACGTGGTGACGGCCGTCGACTGGACCGACGGGGTGCTGGTGCACACGGGGCGCGGCGTGTTCGCGGGCGACACCGCCGTGGTGACGCTGCCGGTCGGGGTGCTCCACTCCGGGGCGGTCGACATCGTGCCCCCGCTGCCTTCGGCCAACGCCGACGCGCTCGGACGGCTGCGCATGAACGCGTTCGAGAAGGTGTTCCTGCGCTTTCCCGAGCGGTTCTGGGACGAGGGCGTCTACGCCATCCGGCAGCAGGGCCCGGAGGGCCGCTGGTGGCATTCCTGGTACGACCTCACCGCGGCGCACGGGCGTCCGACGCTGCTGACCTTCGCGGCGGGGCCGGCGGCGACCGCGACGAGGGACTGGGCAGACGAGCAGGTCGTGGCCTCGGTCATGGCGCAGCTGCGGCGGCTGTACGGCGACCGGGCCGTGGAGCCCGTGGCCGTGCACCGCACCGCGTGGCAGGACGACCCGTTCGCGCACGGCTCGTACGCGTACATGACGCTCGGCTCCACGACCGCCGACCACGACGACCTCGCGACGCCGATCGGGGGCGTGCTGCACCTCGCCGGGGAGGCCACCTGGACAGATGACCCCGCGACCGTGCCGGCCGCGATGCTGTCCGGTCACCGCGCCGCCGAGCGCATCCTGCGCGCGGCCGTCCCGATCGAGCGGCTCTGGGCCGACTGACCCCTGGGTGCTCGACGGGCGGGCTCGTGCTCGCGGGAGTGTGGGGCCTGGCGCGACGGCGGTCAAGCCCCTGCGCTCGGCCGTGGTCGCGCGCGTAGCGTCGGGGCACCAGACAGAGGAGGCACGACATGAGTGATCCGCAGAACACGCAGGGCACGCCGGGGGCCGACGAAGAGGCCGACACCGCCTCGGGTGGCGCTCCCGACGAGGGCGGCGACACGACGGACGAGGTGCTGGAGCGCGAGACCACCGACGACCAGGGGCGCCCGCTCGACAACCCGTCGGGCGGCTGACCCCGCGGGGGCGGCGGGTCAGGATCGGTCCAGGTGGCCCGGGTTACCCTCGGGTCATGCGCCGATTCGCCGTCGTCCCCCTCCTCCTCGCCGCCGGGCTCCTCGCGGGCTGCTCGCAGGTCACCCAGGCGGCCGGCGACGCCCTCGGGGTCGATGTGCAGGGCGCGTGCGCCACGATCGACGACGCCTACGCGCAGTACCAGGGTCTGCTCGACCAGGGTGGGGCGACCGCAGAGCAGGCGGATGCGGCGCGCGATCGGCTGGTGGCGACGCTCGACGATCTGGCGGCCGGGATCGACGGCCACCTGGGGGACGTGATCGCCTCGGGTGCCGATCAGATCGATGGACTGGGAGACCTCCAGTCTCCGGAGACGATCCAGGCCGTGGAGCAGTTGCACGAGTCGCTGGGGGCGTTCTGCGGCTGACGCGGACGGGGCACCCGGGATAGTTGCGTTTTCGCAACCATCGGCGTATGGTTGATCTCGATCAACTTTCTACGCAGGAGCGTTCCCCCTTGTCACACACCTCTTCTTCTCCGGCCGACGCCACGCGCTCGGCCCGCGAGGTCTTCACCGCGATCTCCGGCCTCATCGTCGGCATGTTCGTCGCCGTGCTCTCGGGCACCGTGGTGTCGACCTCGATGCCGGTCATCATCGCCGACCTCGGCGGCACGCAGTCCCAGTACACGTGGGTCATCACCGCGAGCCTGCTGGCCACCGCCGTCTCCACCCCGATCTGGGGCAAGCTCGCCGACCTCGTCGACCGCAAGGTACTCATCCAGATCTCGCTGATCCTCTTCACGGTCGGCACCGTGATCGCCGGGTTCTCCACCGACACGAACATGCTCATCGCCGTGCGGGTGATCCAGGGCATCGGCGTCGGCGGGCTCATGTCGCTGGTCATGATCGCGGTCGCCCTCATCATCTCGCCGCGCGAGCGCGGCAAGTACATGGGTGTCGTCGGCGGGATCATGGCCCTCGGCACCATCGGCGGCCCGCTGCTCGGCGGCGTCATCACCGACGCGTGGGGCTGGCGCGCCAACTTCTTCGTCGGCGTCCCGTTCGCGATCGTCGCGCTCGTGCTGCTGCAGTTCACGCTGCACCTGCCCAAGCCGCAGCGCGACACGAAGGTGTCGATCGACTACTTCGGCATCGTTCTCCTGGCCGTGGGCGTGTCCAGCCTCCTCATCTGGGTGTCGATGGGTGGCAACCAGTTCGACTGGGACTCCTCGACGAGCATCGTGCTCGCCGTGATCGCCGGCGTCGCCATCGCCGGGTTCGTGGCGGTCGAGTTCTTCGTGAAGGAGCCGATCGTGCCGATGTCGCTGTTCCGCAACCGCACGTTCACGCTGTCGGTCATCGCCTCCATCGCGATCGGCGTCTCGATGTTCGCCACCTCGGTGTTCCTCGCGCAGTACTTCCAGCTCGCCCGTGGCGCCACGCCCACCGAGTCCGGCCTCATGACCATCCCGATGATCATCGGGCAGATGGGTGCGTCGATCATCATCGGCCAGCTGGTCAGCCGCTTCGGCAAGTGGAAGGGCTGGATGCTCACGGGCTCCGTGCTCGCCACGGTCGGCGTGAGCCTCATGTCCACGCTGCGCTACGACACCCCGTTCATCCTGGTCGCCGTCTACATGTTCGTGCTCGGGGCCGGCCTCGGCATGGTCATGCAGAACCTCACCCTCATCGTGCAGAACGACACCGATCCGCGTCAGCTCGGCGCCGCGTCGTCGAACGTCAACTTCTTCCGCACGATCGCCGGCACCATCGGGGTGACCGTGATGGGATCGCTGCTCTCCTCGAGCGTCGCGACGTACGTCAAGGACGGGCTCGAGGGCTTCACCCCGTCGAGTCAGGCGGAGGTCGACGCGCTGAAGCACCTCGCCTCGGGCGACGTGCCGAAGGTGGGCCAGCTGCCCGATGCCATCCGCTCGATCGTCGAGAGCGCCTACGGCCACGGCATCGCCGACGCGTTCATCATCGCCATCCCGCTCGCCGTGATCTCGATCATCGCGATCGCGTTCATCAAGAACAAGCCGCTGTCCACCAAGAATGCCGCGGAGCAGCTGCGCGAGCAGGCCGAGGAGTCGGTCATCGAGGTGTCGGAGGCCGAGGTGGGCGCCTCGCTCTCCACGGGCACGATCCGTACCACGCGGGCCGAGCCGGCGACCACCACGGGAACGGTGGGCGTGCTCGAGCGCGAGGATCGGACGCGGGAGCGCTGAGATGATCGCCCCCGACGCGGTCGGCACTGCCGACGTCGACACGGCGCTCAGCGACCTGCAGGCGCACCTCAACCTGATCTTCGCGCGGACCCGGTCGCTGTGGAAGGAATCCGCAGCCCGGGTCCACCCGGAGCTCCCGGTGGCGGGGTACAAGCTGCTCACGTTCATCGACAGGGCCGGATCGGCCAATGCGCACGAGCTGGCCGAGCGCTTCGACATGGACAAGTCGGTCGTCAGCCGCCAGGTGCGGATGCTGGAGGAGCTGGGGCTGTTGGACTCCCACCCCGACGAGCGTGACGGCCGGCTGCGGGTGCTCACTGCGACCCCGGGGGCGTGCACCGCGCTCGCCGAGGTCCGTCGCGAGTACGGCACCCGGCTGCGGGCCGTGATCGACCAGCTCACGCCGCGCGAGATCGAGGCCGCGTCCAAGGCCTTCCGGCTGCTGTCGGAGGTGTGACGACGCCCGCCCGAAGCCCCGCCACCCCGGAGGTGGCGGGGCTTCGCCGTACACTGGCGGCATGAGTGCCCCGTCCGACCCCGCCCCCGGCGAGGGCGCCGTCGACACCTCCGCGTCGTCGGAGATCGACGTCGATCACGCCGCCGTGGTGCGCGTCGAGCACGAGCTCGGGCGACTGATCGCCCGCATCCGCGTCGCCTGGCGCGAGGCCGCGGTGACGGTGCACCCCGAGCTGCAGCCGCTCGGCTATCAGGTGCTCACCTCGATCCTGTCGGGCAAGGCGGCGACGGCCGGTGCCCTCATCGAGCGGCTCCAGACCGACAAGTCCGCCGTCAGCCGGCAGGTGCGGCAGCTCGAACAGCTCGGACTCGTGGAGAGCATCCCCGACCCGGAGGACCGTCGTGCCCGTCGGCTCGTGGCGACGCCCCTCGCGCAGGAGCGGGTGGCACTCGCGCGTTCCCGCTACGAGGGGCGGATCGGCGAACGACTGCGGAAGTGGTCGACCGCCGACCTCGACCACTTCGCGACACTGCTGGCCGACCTCGGCGGCGGCTGAGCGGGAATACCGCGGGCGCTGCGGGGATTGGTCCCCACTGTGACTCTTTACGACCCCGCCGTCCTCGGCGCCCTGCCGCTGTCCAACCGCGTCGTCATGGCGCCCCTCACGCGCACCCGTGCCGGCGCCGACGGCGTGCCGACGCCGGTCATGGAGGAGTACTACCGCCAGCGGGCCGGGCAGGGCCTCATCGTCTCCGAGGGCACCTGGCCCGCCCGTGAGGGCATGTCCTACCCGGGTCAGCCGGGCATCGTCACCCCCGCCCAGATCGAGGGGTGGCGTCGCATCACCGACGCCGTCCACGCGGCCGGCGGAACGATCGTGATGCAGCTCATGCACGGCGGACGCGTCGGGCACCCCGCCATCTCGGGTGAGCCGCGCGTCGTGGGGCCGAGCGCCCTCGCCGCCCCCGGCCAGACCCGGACGCCGGAGGGGAAGCGCGACCTTCCCGTCGCGCACGCGCTCACGCTCGACGAGATCCCCGTGGTCGTGGAGCAGTTCGCGCAGGCCGCGCGCAACGCGATCGCCGCGGGCTTCGACGGGGTCGAGGTACACGGCGCGAACGGCTACCTGGTGCACGAGTTCCTGTCGCCGGTGTCGAACGTGCGCGACGACCGCTACGGCGGGTCGCCCGAGAACCGCGCGCGCTTCGCGATCGAGGTCACGGCGGCCGTCGCGGCCGCGGTCGGCGCGGACCGCACGGGTATCCGCCTGTCGCCGCAGCACGGCATCCAGGGTGTTCTGGAAGACGACGCGGATGACGTGCGGGCCACATACACCGCGGTCGCCGAGGGGCTCGCGCCGCTCGGCCTCGCGTTCCTCGACGTGCTCCACGCCGAGCCGTCGGGCGACCTCGTGCAGCACCTCCGCCGGGTGGCGGGCGCGCCGCTGATCGTCAACACGGGCTTCGGCGTGCCCACCACGCGGGAGTCCGCGGAGGAGCTGGTGGCGGAGGGGTGGGCCGACGCGGTCGCGGCGGGCCGCCCGGTGATCGCGAACCCCGACCTGGTGGAGCGCTGGCGCACCCGCGCGGAGCTGAACGAGCCGCGTCCCGAGCTCTTCTACGGCTCCACGGCCGAGGGGTACGTGGACTACCCGTCGCTCGAGGGCGTGCGCTCCGGGAACTGACGGCGGAAGGGGTCGGCGTCAGGCCGGCCCCTCCTCCTGCTCGCGCCGCGCGGCCGCCTCGCGCATCCGCCGCCGGATGCGCAGCGCGATGAAGACCACGAGCAGCAGAACGATGGCGCCGACCGCGATGTCGGAGAGCAGGCCGCTCCACTGCTCCAGGATCGGGCGGATCGCGGGGCCGAACGCGAAGCCCAGGCCGATCCAGATGCCGTTCCACACCGCCGACCCGATGGTGGTGTAGAGCGTGAAGCGCCACAGGGCCATGCGCTCGATGCCGGCCGGGATGGAGATGAAGGAGCGCACCAGCGGCACGCACCGGCCGAGCAGCACCGCGCGGCCACCCCACCGCTGGAAGAACGCCTCCGCCTTGTCGAAGTCGTCGTGGTCGAGCAGGGGGATGCGACCGACGAGGCGTCGTGTGCGGTCCCGGCCGATCGCGGCACCGATCGCGTACCAGATCCAGGCCCCGACGAGACCGCCGATCGTGGCGGCCGCCCAGGCGCCCCAGGCGCTCATGCGTCCGTCGTACGCGAGGAAGCCGGCGGCGGGGAGGATCGCCTCCGAGGGGATCGGCGGCACGAAGGTCTCGATGAGCACGGCCAGCCCGACGCCGATCTCGCCGAGCGACTCGATCAGGCTGAGGACCCAGCCGATGAAGCCCTCGTATCCGGACTGGGGGGCGGCGAGGGCGAGGGTGCCGTGGGTCATCGTGTCCTCTGTTGGGGGATCGCGGTGATCGTGAGGGGGTCCCCTGCACGGTATCGCCCCTCCCTGGGCTCCACCTGCGCGGGTGCCGCACGCTCGCGCGTCCTGTCAAGGTGCTGGTGCGCGCAGGTCCGGTCGGCCGATGCTGGGACATCCGACCCCGAGGAGGAGACATGTCCGATCAGCGACGCGACGAGACGACCGGGTTCCACGGTGAACCGCCGACGGCGAACAACGGCGAGGGCGACGCCCCGGAGGTCGACGTCACCGACCTTGGTGAGGAGGAGCGGGAGGACGGCGTGGAGGTGGACGACCGCCCTTAGTCCGACTTTGACATAGGTCAATATCTGGCCTACGGTCGAGACATGGCCTCGGAAGACTCGCGCGATCCCCTCCACGACCGGATCGCCGGGTCGACCGCCGCTGAGATCTCCGACAGCATCCGCGACCTCGTCGAGCGCGGCGCCCTCGCCGCCGGCGACCAGTTGCCTCCCGTGCGCACCCTCGCCGAGCGCCTCGGCGTCAACCGCAACACGGTGCTGGCGGCCTACCGGGCCCTCGTCGTCGCGCGCATCGCGGCCACCGGCGGGCGCACCGGCACCACCGTGCTCGGCCCGGGGACCGGTCCCGACGAGGGTTTCACGCCGGGCACCGTGCTGCGCGACATCGGCAGCGGCAACCCGCAGGCGGCGCTGTTGCCCGACCTCGCCGCGGCGTTCGCGACCGTGCGCCCGGAGCACGTGCTGTACGGCGAGTCCGTCATCGACCCCGAGCTCGCCGAATGGGCGACCACGTGGATCGCCGAAGACCACCCGCGCCCGTTCCGGCTCTCGGTCACGGCGGGGGCGGTCGACGCGGTCGAGCGGCTCCTCGCCCAGACGCTCGTGCAGGGTGACCGCGTCGGGCTGGAGGACCCGTGCTTCCTCTCCAGCATCCAGACCGCGCGGCTCGCGGGGTACGCCCCCGTCGCCATCCCGGTCGATGCCGAGGGGATGACGGTCGACGGCGTGCGCGCGGCCCTCGACAGCGGGGTGCGCGCGATCGTCTGCACACCCCGCGCACACAACCCGACGGGCGCGAGCATCACCCCCGCGCGCGCGGCCGAACTGCGCGCCGTGCTCGCCCCCTACCCGCACGTGCTGCTGATCGAGGACGACCACTTCTCGCTGCTCGCCCCCGCGCCCTACGCCAGCATCATCGCGCCCACCCATGAGCGCTGGGCCCTGGTCCGTTCGGTGTCGAAGTTCCTCGGACCCGACCTGCGTCTCGCTGTCACGGCGTCCGACCCGGTCACGGCCGGACGCCTGGCCCTGCGACTGAGCCCCGGCACGATGTGGGTCAGTCACGTGATGCAGCGTCTCGCCGCCGGCATGCTGCGCGATGCCGATGTGCGGGAGCAGATCGCCAGGGCCGGCGCGCACTACGCCGCCCGCCACGCCGACTTCGTCGCACTGCTGCGCGAGCGCGGGATCGCGGCCGACGACGGGGCCGGGCTCAACGTGTGGCTCGACGCGCACGACGATGCCGCGCGCGCGGCCGAACGTCTCGCCGCGCGCGGCTGGCTCGTACGCTCGGGAGCAGACTTCGCGCTCGAGCACGGGGGGCCGGGCGCCCGCCACCTCCGCCTCACGGTGCACGACCTCGACGACGACGACCTGCAGCGCCTGGCCGACGATGTCGCGGCGGTCGTCACGGTCGCGGGGCGGGAGTCCGCGGAATGACCGGGGTACTGCGCGTCGGGCGCTCGTCGCGGCTCGACGGCGTGCAGTACGACCTGCGCGGCACGGTGGCCGCGCGGGCCGCGGAGCTCGAGGCCCGCGGCGAGGAGATCCTGCGGCTCAACATCGGCAACCCCGCGCCCTTCGGGTTCGAGGTGCCGACGGTGATCGTGGAGGCGCTGCGGGCCGCCCTGCCGCACGCGCACGGATACTCCGAGTCGCTCGGCCTGGTCGAGACCAGGGAGGCGATCGCGGCGCACTACGCCCGGCGCACGGGCTTCCCGCGGGTGGACCTCGACGACGTCACGGTGGGCAACGGCGTCTCCGAGCTGGTCGGCCTCGTGCTGCAGGCGCTGCTCGAACCCGGTGACGAGGTGCTCGTGCCGAGTCCGGACTACCCGCTGTGGACGGCGTCCACGGTGCTCGCCGGTGGCACCGCGGTGCACTACCCCTGCGTCGAGGAGGAGGGCTGGCTGCCCGACCTCGACGCGATGGCCGCGCTGATCGGCCCGCGCACGGTGGCCATCGTGGTCATCACCCCGAACAACCCCACGGGCGCGGTGTACGACCGGCGCACGCTGGAGGGCATCGCCGAGCTGGCGCGACGGCACGGGCTCCTGCTGCTGTCCGACGAGATCTACGACCGGGTCGTCTATCCCGGGCACGCGCACCTGTCGATGGCGGCGGTCGCGTCGGATCAGCCGTGCGTGACGTTCGCGGGACTGTCCAAGACCCATCGCGTCGCCGGGTACCGCGCCGCGTGGGCGGTGACCTGCGGCTTCGCGCTCGACGACCCGTTCCTGTCCGGACTGCGGCTGCTGGCCTCGCTGCGCATGTGCGCCTCCGTGCCGGCGCAGCACGCGATCACCGCGGCGCTGGAGCACGACACCTCGCTCGACGCCCTGGTCGCCGCCGACGGCAGGCTCACGGTGCAGCGCGACGCCGCCACCGCCGCGTTGCGGGCGATCCCCGGTGTCGAGGTGACGGAGGCGGGCGGCGGGCTCTACCTCTTCCCGCGGCTGGACCCCGCGCGCTACCCGGTGCTCGACGACGAGCGTCTGGTGCTCGACCTGCTCGACGCGGAAGGGATCCTCCTGGCGCACGGCCGCGGGTTCCACTGGCCGCGGCCCGACCGCCTGCGGATCGCGTTCCTGCCGGAGGCGCCGGTGCTGGTGGATGCACTGCGGCGCTTCGGCGGGTTCCTCCAGGGCTACTCTCCGCCGGGGAGCTGACGCCGTAGAACCCGGTGGAGTGACCGAGTGGCCAGGTCGCGGTCCGCAAGACCGTGTACGCAGGTTCGATTCCTGCCTCCACCTCCAGACCGGCTCGCCCGAGCCGACCAGACGACGAAGGACACCGCCATGCACGACCAGCTCATCCCCGCCGCGAAACCCCTGATCGGCGATGAGGAGGTGGCTGCGGTCGAGCGGGTGCTGCGCAGCGGCATGCTCGCGCAGGGCGCCGAGGTCGCGGCGTTCGAGGAGGAGTTCGCCGCCCAGTTCCTCCGCGGGCGGACGACCGTGGCCGTGAACTCCGGGACGAGCGGGCAGCTGCTGGGACTGATCGCGGCGGGCGTCGGGCCGGGGGATGAGGTGATCGTGCCGTCGTTCACGTTCGCCGCCGTCGCGAACTCGGTCGTGCTCGCCGGCGCCACCCCGGTGTTCGCCGACATCGAGCCCGTGCACTTCACCCTCGACCCGGAGCACGTGCGCGCACTCGTCACTCCGCGCACGAAGGGCGTCATGCCGGTGCATCTGTACGGCCACCCGTTCCTGGTCGACGGGATCGAAGAGGTCGCCGCGGCGCACGGCCTCGCGATCTTCGAAGACGCCGCGCAGGCGCACGGCGCGTCGTGGCGGGGTCGCCCTGCCGGCACGATCGGGTCGTTCGCGATGTTCAGCCTGTACCCCACGAAGAACATGACGGCGATCGAGGGCGGCATGGTCGCCTGTGCGGACGAGGGCATCGCCCGCCGTGTGCGGCTTCTGCGCAATCAGGGCATGGAGACGCAGTACGCCAACGAGATCGTCGGCTACAACAACCGCATGAGCGAGGTGCACGCGGCGGTGGGCCGGGTGCAGCTGCGCAAGGTCGCGGCCTGGACGGCGCAGCGGCAGCGCAACGCGGCCGTGCTCGACGCCGCGCTCGACGGCATCGACGGGCTCACCGTGCCGCGGGTCGCGGAGGGGGCGGAGCACGTGTACCACCAGTACACCGTGCGCATCGCGGACGGGGAGCGCGACCGCGTGCGGGAGGCGCTGCGCGAGGAGCACGGCGTGGGCACGGGCGTGTACTACCCGATCCCGAACCACCGACTGCCGTCTCTCACGCGCTACGCGCAGGGCGTGGAGCTGCCGGAGACCGAGCGGGCCGCGGCCGAGGTGCTGTCGATCCCCGTGCATCCCTCGCTCACGGACGGCGAGCTCGACCGCGTCGTCTCCGGGCTCACCGCCACGATGTCGGCGGGCGGCTGAGGCTACGCGGCGAGACCCAGCCACGCACGCGGCGAGTGGCCGAGACGCTGCGTGAACACCCGGGAGAACGCGGAGGCGCTCGCGTAGCCGAGCTCCGCGGCGACCGCGCTGACCGTCATGCCCGCGCGGAGCTGTTCCTGCGCGATCGTGAGCCGCCACTCGGTGAGGTAGTCGCCCGGCGCCCGGCCGACGACCTCTTTGAAGCGGGCCGCGAAGGCGCTGCGCGACAGGGCGGCGCGGCGGGCGAGGGCCTCCAGCGTCCAGGCCTCTCCGGGGGCCTCGTGCATCGCGACCAGGGCGGGGGCGAGCCGCTCGTCGGCGAGGCCCGGCAGCAGCCCGGGCGGTAGGGCGAGGCCGTCGGGGTGGTCGAGCATCCACCGCAGCAGTTGGATCAGCACGACCTCGAAGAGGCGGTCGGCGAGCAGCGGGCGACCGCAGCGGACGTTGTCGACCTCGGCGAACAGCAGGTCGAGCGCGGGGGATAGGGTGGCGACCTCGTCGAGGGGCAGCACGATCACGGGCGGCAGCGTGCGGACGAGGGGGTGGGTGGCACCGCCGTCGACGTCGATCGTGGCGCACGCGAAGTCGGATTCCGCGGTCGGGGCGTTGAGGAACGTATGGTCGAGCGGGCGGGGGAAGAACAGCAGGCTCGGGCGGGTGATGCGCTCGCGCGCACGGCCGCCGTCGACGCGCGGATACGTCAGCTCCAGTTCGCCGCGGCGCAGCACGTGCAGGAACCCCTGTCCTCGGCTCGCCGCGAACTCCGTGGTGCCGCACAGGGGCCCGGTGTGGAAGAGCCGCGTGCGCACGCGGAACCGATCGAGCAGGGGCGTGAGGCGGTCGAGGGGTGGCACCTCTTCATTCTCTGGACGATCTGCGGTGAATGCAAGACCAGATGATGCGTATCGTCCGAGGGGTTCGAGAAGACTGAGGGCGGGTCGACACCCGGCCCGATCGAACAAAGGAGCATCCCGTGCCCAACGTCCCTCTCATCGACCGTGACGCCGCCACCGGACCCGTCAAGGACCAGCTCGACCAGATCGGTGCCGCGTTCGGCGCCGTCCCCGCCATGTTCCGGGCCGTGGCGAACTCCCCGGCCGCGCTGACCAGCATGTGGAGCGCGTTCGGCGCCTACGGGGGCGGTTCGCTCGGAGCCGCGCTCAGCGAGCAGATCGCGGTGGCCGTCGCCAACCGCAACTCGTGCGGCTACTGCCTCGCGGCGCACACCGCGCTGGGCAAGAAGGCCGGGCTCTCCGCCGACGCGCTCGCCGCGGCGCAGGAGGGCACCTCGGAGGACCCGCGCACCGCGGCCCTGCTGACCTTCGCGCTCGCGGTGGTCGAGCAGCGCGGGCAGGTGAGCTCCGCCGAGGTCGACTCCGTGCGCGCCCAGGGCTGGAGCGACGAGGAGATCGTCGAGACGATCGGCCAGGTGGCGCTCAACCTGTTCACGAACTACGTGAACCTCGCGCTCGACGTGCCGATCGACTTCCCGACGGTGCCGCTGCGTCGCGCCGCGTGACGACGCGGGAAGGGGCCGGATCCGCGGGGGATCCGGCCCCTTCTCAGTGCGCGGGCTCGACCTCGTCGAGCCAGGTTCCGATCGCCGTGCGCGCGCGGTGCTCGAGTCGGGGGCCGTGCACGGCCGCCTGTCTCCGGATCGAGCGGGGGTCGATGCCGCGGTGGTGCAGCTCGTGCGCATGGCCGATCAGCCAGCGCTCGATCGTGCGGTGGTCGGCTTCGACGTGGAACTGCAGCCCGAGTGCACGACCCCGCGAGAACGCCTGGTGCGGGAAGCCGGGCGTGCGGGCGAGGTGGCGCGCGCCCGGGGGGATCTCGAAGGCGTCGCCGTGCCAGTGCAGCACGGGCTCGCCGTCCAGCGCCGACAGCGGTGACGTGCGCCCGTCCGGGGTGAGGTCCACCGGCGCGTACCCGATCTCGACGCCGCCCGTCGGGGCGACCCGAGCCCCCAGCGCCTCGGCGAGCACCTGGGCGCCGAGGCAGATCCCGAGCGTGGGACGGTCCGCCGCGAGTCGTGCCGACAGGGCGTCCTTCGCGGGGGCGAGGAACGGGTAGCGGTCGTCGTCGTACACGCCGATGGGGCCGCCGAGCACCACCACCAGATCAGCCGAGGCGACCTCGGCCCGGTCGAGTTCGTCGACGCCGGCGTCGTGATACCGGACGCGGTAGCCGCGCTCCTCCAGCAGCGGCGCGAGGATGCCGAGGTCTTCGAACGCGACATGGCGCAGAGCGAGGGCGGTGCGCGTGGGGGTCGATGCGCTCATGGGTCTCCTGGACGGTTGGGAGTCGCGGTCAGCCGAGTGCGGCGAGGGCGTCGTCGATCACGCTCACCGCCGTGTCGAGCTGCGCGTCGGTCGTGGTGAGCGTGGGGAGGAAACGGATGACGTTGCCGTCACTGCCCGCGGTGAGGAGCAGGATGCCTCGCTGCGCGGCGAACTCCGCGATGGCCGTCGCGGCACCCGCGAGGGGCCGGGTGGTGCCGGGCTCGCTCAGCTCGAACGCCTGCATCGCCCCGATCCCGCGGACGTCGCCGATGATCGGGTGGCGCGACGCCAGCTCGGTCAGCCGTGCCCGCAGGTGCGCGCCGATGCGGTCGGCGTCGTCGAAGAACTCGCCCTCTGCGAGCTCGTCGAACACCGCGACGGCCGCGGCGATCGACACGGGGTTGCCGCCGAACGTGCCGCCGAGTCCGCCGGGGTCCGGTGCGTCCATGATCTCGGCACGGCCCGTCACTCCCGCGAGCGGCAGTCCGGCCGCGATGCCCTTCGCGGTGAGCACGAGGTCGGGCACGAGGCCGAAGTGCTCGCTCGCGAACCAGGTGCCCGTGCGGCCCAGGCCGGTCTGGATCTCGTCGGCGATGAAGACCACGCCGTGGCGCGTGCACCACTCCTGCAGCGCGAGCAGGTAGCCGTCGGCGGGCACGACGAAGCCGCCCTCGCCCTGGATGGGTTCGGCGATGACGGCGGCGAGGTCGCCCGCGCCGATCCGCTGCTCGAGGTAGCCGATCGTGCGGGCCGCCGCCTCGGCGCCGCTCAGGCCGTCGCGGTACGGGTAGGAGTTGGGGACGCGGTGCACATCGGGCGCGAACGGGCCGAAGCCCGCTCCGTACGGCACGGCCCGGTGGTTCATCGCGAGCGCCAGGTTCGTCCGGCCGTGGAACGCGTGATCGAGGGCGGCGACGGCGCGGCGGCCGGTGTGCCTGCGGGCGATCTTCACGGCGTTCTCGACGGCCTCGGCGCCGGAGTTCGCGAGCATCGTGCGCTTCTCGTGGTCGCCGGGGGTGTGCGCGGCGAGCAGCTCCGCGAGGTGCACGTAGCCCTCGTAGGGGGTGACCGTGAAGAGGGTGTGGGTGACGCGGTCGAGCTGATCCGCCGCCGCGGTGACCGCCGCGCGGTTCGTGTGCCCGATCGTGGTCACGCCGATGCCGCTGCCCAGGTCGAGGAAGCGGTTGCCGTCGACGTCGGTGACCCAGGGGCCGTCGGCGTGCTCGATGTAGACCGGCAGCACGCTGCCGACGCCGCGGGGCACGACGCGCAGGCGCCTCTCGTGCAGCGCGCGACTGCGGGGGCCGGGCACCTCGGTGCGCAGGCGCGGGGTGATCAGGGCGGTGTCGGAGAACAGGCCGGGCACGGTCATGGGCGGACTCCTTCGGAGGGAGGGCGACGGCCGGCGGGCGCGCGGCGTGACTCGAAGCTATGTTAGATTTTGGCCTATGTCAAAGTCAGCCGACGAGGAGAACACCTCCGCCCGCTACCCCACGGCCACCACCGTCGCCGACTTCCGAGCCAACGTCGCCGCCGTCCGCGCGCGCATCGACGCCGCCGCCGACCGCGCCGGGCGCGATGCCGCGAGCGTGCGGCTGCTGCCGGTCAGCAAGACCGTGCCGACCGAGCGGGTGCGCATCGCGATCGACTCCGGGCTGCGGCTCCTCGGCGAGAACAAGGTGCAGGAGGCCGTGCGCAAGCACCGTGAGACGGAAGACCTCGACGTCTCGTGGGCGATCATCGGACACCTGCAGACCAACAAGGCGCGCGATGTCGCCGCGTTCGCGCACGAGTTCCAGGCACTCGACCGGCTCCGGGTCGCCGAGGCGCTGGACCGAAGGCTGCAGGCGGCCGGTCGCGGTCTCGACGTGTTCGTGCAGGTGAACACCTCCGCGGAGGACTCGAAGTTCGGCATGCCGCCCGCGGAGCTGTCCGGGTTCCTGAAGGCACTGCCGGTGTACTCGTCGCTGCGGGTGCGCGGGCTCATGACGCTCGCGATCCTCACCCCGGACGAGACCAGGGTGCGCGCGTGCTTCCGCGTGCTGCGCGAGCTCCGCGACCGCGCCAGGGCGGACGATCCCGACCTGATCGGCGACGGGGAGCTGTCGATGGGGATGTCGGGCGACTACGAGATCGCGGTCGAGGAGGGGGCGACGTGCGTGCGGGTCGGGCAGGCGATCTTCGGCGCGCGCGCCCTGCCCGACAGCTACTACTGGCCGGAGGGCTGACGCGGCCCCTCGTCGTCGGTCCGGAAGCCGGCCGCCTTGTGAGTGCCGTCGCAGAACGGCTTCACGGCGGACAGGCCGCAGCGGCACAGCGCGACCGTGCGGCGGCCGGGGTCGATCAGCGCGCCGTCCGCGGACCGCAGCTCGATGTCGCCGCGGACGAGCAGGGGCCCGTCCGGGTAGGGGGTGACGGTGACCGGCTCGTCGCGCCCGCTCATGACGACTCCCGCCCGCGCAGCGCCGAGGCGCCGGCCGCCCAGGCGTCGAGCATGTGCTGTCCCGCCCAGCCGTCCACGGTGAGGCACGCGGCGGCCCCGAACACGATGTCGCCGAGCACCTCGGGGCGGTCCTCCGCCAGGCTGCCGGCGAGGTCGCGCGCGGCGATCTGCTCGTGCACCGCGTCGGCCTCCACGTGCTCGTCGAAGTAGGCGGCCACCTCGTCGGTGAAGCCGAGGCGCCGCAGCCCGTCCGCGTAGAAGCGGCACGGGATCGACGACGTCATCTCGTACGCGGCGAGGTGCCCGACGATGGCGCCGACCAGCCGGCGGTTGAGCCCGAACAGGGTCATCAGATTGTGCGAGGCGAGCGTGATCGCGGGGGCGTCGTTGACGTAGGCGCCGTACGTGTCGTCGAGGTCGGCGGCCCGCATGGCCCTGGCGTACAGCTCCGCGTGCACGCGCTGCGGCCGGCCGCCGCCGTACTCGTCCGACTGGATCTCGACGAGGGCCGCCTTCGCCCGGCCGGTCAGACGCGGGATCGCCCACGAGTGCGGGTCGGCTTCGCGCAGCGTGTAGATCGAGCGGAGGATCAGCGACTCCTCCGCCTGCTCCCGCGTGGCCTTCTTGGCGATGTAGCGCGCCACGCTCGGTCCGGTGTCGGCGGCGGCGAGCGCGAACAGGGCCCGGCCCACCGCGTCGACCGTCGGCTCGGGCAGCTCCGGCACCGGCACGGTCTCGCGCAGGGCCGCCTCGAACGCGTCTTCCAGGAGGCGGCGGGCGGTGATGACGCCCGCGTCCCACTCCCGCGATGCGTCGAGCGCGGGAAGCGATCCGTACGACGACGCGTACAGCACGAACAGGGCGAGTTGGATGTCGTCGTCGCGGACGACGTCGGTGGTCTCGGCCACGGCGGTCGCCGCGAGTTCCGGCAGGGTCGCGGTGTCGTCGTCGCCGGTGAGGAACGACAGCACGGCCGCCGACAGTGGTCCGCGCGGGGAGAAGCCGACAGCGGTGTCGGGGTCGAGGGTGGAGACGGTCATGAGGAGGGGCTCCCATCGGTTCGATCACCGGCATCCTCGCGCGGGCGCGCGAACGGGGCCAGGGACTTGACGCCGAGCCGTCGGGCAGGCAAGCCGCGATCGCGGTCCCGTGCGCGGACGCGTTGCGCCTCAGCCGCGACCGGGGACGGGCGGGGCCGGGGTCGGGGCCGGGGCGCCCTCCGCGGAGGCCGTCGGGTCTTCGGACGGGTTGCGACGGATGCCGATCCACGACACCACGCCGCCCAGCACCAGGAGCGCGGCCGTGACCCAGGCGGCGCTGTGGAAACCGTCGAGGTCGAGGGCGCCGCCGACGATCGTCGACAGCATCGCCACCACCAGGAGTCCGGCCACGCGCGAGACCGCGTTGTTCACGGCCGAGGCGATGCCCGAGTGGTTCTCGTCGATCGCGCCGAGGATCGCGGCCGTCAGCGGAGCGACCGTGAGCGAGAGGCCCAGCCCCATCACGACCATGGCGGGAAGCACCTGCCACCAGTAGTCGAACTCGGCGGACACGGTCAGCAGCATCAGCGCACCGGCCGCCATGATCAGCGGACCGATCGTCATGAAGAGGCGCGGACCCCAGCGCCCCGCCCACCCTCCCGCGCGCGAGCTCACCAGGATCATGAGGATCGTCATCGGCAGGCTCGCGAGACCCGCGGCGGTGGCACTGAGCCCGGCGCCCTGCTGCAGGTACACCCCGACCACGAAGCCGTTGAGCGAGAGCGCGGCGTACACGAACAGCGTCGCGAGGTTGCCCCAGCCGAAGTCGCGCACGCGGAACAGCCACAGCGGCATGAGCGGGGCGGCCGAGCGGCGCTGGCGCAGCAGGAACGCCGCGAAAAGGGCGGCGCCCGCGACTGCGGGGACCCAGATCGCGGGCGAGGCCCATCCGAGATTCGGCTGCTCGATCAGGGCGAACACGACCGCACCGAGTCCCACGGCGCACAGCGCACCGCTCCACCAGTCCACCCCGACGCCGCGGGGCCGCTCGGGCAGCTGGAGTCGAGCCAGCAGCAGCAGCGTCACGCCGATGGGCAGCACGTTGATGAGGAACACGAACCGCCACGACAGGAAGTCGACGAACAGCCCGCCCAGCAGCGGCCCGACGAGCTGCGCCGCGGTCGTGAAGGCCGTCCAGACGCCGATGGCCCTCGCCTGCACGTCGCCGCGCATCGTGGCCGTGATCAGTGCCAGGGAGCTCGGCACGAGCAGGGCACCCGCCGCGCCCTGGGCCGCGCGGGCGATGATCAGCATGAGCGGGTCGACCGCCGCGGCGACCGCGATCGAGGCGATGCCGAACGCGATCAGGCCGATGCGCATGACCACCACCCGGCCATACGCGTCGGACAGCGACCCCGCCAGCAGGATCAGCGCGCTCAGGGTGATGAGGTAGGCGTCGACCACCCACTGCTGCGTGGTGATGCCGCCGCCGAGCTCACGGCTGATGGCGGGCAGCGCGACGTTCACCACCGTGCCGTCGAGGAAGGTCACGAAGGACGCGAGCACCGCGATCGCGATGACGAGCCGCTGGAGGGGGGCGAAGGAGGCCACGAGCCGACCCTACTCCCGGCCGCGGACGCCGGGGCGGGTCAGGCCGACGCGGTCTCCGTCCCCGCGCGGAGCAGTTCCGTGAGCCCCTCGCGACCGCCGTCGCGGTAGGCGGTCCGCTGCCGCTCGGCGCCGGTTCCCTCCGCGCGCAGGCGTCCCAGGGCCTCGTCGACCGCGGCCTCGTCACCGAGCTGCTGCAGCACCGGGCGGATCTCGGCGAGCAGGCCCTCCGCGACCGCCCACGCGTCGGCGACCTCGCCCGACAGCGGGTCGACGATGCGCGCGCCCATCCCGGCCCGCGCCGCCGTCCACACCGACGCGTCCAGGGCGTCGATGCGTTCCTCGGCCAGCCGCTGCTCGGTGCTCAGCGCGATCGCCCGGCACAGTAGCGCCGACAGCACGGCATCGTCGGCGGTGAGCTGCGCGTCGGCGATCCGTGCCTCGACGGTGGGGTATCGCTCGGACAGCCGCACCGCCCACGACAACGAGCTGGCCTCGCCGATAGTGCCCAGGGCGAGCAGCTGCCCGACCCGGGCGCGGTAGTCGTCGAGGTCGTGGAACCGCGGCGGGCACCACGATGAGGGCAGTCGCCGGATGAGCATGCTCCGCCAGCTCGCGAAGCCCGCGTCGAGGCCGTGGGCGAACGGGCTGTTGGCGCTCAGCGCGAGCAGCAGCGGGAGCCAGCCGCGCAGGCGGTTGAGCGCGCGCACCCGTTCCTCCTCGTCGAGCACCTCGACGTGCACGTGCAGGCCGTTCACCTCGTGCTCGCGGGTCAGGTGCGCGAGCCGCCGGGCCACGTCGTCGTAGTGCGGTGACGGGGAGAGCCGGGGCGAGCGCGCGGTGGTGAACGGGCTCCCGGTCGGGGCGGCCACCGCGTGGAGGGCGCGTGCGTGCTCGCCCAGCAGGCTGCGCAGGCCGCGCAACTGGCGCCGCGCCGCCTCCGCGGTCGACACCGGCTCGGTGAGGCACTCGAGCTGCGACGCCAGGTACTCCGTGGTCACCCGCCCGGTCAGCGGGCGGTCGCCGATGCGCTCCAGGACGTCGCCGGACAGGCCGACGGGCAGCAGCGAGTTCTCATCGAGCAGGAGGAACTCCTCCTCGATCCCGAAGCGCGCCATCCCGCCTCAGTGGTTGCGCAGAGCGGAGATGAGCTCCGCCTTGCGCTTCCCGCTGTAGCCGGTCAGTCCGATCTCCTTGGCCCGCTTGCGCAGTTCGGCGACCGTCCAGTCCTCGTAGTCGCCGTGCTTCCCGCCCCGGCGGCCGACCGTGCTGCGGCCGTCCCTGGCGGCGGCGTTGGAGATGCGTGCGGCCTTCTCCTTCGAGGCTCCGTCGTCGCGGAGCTCTTCGTACAGCTCCGGGTCCTTCAGGGAGTTGTTGCGTGCTCCTGGCATTGCTCTGCTCCTTCGCGCACTCGGAGGGTGGAAGTCAACCCCCTCGAACGAGGGTGTCCGTGCGGTCTAGCGTGAGGGCACCGCAGTCGGGCGCCCGCGCCCCCAGAGAAGGGAAAGACCGATGAACATCCTCCTGATCATCGTCATCGTCATCGCCGTGATCCTCGCGATCACCGGAGGACTGGTGCAGTCGCTCCAGTTCCTGCTGTGGGTCGGTCTGGTGCTCCTGGCTATCGCCGTGATCGCCTGGCTGATCCGAGCGATCAGCGGCAGCCGCAAGGTCTGACCCGTGTGCGGAGGGGGAGGCTCGCCGGTCCGGCGAGCCTCCCCCTCTTCATGGGATCAGCGGGGCGGGATCAGCGGTCGAACGCGTCCCGGACGCTGTCGCCGGCCTTGCCTGCGGCGTCCTTCACGTTCTCGCCGGCCTGCTTGGCGTCGGCCTTCACCTGATCCGCCTGGCCCTCGGCCTCGAGCTTCTCGTTGTCGGTGAGCTTGCCCACGCCCTCCTTGACCTTCCCGCCCAGCTTCTCGGCGGAGTTCTTCATGTCGTCTGCGCCACTCATGTGGGGCTCCTCTCCTCGGCGGATCGATTGCTCTCCGAGCCTCGCATCGGTGGCGACGACGGTCCACGGGATTGACAATCGCCCCAGGCCGTGTCAGCGTTCCGCCCCATCGACGGGGGACCCCCTCAGCGGCTAGCCTGGCGCCAGGCGGGTGGTCCTGCCCGCTGTCCTCGACGAAGGGAGCGGAGCCCGATGGACGCGACGATGATGGGCGCGATGTCGAAGAGCATGGAGTCGATGCCCGACATGGCGATGATGGACATGGCGGTGCTGCAGGCCTGCATGGACGCGTGCGCCGCGTGCGAGCAGGCGTGCACCGTGTGCTCGACGCAGCTGATGGACTGCGCGCCCGCGTGCATGAACTGCGCCGACATGTGCCACACGATGATGCGGTCGATGCTGCGGATGCAGGGCATGACCCCCGCGACGATGATGGCGATGCTCGACGCGTGCATCGCCATGTGCCAGATGTGCATGGACGAGTGCATGCAGCACGCCGATCACAGCGACGTCTGCCGCCTCTGCGCGCAGGCGTGCCAGGCGTGCATGAACGCGTGCATGGCCGTGCGCGACATGATGATGGCGAGCGCCTGACGCGGCAGGACGGTCGCCGTCAGACGGTGGCGACGTTGAAGCGCGCGTCTCCCACGGCCAGCACGCCGTAGGGGACGTGGAGGGCGACGGGGGTGCCGACGGCCGCTTCGAGCGCGGCGCCGGAGCCGTTCCACAGCGCGTGCGCGGTGCCGTCGAGGGTGCGCACGACCAGGTCGCCGGTCACCGGATCGGCGGACTCGACCAGCGCGTCTGCCCAGTCGGCGGGCGTGGCGGCGGCCAGGCGGGCCTGGATCAGGTGCAGCGCGTGTCCCGGTGCGATGGAGGAGCAGCGGCCACCCGCGCGGCACATGCACGTCGCACGCTCGCTCACCTCGAGGGGTGACAGGCGGTGGGGCGACGTGGACACGGTGGTCTCCTTCGGTTCGGCGTTCCGGCCACAGTAGGCGGCGCGGGCGGCGGGACGCGAGGGCGGGCGACATCGGGCGAAACAATCGGGTGTAGGCTCGCCGGGTGCTGTCGTCGATGAGCGCCCTCGGGGCGCGGAGCGGAGCCGCAGGCGCGTTCAGCGCCGCGGGCAGAGGCTGAGGACCGGCCGGAGGCGGAACCCCCGTCCCCGGTGCTGCACCGTACCCGGCTCCTGTCCGGGGTCCTCCATCCGACCCGACTCGCCGCACGGCGACCGTCCGAAAGCACACTCCCATGCGTCCCCTCGACGAGCGCGACATCCGCGCCTCCTTCCTCAACGCCTCCCGCAAGGAGGTCTCCGACCTCACCCTGCCCGCCGGTTTCGCCGACATCGACTTCGATCGGCTCGACTTCCTCGGCTGGACCGACCCCAAGCAGCCGCGTCGCGCCTACGTCGTGACCTGGGTCGACGACGCCCCGGTGGGCGTGCTGCTGCAGCGCGCCGAACAGCGGGTGCTCGCCCGCGCCCAGTGCTCGTGGTGCGAAGACGTGACCCTCCGCAACGACGTGCAGCTGTTCGTCGCCCGCAAGGCCGGTCCGGCCGGACGCAAGGGCGACTCGGTCGGCGTGCTGGCCTGCGCCGGGTTCGAGTGCAACCGCTCGGTGCGGATGCTGCCGCCCCTCGCGTACCAGGGCTACGACCGGGAGCTCGCGCGCGACCTGCGGATCGTCCGGCTGCAGGAGCACGTCACCGGGTTCCTGGCCGAGGTGGCCGGGACCGCCTGAGGCCGTGGGCGGCGGGCCGGTGCGTCCTCAGCGCCGGTCCGCCACCGCCGGATCCGGGGTATCCGCCCGATCCACCGCGGCCGCCGTGACGGCGCGCACGTGCGCCAGCGCCGGCGCGGACAGCTCGGCCGACAGCGCCGTGAACCGCTCCACGCTGCGGGCGCCGGGCCAGTCCGCCGGCAGCATCGACGCGGGCAGCCCGGGGTCGGTGTAGGGCAGCACGCGCCACCGGTCGAGCAGGTGCACGTACGCGGCGAACGGCTCGGGCGGCAGCGTGCTGAGCGACGCCTGGAAGGCGAGGTGCTCCGTCCGCAGCGCACCCAGGTCCCACCACTGGGCTGCCGCCTCCACGAGGGTGCCGGCGGGAGCGGGGGCCACGGCGTCGAACAGCGTCGCCCACTGCCGCGCGCCGAGCTCTTCCAGGATCTGCGTCGCCTCGTCGCGCAGGTGACCGGGGCAGATCCACAGGGCGGGCGACACCACGCCCGCGCCGATCCACTGCAGCCGGCGACGCAGCTGATGCCGCACGCTGCGGGCGCTCTCCGGGATCGAGAACGACACCAGGCACCACGGGTCGGTGTCGCCCATCTGCCGCATGGTGAAGATGCGCCGGTCGCCGCGCTCCAGCATGGGCAGCGCCTCCGGGTTCAGGCGGTATCCCGCGGTCTCGCCGCGCTCGGCCAGCAGCAGCCCCTTCTGCTTCAGGCGCGTCACGCCCGTGCGGGCCTGGGCGGCCGGGATCCCCAGCTCGCCCGCGAGGTGCACGAGATGCGCGGCGGAGATCCAGCCGCCGAGGGGCCGCAGATACAGCCCGATCAGCGTCCGCAGCAGCGACGCCGTGCTGCCGGGGCGGGCATCGATGTCGTCGCGCACGGCGGTCGGCGCCGCCTCAGTCGTCATCGGACTCCAGGGCGTCGCGCACGGCCAGCACGCCCGTGATCGTCTCGACGTGCGAGGTGCTGAGCGGGGAGAGTCCGAGGCGGATGCCGTCGGGGAAGCGGAAGTCGGGGATGATGCCGTCCGCCCAGAGCCGGCGGGTGACGTCGCGGAAGTCGGGGTGGCCGATCGTCACATGCCCGCCGCGTCGCGCGGAGTCGCGGGGGCTCAGCAGCCGCACGCCGAGCGGGGCGAGCACCTCGTCGTACGCGCGCACCGCGAGATCGGTCAGCGACTGCGACTTGGCCCGCACCCCCGCGATCGTCGACTGCTCGATCAGGTCGAGCATCCCCTGCATCGCGAGCATCGAGGTGACGGGCGGCGTGCCGCTGAGCAGCTGCCGGATGTCGCCGCTCGGCACGTACTCCGGCCCCATCGCGAAAATGTCCTCCGCGCTCCACCACCCCTGGATCGGCTGCCGGAGCACCCCCTGCAGCCCGTGGCGGAGGTACGCGAACGCGGGGGAGCCCGGGCCGCCGTTCAGGTACTTGTAGGTGCAGCCGACCGCGAGGTCGACGCCCCACGCGTCCAGCTGCATCGGCACGACGCCGGCCGAGTGGCACAGGTCCCACATCATGAGCGCCCCCGCCTCGTGCGCCGCCGCCGTGATGCCCGGCATGTCCGCCAGCGCGCCCGAGCGGTAGTCCACGTGGCTGAGCGACACGAGCGCGGTGCGGTCGGACACCGCGGCCGTCACGTCGTCCACCGTCACGCCGTGCACCGGGTCGGGTTCCAGCCAGCGGATGGTCAGCCCCGTCTCGGCGGCGACGCCCTCGGCGAGGAACCGGTCGGTGGGGAAGTTGCCCGTCTCGATCACGAGCTCCGTGCGGGCGGGGTCGGCGGCGGCCGCGGCGCGCATGAGCTTGTAGATGAGCACGCTGGTCGAGTCGGCCACCACGGTCTGCCCGGCGGCCGCCCCGAGCGCGACCTCGCCGATGCGGTCGCCCAGGCGCATCGGCAGCGCCATCCACTGCTCGTCCCACGAGCGGATGAGCCGGGTGCCCCAGTCCTCGTGAACGAACGCGGCGAGCTTCTCCGGCATGTCCCGCAGGGGGCGGCCGAGGGAGTTCCCGTCGAGGTAGGCCGTGACCCCCGGCGCCTCGGCGAACGCGTCGAGGTGCGCGGCGAGCGGGTCGGCCGCGTCGAGGGCACGGGCGGCGTCGAGCAGGGCGGCGTCGGAGGAACGGTCGGTCATGTCACACCTTCAGGTCGGCGGCGGTAAGCGGGCGGGCGTCGAACGGATCGGTCGAGCCGTCCGGGAGCAGGAGCAGCAGCGCGCCGGGCTGCCGCGGGTCCGCGGGGGCGAGGGCGCGCAGCAGGGCGGCGTCGTCGAGCCCCGCGCGGCGGAGGGCGTCGAGCTCGGCGGGGTGGAGGTCGACCGGGGTGGGGCCGTTGCCCATGTCGGTGCCGTAGAGCACGGTGCCCCCGGCGGCGTGGAACCGTCGCACGTTGTCGACGGCGATGCGCAGGGCGGCGGGGTCGTGGATCGCGAGGGTCGAGATCCAGGAGACCGAGGCCGCGTGGCGGGCGACCTCGGCGTCGTCGAGGCGCTCGGTGAACGGCGCGTGCGCGAGGCGGGCGGCTCCGAGGCGTACGGCCCGCTGCGCCTCGCCGGGGCCCTCGGCGTGCACGACCACCGGCAGGCCGCGCGCGTCCGCGCGTTCGACGATCGCGTGGACGAGCGCGTCGGCGAACACCGGACCGGCCGTGCTGTTGCCGGCGACCTTGAGGAGGGCGACGCCGGCGGCCGCGAGATCATCGACCGCGGCGACGGCGGCAGCCTCGTCCGCGACCTCCCGCACCGACCCCGCGGGGGCCCAGTCGCGGTCGGACGGGTAGCCGCCGGGCGGGGTGAGGAACGCTCCGGCGTACCGGACCTCGACGGCGTGATCGGGGGTGGCCGAGTTGTGCACCGCGAGCTCACGCAGCACCGCGGGGTTCCCGCCCAGGTCGTCGACCCGGGCGAGGCGCGAGGTGCGCAGCAGGGCGTGGTCGACGAGCTGCAGGTGCACGTGGTGGTCGGTGAAGCCGCCGACGACCCCGCCGGGGACGCGAGGGAGGCCGGGGGCCGGAGTCTCGGCGCGGAGCCGCACGTGTTCCGCGGTCGCCTCGACGACGCCGTCGCGCCACCGGGTGCCGTCGAAGTACGTCGCGGCGTGCATCTCAGCCGCCGATCTCGGTGCGGACGGTGTAGAGCTCGGGGAAGAACGTGAGGTCGAGGGCGCGCTGCAGGAATCCGACGCCGCTGGAGCCGCCCGTACCGACCTTCATGCCGATCGTGCGCGACACGGTCTTGAGGTGCCGGAACCGCCAGAACTGGAAGTTGTCCTCGAGGTCGACCAGGTCTTCGCACGCCTCGTACAGGTCCCAGTGCGTGCCGGGGTCCTGGTAGATGGCGCGGATCGCGGGGACCAGCGCCGGGGTCTCGCGGTAGGGCTCGCGCACGTCGCGGTCGAGGATCTCGGCCGGAACGGGCAGTCCGCGGCGGGAGGCGTAGCGCAGGAACTCGTCGTACAGCGTGGGCTTCTCCCACTCGGCGGTGAGCAGCGCCAGGTTCGCGGGATGGTCGCGGAAGACGCCGAGCATCTTCTCGTTCTTGTTGCCCAGCGCGAACTCCACGGCGCGGTACTGCACCGACTGGAAGCCGGACGAGGTGCCGAGTGAGCCGCGGAACTGCGCGTATTCGGTCGGGGTGAGGGTGGCGAGCACGGACCACTGCTGCGTCATCACGTCTTGGATCTTCTTGACCCTGGCGATGCGCTTGAGGGCTTCACGCAGGTCGTCGGCGGCCAGCAGCGTGCGCGCGGAGGACAGCTCGTGCAGCACCTGCTTGAGCCACAGCTCGGTGGTCTGGTGCTGGATGATGAACAGCATCTCGTCGTGGTGCTCCGGCTGGCTCACGGGGTGCTGTGCGGTGAGCAGCTGATCCAGGGCGAGGTACGAGCCGTAGGTCATCCGTCCGGTGAGGTCGGTGACGATGCCGTCTTCCAGGGCGCGCTGGTTCTCCGGGTGCATGCGGAAAACATATCACTTCCGTGGCGACCGTCACAGGAGTGAAATGTTCTCAGCGGGTGGTGTGCTTCCCCAGGAACGCGATCGTCTCGTCCAGAGCGGTCCGGGCATCCGGCAGGTCGAGGTGGAACTGGTACTCGTGCGGCAGGGCGGGCTCGTGATCCATCGGCCAGAACAGCGTCGTGACCTCCACACCCAGGGACTCGAGGCGCTTCGCCATCGGGATCGACTGGAGCCAGGTGAGACCGTCGCCGTTGCCGCCGGAGATGTAGGTGGCGGGGAAGTCCGCCGTGACCCAGTCGAGCGTCGACATCGTCGACCCGGTGGAGTCCTCCGCCCAGGTCTTGGTGCCCGAGTACGCCCACATCGCGGTCTTGAGGCCCCAGCCGGCGATGCCGTCGAGCTCGGCCAGGGCTGCGAGGTCGTACACGCCGCAGTTGAGGATCGTGGCGGCGAGCTGGTCGGCCTTCAGCGACGGGTCGATGCCGACGATCTCGGCGTAGTCGGGGTTGGTGATGAGCGTGGCCATCTGGCTGGCGAGCTGGCTGCCGGCGGAGTCGCCCGCGAGCACGATCTGGTCGGGGTCGATGCCGAGTTCCGCGGCGTGCTCGTCGATGTAGGCGAGGGCCTGATCGAGCTGCCGCACGGCGAGCGGGTACACGCCCTCGGGTCCGATCGTGTAGTTCACCCCGACGGTCGTGTAGCCCTCGGCCGCGAGGATCCGGAGGTACGGGTCGACGTTCTCCTTCTCGCCCGAGATCCAGGCGCCCCCGTGGATCCACACCACGGTCGGCAGTGGACCGTCGGCGTCGGCCGGGCGGAACACGTCCATCGTCGTGTCGGTGCCCGCGTCGCCGTACGCGATCCCCTGCTGCACGTCGAGCGCGGTGTCGGGCACGTGCTTGTCCATCTCGGCGGCGGTCTCGTCGCCGCCCTTCGTGAACACCGCGCGGATGACCATGGCGGACGGCCAGGGGGTGAGGCTGCTGATGAGGGCGACCACGGCGGCGATGGCGACCACGATCACCACGATCACGTTCGTGCGGTGCCAGGGCTTCCGGGCCTTCGTGGGGTGGACGGACTCTCCGGTGTGCGCATCGGTGCTCATGGACCCTCCCGGCAACAGTGTGCCAGTATTCCGGCCCGTCGAATCGCCGGTGCGGGCGGGTGTGTCCCGGCGCCCCGTGCGATCGCGGCCGTCCCTGCGGGCCCGGGCCCGGGGAGGGGCTCAGCGGGAGAGGCCGCCGATGAGCTGCCGCAGGCCGTAGGCGTAGGCGCGGTCGACGTCGCCGCCCAGGCGGAAGGCGCCCGCGAGCTCCATCTGCAGGAACCCGGTCGCCCAGGCGGTGAAGAGCCGGGCGGCGTCGAGGGCGTCGTCGTCGCCGACCGTGGCCGCGCACGCCCGGATGACCGGTGCCGCCGAGCGCTCGAGGGCTTCCTGCGGCACGGGTGCGGCGAACATCAGCCGGAAGCCCTCGGGGTGCGCGTGCGCGAAGGCGCGGTAGGCGGTGGCGAGCTCGGCGAGGTCGTCGCCGGCCCTCTCGAGGCGCTCGCCCAGAGCATCGACCGTGGCGGTCGCCACCGCGGCGAGCAGTGCCTCGCGATCCTTCACGCGCTTGTAGAGCGAGGGGGCGCGCACGCCGACGCGCCTCGCCACGGCCTGCATCGTGAGGCCCGAGGGACCGGACGCCTCGAGGATCTCTCGTCCGGCGGTCACGATCGCGTCGGTCGTGGTGCGTTCGGGGGTCGGCATGCATCCTCCAGTGATGGCTATTGACAGTAGCCATCATAGCTACGTATCGTAGCTATCGCAATCATCCGAGAGGACCCGCCATGCAGCTCGCCCCGCACCTCCACCGCCTCGGCAACGACATCGTCGCCTCGTACCTGATCGACCTGCCCGGGGGCATCACGCTCATCGACGCCGGTCTGCCCGGACACTGGAAAGACCTGCAGCACGAGCTGTCCGCGATCGGTCGTCCGCTGTCCGACGTCCGCGGTCTCGTGCTCACCCACGGCGACAGTGACCACATCGGGTTCGCCGAACGCCTGCGCCGCGAGACCGGCGTGCCCGTGATCATCCACGCCGCCGACGCCCACCGCGTGCGCACGGGCGAGAAGCCCCGGACGCCGATGGGGCCCGCGCGCCCGCTCCCGATGCTGGGCTTCCTCGCCTACGGTCTGCGCAAGAAAGCGCTGCGCACGCCGCACGTCGCCTCGGTCGTCGAGGTGGAGGACAGTGCGGTGCTCGACCTGCCCGGCGCCCCGGTGGTCGTCGGTCTGCCCGGCCACTCGCCCGGCAGCATCGCGGTGCACGTGCCGGCGGTCGATGCGGTGTTCGTGGGCGACGCGCTCACGACGCGGCACGTGCTCACCGGGCGCGAGGGTGCCCAGCCGGCTCCCTTCACGGATGCACCCGCAGAGGCCCTGGCGTCGCTGGACCGGCTGGCCGCGCTCGACGCGTCGTGGGTGCTCCCCGGGCACGGCGCTCCCTGGCGCGGCTCCCCGGCCGACATCGCCGCCGCCGTCCGCGCCGCCGCCTGACCCCGTCCGTTCCGGTCGCGGTGCCCTGGTCGCGGTGCCCCCGGTCGCGGTGCTGGATCGAAAACGCGCGCGGGTGGGCCTCGCGCGGTCCGTTTTCCACCCCGCACGCGGGGTCAGCGCGACAAGAGGGCGGACGTCTCGGCGACCGTGATCTGCGGCGGGTAAAGGCTCATGACCTGCACCGCGGCGGCGTGGTTCTCCGCCGTGGAACCGGCGCAGGCGTCGGCGGCGACGGTCACCCGGGCCCCCGCGTCCGCGGCAGCGAGCGCCGTGGAGATCACGCAGCAGTCGGTGGACACGCCGGCCAGCACCACCGGCGCGCCGTGTCCCACCACCGCCTCCAGCTCCGCGCCCCACTTGCCGAACGTGGGCAGGTCGAGCGTCGGGTGCGGGGACAGCCCGCGCGCCGCGGGAACCAGGTCGAACAGTGCGTCGTCGGCCGGGCGGTCGGCGAAGGGCCACGCGGCGAAGTAGTCGCCCCAGGAGGTGGAGCGGTCGGCCGTGGGCAGCCACCGCGTCACCAGCACGCGGTCGCCGAACGCGTCGGCGAGCCGCCGGATGTTGCCCATCGCGTCGTCGAAGAACGGCGACCCCCACGCGGAGTCGGGCGAGGCGAAGATGTGCTGAGGGTCGATCACGACCAGCCAGGCGTCCCGTGAACCCGGGCCGGCGGTCGTGGTCACGCCGCCTCCTGCCGGCGGATCTTCCCCGCCCTGGCGAACCAGGTCACGACGAACGACAGCACGAGCGCGAAGAACACCCCGAGGTTGGCGTACGCCCAGTCGCCGTCAGCGCCGCCGACCAGGAACAGCAGATACCCCTGCCAGTTGTTCCACGGGGCGGCCTCGGCGAAGCCGTTGAGCACGAATCCCCAGCCGATCACGCTCGCGACCACCAGGGTGACGATCGAGGTCCAGTCCCAGGCGCCGTAGCGGCCGCGGCTGTCGAACAGCGCCTGCTCGTCGTAGTCGGCGCGGCGGCGGAGGATGTCGGCGATCAGGATGCCGGCCCAGGAGGCGAGCGGCACGCCGAGCGTGATGAGGAAGCTCTGGAACGGGCCGAGGAAGTCGGTCGCGAAGAACACCACGTAGATCGTGCCGAGCGTGAGGATGACCCCGTCGATCGCGGCCGCCGACGGGCGCGGGATGCGGATGCCGAGGCTCAGCAGGGTCAGGCCGGAGGAGTAGATGCCCAGCACGGCGCCCGACACGAGCGCGAGGACCGCGGTGAGCAGGAACGGCACCAGCACCCAGAGCGGGAGGATGCTCGCGAGCGCGCCGATCGGGTCGGCCGCGATCGCCGTCAGCAGGTCGTCGTCGGAGCCGCCGAGCAGCAGGCCGAACACGACGAGGATGACCGGCGCGACCGAGCCGCCGATCGTGTTCCAGGCGACGATCGCGCCGTCGGAGGCCGTGCGCTTCTGGTAGCGCGACCAGTCCGCGGCGATGTTGATCCAGCCCAGGCCGAACCCGGTCATCACCATCACGAGTGCGCCGATCACCTGCCCGATGCCGCCGTCCGGACGCGCGAGCACCACGCCGAGGTCGATGCTCGGGATCGCGAGGACGATGTAGAGCACGGTCACCACGCCGGTGACCCAGGTGAGCACCGACTGCAGGCGCATGATCGTGTGATAGCCCAGCACGGACGCCGTGACGATGAGCGCGGCCACCACGACGGTCGCGACGACCTTGAGCCACAGGCTGTCGCCGTCGCCGCCGAGCTGCGTGATCACGGTCGCGGTGGCGAGCACGGCCATGATCGCCAGGAACGTCTCCCAGCCGATCGAGGTGAGCCACGAGACGATGCCGGGGATCTTCTGCCCCTGCACGCCGAACGCCGCCCGCGAGAGCACCATGGTCGGCGCGGAGCCGCGCTTGCCCGCGATCGCGATCAGCCCGCACAGCAGGAACGACACCACGATGCCGATCACCGACACGAGCGTCGCCTGCCAGAACGAGATGCCGAAGCCGAGCACGAACGAGCCGTACGACATGCCGAACACCGACACGTTCGCGGCGAACCACGGCCAGAAGAGGTCGCGCGGCTTCGCGGTCCGCTCGGATTCGGGGATGATCTCGATGCCTGCGCGCTCGATGAGAGCCGGCCTGATGTCGGTCATCTGCTCATGATGGCACTGCTGCGCCGGTGCGGGGCTCAGCCGGCGAAGAACGCTCCGGCCACGCGTGTCAGGTCGTGCAGGTCGCTCACGCCGGCGAGCTCCCGCGCCGAGTGCATCGACAGGATCGGGATGCCCACGTCGACCGTGCGGATGCCCAGGCGCGTCGCCGTGATCGGTCCGATGGTGGAGCCGCAGGGCACGCCGTTGTTCGACACGAACTCCTGCGTGGCGACGCCCGAGCGCTCGCACCACTCACGCCAGGCGGCGCTGCCGACCGCGTCCGTGGCGTAGCGCTGATTGGCGTTGAGCTTGAGGATGGGGCCGGAGCCGAGCACCGGCTGCACCACGGGGTCGTGGCGGCCGACGTAGTTGGGGTGCACCGAGTGACCCACGTCGCTCGACAGGCACCACGACGCGGCGTAGGCCCGACGGCGGGCCGACGCGTCGGCGCCCAGCCCGTCGTAGACCCGCTCCAGCACGTCCTCCAGGAACGGGCCGGCCGCGCCGGAGCGCGACTCCGACCCGAGCTCCTCGTGGTCGAACGCGGCGAGCACCGCGATCGGCGCACCAGCGGCGGGCTCGTGCGCCTGCAGCGCCACCACGCCGGCGTGCACGGAGGCGAGGTCGTCCAGGCGACCGGAGGCGAAGAAGGCGCTGTCCTTGCCGAACACCGCGCCGCGTGCCGCATCGGCCACCACCACGTCGTAGCCGCGGATGTCAGACACCGACACCTCGGCGGAGGCCGCGAGCTCCGCGAGGATGTCCGCCTCGGACGGGTCGCCCAGTCCCCACACGGGCTGCGTCTCGGTCTGCTTATCGAGCGCGAGGCCGTTGTTCACGCCGCGGTCGAGGTGGATCGCCAGCTGCGGCAGTCGCAGCAGGGCACCCGTGTCGGCGAGCACGACGCGGCCGTCGGCGAGGGCCAGGCGACCGGCGAGGCGCAGCTCCCGGTCGAGCCAGGAGTTCAGCAGCGGGCCGCCGTAGACCTCGACCGCCGCCTGCAGCCACCCGCGGACACCGGTCGTGGGCTGCGGCTTGAGCTTGAAGCCAGGGGAGTCGGTGTGGGCGCCGAAGACCTGCACGGGCGTGGTCGCGGTGGCGTCGGCGGGGACGACCCAGGCGATCGCGGCTCCGTCGCGCACCACGACGTACCGCCCGCCCGCGGCGGACGGCCACCCGTCGTGCTCGTCGAGCCGCGTGAACCCGGCGTCCTCCAGGCGACGGGCGACCTCGGCCGCGGCGTGATAGCTGGAGGGGGAGGCGGCGACGAAGTCGGCGAGGTCCTCGGCGTGGGCGAGAGCGACCGGGGTGACGGGCATGGGCATGACCTTCCTGCGCGGGGTGTCTTTCGAGCGTAGTCGCGACCGGCGTTCCCCTCCGGTTCACCTCGGACGGCTAGGGTGGTCCCGATAGCGCCTAGGGTTCCGGGGTCCGCACCCGTCTGGTCCGAGCGGCGCCACGGTCCGCTCCCGTGAGCGGGCCGTCATCTGACAGGACAAAAGCCCGGAGGACCCTGTTCGTCGTGCCTGCGCCGAACGGAAGGGTCTGTCGTGTCCCCACTCGCCTTCGTCCTGGTCCTCGGTGCCGCCGTCGCCCACGCCGCCTGGAACGTGATCGCGCACGGCATCAGCCGCGCCGGCTCGCCGTTCCTGTGGTGGGGCGCGGTGGCCAGCACGGCCGTGTGGATCGGGGCGGTGCCGTTCACGGGGGGCCTCGGCACGTCCGACCTCGCCTCGTTCGCCCTCGGGGTGGGTGTCTCGGCCGTGCTGCACGTGGTGTACATGGCGGTGCTGCAGCGCGGCTATCGCGAGGGCAGCCTGTCGACCGTGTATGCGACGGCGCGCGGGACCGGTCCCTTCCTGTCGGTGATCGTCGCGGTGCTGCTGCTGGGGGAGCGGCCGTCGGGCATCGCACTGGTCGGCGTCGCCGCGGTGATCGTCGGCGTGGTGGCGGCCGGGCTGGTCGACCGGGGGAGCGGCGGAGGGCGGGGCGTCGACCTCGGCCTGGTGTTCGGGCTGCTGACGGGCGTGGCGATCGCGGTGTACACGATCTGGGACACGCACGCGGTGCGCACGTGGAGCCTGTCGCCGGTGGCCTTCATGGTGGGCACGACCCTGCTGCAGGTGCCGTTCTACTCGATCGCGGTCCGTCGCCGCTGGCCCGCGGTGTGGGCGCTCGGGCGTGCCCAGTGGCGCCGCATCCTGGCGTTCGGTGTGCTGTCGCCCCTGTCGTACATCCTCGTGCTGTCGGCGATCCAGATCGCTCCGGTCGCGCTGGTCGCGCCGTTGCGCGAGGTGAGCGTGGTGCTGGTGAGCCTGTTCGGCGCGGTCGTGCTCAGGGAGTCGCGGCCAGGGTGGCGGGTGGGCGCCTCGCTCATCGTGCTGACCGGCATCGTGCTGCTTGCGCTGTGACCCCCGCGGTTCCATTCTGGAGATGGCGCGGGGTGGAAGAACGACAGCCCTCGGACCGTCGACGCCGACGGTCCGGAGATGGATGCAGGTGTGAGCACTCTCCCGGATCCCCGCGGCGCGAGCGGTGCGCCAGCGGGATGCCCGCGTGCCGCGCGAGGCACGGGGTCAGCGGAAGGTGACCAGCCCCGCGTGCGCGGCCGTGACGAGGATCTGCACGCGGTCGCGCAGGTGCCACTTCGACATCATGCGCCCGAGGTGCGCCTTGACCGTGCCCTCCGACACGATGAGTGCCTTGGCGATCTCGGCGTTCGACATGCCCTTCGCGAGGCACTGCAGCACCTCTTCCTCACGGTCCGTGAGAGGTTCGAGGGCGTCGGCGGCGGTCGCGGCGGGCGTGGAGGCGCGCACGTGGCGGATCAGCATGGAGGCGATGCGCGGGGACAGGGAGCTCTGGCCGGCGAACACCTCGCGCACGCCGGTCACGATGTCCTCCGCGCTGGAGTCCTTGAGCAGGTAGCCCGACGCCCCGGCGCTCAGCATCGGCAGGACCGTGTCGCTGCCGTCGAGGGTGGTCACGGCGAGGATCCGCACCTCGGGCCACCGTTGCGCGATGGCCGCCGTCGCCTCGATGCCGTTCATCTCGGGCATCTGGACGTCCATCATGACGACGTCCGGCTTCTCCCGTTCCACCGTGGTGAGGGCCTCGCGACCGTCCTCCGCCTGCGCCACGACCGTGATCTCCGGCGCGCGCGACACGAAGTGGGACAGCGCGGAGCGGACCAGTGGATCGTCATCGACGATCACGACGCGGATTTCCTGCATGGAGGAAGCCTAACCGCGCTGCACCCGCGGATCCGCGCTGTAGACCTTTGGCCATCGAGGTCTGGACTCAAGACAGATGTGCGCGCTCAGCGTCGTCGAGAAGATGAATACAGACATCGACAAACGACTACAAAATGGAGGTGAACGTAATGACTTTCTGGCAGCAGGTTAGCAAGTTCTTTGGTCTCGTCCGCTAGAGTACCTGGCGAATAGGAGATAGTGAACCATGGCCTTCGACCATTCGATTCGCGGGTCTGCGGATACACTCCGGCTGGTCCGAGGTGAGAAACTCACCGCTATCGAACGCATCGTCGTTCTGGTGATCATCTCCATCACTATCGCCGTCGATCTGATCGGCCTCGTCGTGACTCCGGGTGTGAACCCGGCCGTCCTCGTGGTGAGCATTTCTTCGACGGCAGTCTTCGCCCTTTATCTCTGGAAGCCCCTCATCGCGACATGCGCCCTCGGCGTCGTGTTCGCGCTCTCCTTTCTGGCAGGAACCGAGTACCAGGTCCTGACCGCCGCCGCTGTCGCGGCCGGATTGGTCATGCGACTCGGCTGGACCTCGCTGATCCTGTCGTACACCGGCGCGTTCCTCGTCGCTGCCGCCGTCGTCGCCATGCGCGACGCCGACGCCGGCGTGAACGTCGCCATCTACCTCGTCTTCGCCGCTGTCGCGGGAGCCGTCGGCTTCGCGCTGCGGATCGCGTTCGCACGCGGCAGCCGCCTGGAGCGTCAGCTCGAGGCAGCGGCCGAACAGGAACGCGAAGCAGTGCTCGCCGAGCGGCGATGGATCGCCGGCGAGTTGCACGACAGCATCGCGCACCACCTCACGGTGGTGTCGCTGCACGTGCAGATGCTCGAGGACCCCGGAACCAGTGACGATTCGCGTGAGGCCATCCGGGTGGCCGCGCGCAAGGCCATGACCGATCTCCGGTTCGTGATCGAGCTGGCCGACGACGGGCCCCGGTCGGCAGGCATGCCGACGGGCGACCTCGTCGCGGCGATCGACGAAGCACGCACCGAGTTCGCGGCCGCCGGGCACACGGTGGTGTGCGAAGGCGACCCGGGCGACGAGCGCATCCCGCGCGCCGTGGAGATCGTGCTGGCGCGCATCGTGCGCGAGTCCGCCACCAACATCTTGAAGTACGCCGGCGAGGGCACGGTCGAGATCCGTCTCGCCGTGGACGACGACACCGCGCACCTGACCCTGCGCAGTCCCCTTCCGACCACGCCCCGCCGCGAGCTCTCGTCGAGTCGCACGGGCCTCGGCCGCATGGCCGAGCGCGTCATGGGCGCGAGCGGTGAGTTCAGCGCGGGGGAGGTCGACGGGCACTGGCTCGTGTCGGCCGCACTGCCGGTGGCCTGAGGCGCTACAGTGGCAGAGTGCGCTGCGTGTGCACGAACAGACCTAGACGAAAGTCTAAAAAGGTCTCGACTTTCGGCACTTCAGAGCCCAATTCGTACCGGCATATGCTGAAAGCTCCCCAGATAAAGCGTCCCCAGCGCTGCGATCGCGGGCGCGATCTTTCTGGCTTCTGAACACTCCCGTGCCCGCGATCGCGAATCTGTTTCCGGGCCCTTTCCCCTGCGGCCGAATCCCTCTCCTCACGCACCCACAGCGCGCATGAAGTGCCCATCGGTCGAGATGCCGGACGCCGCCACCGTGAACCGGACCACCTCGCTGAGGTAGCGGTCCTCCGAGGCCTCGAAGACGCGTCCGTCGGCGTCGCGCGACGTGCGCGTGAGTCGCAGGATCGGTGCGCCCCGCGGAACCCGCAGCAGGCTCGCGTCCTGCTCGTCGGCTGCGACCGCATCGATCTCGTGCCGCAGCGTGACGATCGGATGCCCGAGGGAGGCCAGGTACTCGGTGATCGAGACCTCGTCCAGATCGACCTCGAACAGCCGACGCCCGACGTCTTCGGTGTAGGCGAGGCGCTCCAGCATGGTCGGCCGCCCGTCGAGGAGGCGCAGGCGGACGACGCGGACGATGGTGTCGTCGCGCCCCACGCCGAGCGCGGGACCCAGGTCGCCGGCGCGGCGCAGGCTGAGCTCCTGCGTCTCGGCGCCGGGGGTCACGCCGAGCTCGCGCGCCCAGCGCGTGAACGGCACTGACACGTCGACCGCCTGGTTCGCCTTGCGCGCGACGACGCGCGCCGGGCGTCCGCGACCGGTCTCGATCAGCCCCTCGGCGCGCAGCGCCGCGAGCGCGTTGCGGATCGGGCCGCGGGAGGTGTGCCAGCGCTCGGCGAGCTCGGCCTCGGTGGGTACGTCGTCGCCGGGGCGCAGCGTGCCGTCGGTGATCCGGGCGCGCAGGTCGTCGGCGATCTGGGTGTACACAGCTTCGGCCACATAGGTACATTACTTCGCCATCGGGCGGAGGCCGCGGATGGTCGGTGAGTGTTCACCCAGGCGAATGGCGGGTGAACGCGCCCTGAACTCTTCCGAGATAGGTATACATCTGAAGACCGGGCCTGTCAGAGTCGTCGAGGATCACCCCTCCCACCCTGAAAGGTCCACCATGAAGCTCCGTGCTCTCCCCGCCCTCGCCGGCGCTGCGATCCTCGCGCTCGGCCTCGCCGCCTGTGCCGGAACGGCCGAGGCCACCGACGCCCCCGGCGACGCACAGTCCGCCGGCGCGAGCGGGTTCGCCGTCGACGAGAACACGCTGGTCTTCGGCGTCGTGCCCGACTCGGTCGACACCGAGACCAACTACCAGCCCCTGATGGACTACATCGCCGAGGTCACCGGGAAGACCGTCGAGTACCACGAGTCCACCGACTACGCCGCGCTGATCGAGGCCGCCGTCGCCGGGAAGGTCGACGTCGCGTCGTTCTCCGGCTTCACCTACGTGACCGCCACCAACAACGGCGCGAAGCTCACGCCCATCTCGTCGATCATCACCGAGGAGGGCCAGGAGCCCGGCTACTACTCGCAGGCGATCGTCCCCGCCGACAGCGACATCACCAGCCTGAAGGACTTCGCCGGCAAGAAGGTCTGCTTCGTCGACCCGTCGTCGACCTCCGGCTACCTCTTCCCCTCCTACAACCTGCTCGAGGCGGGCATCGACCCCCAGGCCGACATCACGCCGGTCTTCGCGGGCAAGCACGACGTGAGCGTGCAGAAGGTCGGCGAGGGCGTCGAGTGCGAGGTCGGGTTCGCCGAGGACTCCGAGGTCGAGAAGTCCGACAAGGTGAAGGTGATCGACGAGACCATGGTGCCCGGTGCGCCCCTGGTCTACTCCTCGTCCCTCCCGGACGAGGTCGCGCAGGAGCTCGTCGACGCGCTCGGCGAGGTCACGATCGACGACATCATCGCCGCGGGCATCGACGGCGCCGACTCCGACGCGTTCCGCAGCGTGTTCTACGCCACGAAGCCGGTCGACGACGCGTACTACGACCTGATCCGCGACATCTGCGCCGAGACCGAAGCGGAGCAGTGCAAGGCCTGACGGCCTGACACGCCCGTCGTCTCGCCGGCGCTCGCTCAGGAACCCGACTGCGGTTCCTGAGCGAGCGCAGCGGGACGAAGGGCCTCCCACCCGACCCGACCGCACGACAAGGAGATGCCATGACCGCGGCCACCGACACCCTCATCCGCCTCGACGGCGTGACCAAGACCTTCGGCAGCACCACGGCTCTGAGCGACGTGTCGCTCACCGTGGCCCGCGGCGAGATCGTGGTGCTGCTCGGCCTGTCCGGCTCAGGGAAGTCGACGCTCCTGCGACACCTCGACGGGCTCGAGGTGCCCACCGCCGGCACGGTCGACGTGCTCGGCGCCGCGGTCCCCGCGCTCCGCAGTCGGGCGCTGCGCGACCTGCGCAGCCGCGTCGGCTTCATCTTCCAGCAGTTCGAGCTCGTGCCGTCGCTGACCGTGCTGGAGAACGTGCTCACCGGCTCGCTCTCGCGCGTGCGCGGCCCCCGCCTCGGGCTCTGGGGCTACTCCCGCAGCGCGAGGCTGACCGCTCTCGAACACCTCGACCGGGTCGGGCTGCTCGACCGGGCGTACCAGCGCAGCGACACCCTCTCCGGGGGACAGCAGCAGCGCGTGGCCATCGCCCGTGCGCTCATGCAGAAGCCCGACATCCTGCTCGCGGACGAGCCCGTCGCCTCGCTCGACCCCGAGTCCAGCGAGCAGGTCATGGCCCTCATCCGCCGCATCGCCGCCGACGAGGGGCTCACCGTGGTGTGCAGCCTGCACCAGGTGGACCTCGCCATCAGCTGGGCCGACCGCATCGTGGGGCTGAGGCACGGCGAGGTCGTGCTCGACACCCCCACCGACGGCCTCAGCAAGGCGGAGGTCATGGAGATCTACGGACGTGTGGCCACGACGACCGCGGAGATCACGGCCGTGCAGGTCGAGCTCGCCGACGCAGCCACCCCGGCGGGCGTGGCATGACGGCCCTGGACACGGCGGCGGCGCCCGGCACCCGCGGCGGCGCGGCACCGCGCGGGGGCGCACCCACCGGTTCGGGCGGGGCGACCGTCGCGGCCCGTGCGCCCCGGCGCCGGCCCTCGCCGGAGCGCATCGCCGCGGGACTCACGCTCGTCGCGCTGGTCGTGCTCGGTGTGCTCGCGGTGCGCGACGTCGACATCTCGATCCCCGCGATGGTGCAGAGCTGGGGCAACGCGCAGAACTTCCTGGCCCGCGTCGGCGGCCTCTCCTTCCCGGAGCCCGGCGAGCTCCTGTGGCTCATCGCGCTGACGGTGGGCCTCGTGCTCGTGGGCACCCTGCTCGCCGCGGTGCTGTCGGTGCCGATCGCCTACCTCGCCGCCTCCAACACCACCCCGGGAACGGGCTGGCGCGCCGCGGCGCGGTTCGTCGGCGTGCTGACCCGCGCCCTGCCCGACGTGGTGCTCGCGATGGCGTTCGTGCTGATGTTCTCGCTCGGCACCCTGCCCGGCATCCTCGCGATCGGCATCCACTCGATCGGCATGATCTCCAAGATGTTCGCCGACGCGATCGAGCAGATCGACGAGGGTCCGCGCCTGGCGATCCGGGCCGCGGGCGGCTCGAAGCTGCAGGAGTTCACCGCCGGCATCCTCCCGCAGGTGCTGCCGAGCTGGGTCGCGACCGTGCTGCACCGCAACGACATCAACCTGCGCGGCAGCGTCGTCCTCGGCTACGTCGGCGTCGCAGGGCTCGGTCTGGAGATGTCGTACGCGTTCAAGGCGCTCAACTACGGCAAGGGTCTCGGCATCGCGCTCGTGATCTTCGCGCTGTGCATCGCGATGGAGGTCGTGTCGAGCCTCGTGCGCGGGGCCATGCTGGGCGAGCAGCGGCAGACGCGCTCCTGGATGGACCGCCTGGTGCACCCCCGGCTGCGCCGCACGACCGCGCCCACCGCCGCCCGGTCGGAGTGGGCAGCGACACCGCAGACCGCCCTCCGCCGCCCCTGGACCGCGCAGCGCGTGCGCCACACCCTCGCCGGGGTCGCCGCCGTCCTGGTCGTGATCGGCAGCGTCGCGGTGAGCCAGATCACCTGGCTCGACCTCTTCACGTTCTGGGCCAAGCTCCCCGAGGTCGCCGCGCGCTTCTGGCCGCCGTCGTTCGGGAACTACGACGCGCCCGCGATGCTGGAGGCCATGCGCGAGACCGTCGCGATCGCGCTCGCCGCGACCGTGCTCACCCTGCTGCCCTCCCTGCTGCTCGGCTCGCTCGCCGCCCGCAACGTCGCCCCGAACGGAGCCGCGCGAGGGACCGCGCGCCTGCTGCTCGTCGGCATCCGCGGCATCCCGGAGCTCATCCTCGCGATCGTGCTCGTCGTCATCACGGGACTGGGCGCCCAGGCCGGCGTGATCGCGCTCGCGATCGGCGGCATCGGGTTGCTGGGCAAGCTCATCGCCGACTCCCTCGAAGAGGTCGACCGCGGACCGGAGCGCGCACTGCGTGCGGTCGGTGCGACCCGCCTGCAGACCTACGCGGCCGCCACCGTGCCGCAGGGGACCAGGGCGCTGATCGGGCACAGCTTCTACATGCTCGACACCAACATCCGTGCCGCCACCATCCTGGGCATCGTCGGCGGTGGCGGCGTGGGGTACTACCTGCTGAACGCCAGCCAGGGCTCACGCTACGAGACGGTGACCGCGATCGTCCTGATGACCCTGGTGACCGTGCTCGCGGTGGAGGGTCTCGCGATGTGGATGAGGAAGGTGTTCCGATGACCCGCGCGAACGACACCGCCGACGTGGTCGTGATCGGTGCGGGCATCGTGGGGCTCGGCGCCGCGTACGCCGCCGTCCGCCGGGGGCTGCGCGTGATCGTGCTCGACCGCAGCGACCGGCCCGTCGGTGCGACCGTGCGCAACTTCGGGCACCTGTGCATCGGCGCCCAGGGCGGAGACGCGCGGCGCTACGCCGACACCTCGCGCGAACTGTGGCTGCGGCTCGCCCGCGACGCCGGGTTCTGGCTGCGCGAGTCCGGCACGCTCGTGGCCGCCAGGCACCGGGACGAGCTGGACGTGCTGGAGGCCGCGGCGCACGATGGCGGCATCCGGATGCTGGACAGCGCCGAACTGCGCCGCCGGGCACCGCTGCGCGCGGAGGGGCTGCACGGTGGCGCGCTCATCGATGCCGACCTGCAGACCGATCCGCGCACCGCGGCCGCCGCGATCGTGCGCCACCTCGCCGCGAACGGCGTGGACTTCCGCTTCCGCACCGCCGCGACCCGCCTCGCCGACGGACGGGTCGAGACCACGCGCGGTCGCATCGATGCCGGGGTCGTGGTCGTCGCCGTGAACCACGACCTCGACCAGCTGCTGCCCGAGGTCGCCGAGCGGCACGGTGTCGCCCGCTGCGCCCTCGACATGATGCGGGTCGCGGCGACCCTCCCGCGACCGCTCGACGCGCCCCTGCTCACCGGGTGGTCGCTCATCCGCTACGGCCGGTTCGCCGCGACCCCGCAGGCCGCGGCGCTGCGCGAGCGCCTACACGCCGAACGCCCCGACCTCGCCGCGCTCGACCTCAACCAGATGTACACGCAGCTGCCCGACGGCACCCTGATCCTGGGCGACTCGCACGCGACCGCGACCGCTCCCGCGCCGTTCCAGCCCGAGGCCGCGTTCGCCGCGTTCCTCGCGGAGGCTCTGGCGCTGTTCGACATGCCGGAGCCGCGCGTGATCGAGCGGTGGCAGGGCGTGTACGCCAAGGCCCCCGGCGAGTTCCTCGTCGACCGCGGCGACGACGGCACCCTGGTGATCGCCGCGACCACCGGCATCGGCATGACCTGCGGGCTCGGACTCGCCGAGCTCACCCTCGCCTCGGCCCTCGGCCGGGCACCCGCCCTGGAAGGAACACCATGACCACTCCGATCGAACTCGTCGTCCTCGACATGGCCGGCACCACCGTGCGCGACGACGGCGTGGTGGAGCAGGCGTTCCAGCGCGCCGCCGAGCGCACCGGGGTGGCCGCGTGGCTGCCGTGGGAGGAAGCGCTCGACCACGTGCGCGCCACCATGGGGCAGTCGAAGCTCGACGTCTTCCTGCACCTCGCCGACGGCGACCTCGCCGCCGCGCAGCGCGCCACCGCCGCGTTCGAGGACGCGTATGCGGAGATCGTCGCGGAACACGGCGTGACCGAGATCCCCGGGGCCGCGGACGCGATCCAGGGGCTCAAGGACGCCGGACTCGCCGTGGCCCTGACCACCGGATTCGCACCAGTGACCCGGCAGGCGCTGCTCGACGGGCTCGGATGGGGCGACCTCGTCGACGTGGCGCTCTCGCCCGTGGACGCGGGTCGTGGCCGTCCGGCGCCCGACCTCGTGCTCGCCGCGCTGCTGCGCTGCGGGGCCTCGGCGGTGGACGCGGTCGCGGTGATCGGCGACACCGTGAGCGACGTGCAGTCCGGGCGCCGCGCCGGGGCCGGGTTCGTGGCGGGCGTGCTCACCGGCGCGCACGACCGCGCAGCCCTGAGCGGCGCGGGAGCCCACGCCGTGCTCGCCGACGTCACCGCCCTGCGCGGCGCGCTCGCCCAGCGCGACCTGCTGCCCACCGTCTCCCCGCACTGAGCATCCGGCCATGGGAACCGTGCTGATCCGCCCGCCCGGTCACCGGAGGGACGTCGCCCTGCGCCCCGCCGCCACCGCCATGGTGTGGATCGGCGACGGGCACCCGCACGAGACCATCGCGGTGCCCGGCGTCGCCCTCGGCGACCACGACGTGCTGGTCGCTGTCGAGATGTCGACCATCTGCGGCTCCGACGTGCACACCGTGCAAGGGCGGCGCGCGGCCTCCACGCCGCTCGTGCTCGGGCACGAGAGCGTGGGGCGGGTCATCGCGCTCGGTGACGCCGGAGCGGACGCGACCGACGGGGCCCCGCTGCGCCTCGGCGACCGCGTGGTGTGGTCGGTCACGGTGTCGTGCGGCACGTGCGACCGCTGCCGCCGCGGGCTCACCCAGAAGTGCCGCGACCTGGGCAAGTACGGCCACGACAGGGTGGGCGTGCACGGCGACCTCACCGGCGCGTTCGCCAGCCACGTGCAGCTGCGCGCGGGGACGGCGGTCGCGCGGGTGCCGGAGTCACTGCCCGCCGCGGTGCTCGCGCCGGCGGGCTGTGCGACGGCGACCGCGTGGGCCGCGGTGACCAGGGCCGCGCGCGACATGCCCCTCGACGGCGCGACGGTGCGCGTGCACGGCGCCGGGCTGGTGGGGCTCTCCGCCGCGGCGATCGCCGTCGAACACGGGGCGGTGGTGGAGGTGCGCGACCCCGACCCCGCGCGACGGGCCCTCGCCGCGCGCTTCGGGGCCACCGCGCTCGACCGGGAGCCCGACGTCGTGATCGAGGCGTCGGGGCACGCGGTCGCGGAGGCACTGGCCGGGGTCGCGGTGGGTGGCACGGTCGTGCTGGTCGGCAGCGTGTTCCCCGCCGAGCCGGTCCCCGTGGATGCCGAGGCCGTGGTGCGGCGCCTGGTCACCGTGACCGGGGTGCACAACTACACGTCGCAGGACCTCGCCGACGCGGTCGCGTTCCTCGCCGGTCGCGGCCGCGCCTACCCCTTCGCGGACGCGGTCGGCGCCGTGCGCTCGCTGCTCGACATCGACGCGGCCCTCACCGAAGCGGCGGCCCCCGGAGCCCCGCTGCGCATCGGCCTCGTGCCGGGCCGCTAGTCCTCGCCGCCCGACCCGCGGCGGGGCCCCGCGGGGTGCAGGCCCTCGGCGTGGAACGCGAGCAGCCGCACCGCGGCGTCGACGCTCGCCGACAGCACCTCGTCGGGGTCGCCCGTGAGCGCGAGCCGCCGGTGGCCCGAGTCCTCCGCGGTCGCCCAGCCGAGGTACACGGTGCCGGCGGGGTGGCCGCCCTCGGGGCCCGGGCCACCGACACCCGTGGTCGAGACGCAGATGTCCGCCTCGAACAGCCGCAGGGCCCCGGTGGCGAGCTGCTCGGCGCACGCCGCGGAGGTGGGGTCGGTTCCCGGCGTGAGACCGAGCACCCGCTCCTTGACCTCGGTGAAGTAGGCCACGATGCCGCCCGCGAACCAGTCGGACGCGCTCTCCCCGGCGCCGATGGTGTTCGCGAGCCGCCCGGACGTGAGCGACTCCGCCACGCTCACCCGCAGACCGCGGGTGCGGGCGAGCTCGCTCAGCCGCTCCAGCTCGGGCGTCTCGTTCGGCGCGGTCATCGCTCGCTGCTCTCGGACGTGCGCGTCATGGGCGATCCTCTCGTCTCGGTCGTCGCGCCACGCGTCCCGCCGCGGCGCCTGATCCGACGGTAGGGGACGGGGCGACACGGACGCAGGGGATTGACAAGGAGAGCGACGGCGTCAAGCCCCTGCCGGTGGTCGTCCGGCCCGGCCAGGGTCGGTCCATCGGACATCGCGAGGAGGCGGACATGGGAGAGCAGACGCGGGACACCGCGGGGATGCGCGCGGTCTTCTGGACGTGGGCGGGCATCATCGCGGTCGGGCTGGCGATCATGATCGCGCTGCCGCTGGGAGGTCGATGACCGTGCGGAGCCGGATCAGGGATCACGCCCTCAGCCTGTTCTTCCTCGCGCTGTTCGCGGCGGCGCTGATCGGCCAGTCGATCGCCGGATACCTGCGCAACAACGACGAGCTCGTGGAGCACGGGCAGGCCACGATCGGCTTCCTCGACTTCGTGTGGTCGTCGGACTTCGCGGTCGACGTGGCCGAGAACTGGCAGTCCGAGTTCCTGCAGTTCTTCCTGTTCATCGCCGCGACGATCTGGTTCGTGCAGCGCGGTTCACCCGAGTCGAAGAAACCGGGAGACGAGGGTCCGGGGAGCGACGCGGATCAGCTGGTGGGACGCCACGCCCGCCCTGACTCCCCGCGATGGGCCAGGGCGGGCGGGTGGCGCGCCGCCGTGTTCGGCAACTCGCTGCTGATCGTGATGGGGGCGGTGTTCCTGCTGTCGTGGTTGGCGCAGTCGCTCGCCGGGACCGTCGTGATGAACGCGGAGAACGCGCAGCACGGCGCGGCGGCGATCACCTGGCTGGACTACGTGGTCTCGCCCGACTTCTGGGATCGGACGCTGCAGAACTGGCAGTCCGAGTTCCTGGCCGTCGGCACCATGGTCGCGTTCGCGATCTACCTGCGTCAGCGCGGGTCAGCCGAATCGAAGCCCGTGGGGACGCCGCATCACACCTCGGCGTCGGAGTCCGACTGAGGCGCGCGCTCGCCGTCGCCGTCGTAGTCGGGGCGCGGCGGCTGCAGCGGCTGGTCGGAGTACTCCCCGCCGAGGCGTCCGCCGTAGGGGCGCCCGTGGTCGGCGAACTCGTCGCGGGCGAAGACCAGCTCCCACGGGCCGACCGTGAACCGCGAGCCGGTGCGCAGCGTCTCGGTGCGCTCGCCGGGGTGCGTGGCGTCGGCGTCGGGGTTCGAGTTCATCTCGCCGTCGGCGTGCAGCGTCACCACGTACTCGTCGCGGTCGTCGTGCACCACCGTCGCGTGCACGGGCTCGGTGTCGGCGAGGCGCAGCTCGTTGCCCGCCGCCGATCCGATGCGCACCTCGTCGACGTCGAGGGCGAACTCGGTGCGCTCGTCGTCGCGGCGCACGCGCAGGCGCGGGTTGCCGGCGCCCCGCTCGGCGTGGGTGGTGCCGGGCGTGTAGCCCTCGTCGGGACGGTCGTCGATGTGGCGTGCGTTCATGGCGGTGCCCTCCTCGGGTGTCATGGCCCCGAGGCTAGTCCGCTCCGGAATCCCGCGCGCGGGGCTTGACTTCCGGCCCCCGCGCGCTCCAGCAGACCGCTCGACCCGCGGAGTTGCGGCCCGCCCGGGGCGAGGGCTTACGCTACCCCCAGGGCATGATCCCGGCGGTGGCCGGGTGGGAACCGGATCGACCGAGGAGCATCACCCGATGGGCAAGTTCATCTACGAAGGCAGCGTGAAGAGCGAGATCGAGGATCGCGCCCTCACGCACCTGCAGCTCGTGATCACGGCGAAGCTGCGCCGGGGGGAGCCGTTCCCGTTCAGCTGGCGCGAGGACGCGAGCGTGGGCGGCGGACGCACCACGGTGTGGATCCAGCCGGGCAGCTCGCTCGTCTTCAAGTACTTCGGCAGCCGGCAGCCCTCGATCAACCGCGCCTGGATCGAGGCGCTCGCCTTCACCGCCAACGCCCCCAGCGGCCTGTACCTGGTGCCGGAGCCCGCGGAGGCGGGCGAGCAGCCGGGCGGAGACACCCCGGTCACACCGCCGCTCTGAGGTGTCAACCCCCTGCCCCCGGTCGGCGGTTGCCGTGATGCTCGATCCGAGCACGACACGACAGCCACTCGACACAGGAGGAGCGGACATGACCGACACCACCCGCGACAGCGGCCTCACTGACCCCCGGCACGCGCACCGCGAGGAGGGCTTCCCGGCGCAGAGCCAGGATCAGCCCGGACTCACCGAGCGCACCACGCCCGAACCCGACCACGGCGAGTCCTCGTACGTGGGCCACGGACGGCTCGAGGGGCGACGCGCGCTCATCACCGGCGGTGACTCGGGCATCGGTCGCGCGGTCGCGATCGCCTTCGCCAGGGAGGGTGCCGACGTCGCGATCGTGCACATGCCCGAGGAGCAGGACGACGCGGAGGACACGCTGGCCCTCGTGCGCGAGGCCGGACGCACCGGCGTCAGCATCCCCGGCGACGTGCGGGACGAGGCGTTCGCGACGGAGGCGGTGCACCGGGCGCGGACCGAGCTCGGGGGACTCGACGTGCTGGTGCTGAACGCCGCCTACCAGCACGACATCGACGGCTTCGAGAACCTCGACACCGAGAAGATGCGTCGCGTGTTCGACACGAACCTGGCCGGGCTGATCTTCTCCGCGCGCGCCGCCTTCCCCGACCTGGAGCCCGGCGCCAGCATCATCGTCACCTCATCGGTGCAGTCGGCGCAGCCCTCGCCGGGACTGATCGACTACGCCATGACGAAGGCCGCGCAGGTCGCGTTCGTGAAGGCGCTCGCCGAGGAGGCGGGCCCGCGCGGTATCCGCGTGAACGCTGTGGCGCCCGGGCCGATCTGGACGCCGCTGATCCCCGCTACCGGGTGGGGTCCCGAGCGCCTGGAGACCTTCGGGCAGGACACCCCGCTCGGACGCGCCGGACAGCCGGCCGAACTCGCCGGCGCCTACGTGTTCCTCGCGTCGGAGGAGTCGTCGTACGTCTCGGGCACGGTCGTCGCGGTGACCGGGGGCAAGGCCCTCTGAGGCCCCATCGAGCTGCGTGGGCGGCGGGGCGACGGGCTCCCGCCGCCTAAGCTCGTATGGTGCAGAAACCCGCGGCATCCGGCACCCTCGTGGGGGTCGCGCTCGTCATCGGCTCGTGCCTCTCGCTGCCGTTCGGGGCCGCCGTCGCCGCGCAGCTCTTCCCCGTCCTCGGCCCCTGGGGCGTGACCTCGCTGCGGGTCGCGATCGCCGCGGTGCTGCTGGTCGTGCTCGTGCGCCCGAGGGTGCGTGGGTGGACGCGGCAGCAGTGGCTCGCGGCCGTGCTCTTCGGGGTGTCGCTCGCCGCGATGAACGGCTTCTTCTATGCCGCCATCGACCGCATCCCGCTCGGGCCGGCCGTGGCGATCGAGTTCCTCGGCCCGCTCGTGCTCGCGGCCGTGCTCACCCGGCGGCTCGCCGATGCCGTCTGGGTCGCGGTGGCCCTGCTCGGCATGGCGCTGCTCGGCATCGACGGCCTGATCGGCGCGGAGCCCCTCGACCCGCTCGGCGTGGTTTTCATCCTGATCGCGGCCGGCTTCTGGGTGATGTACATCCGGATGAGCGCCCGCGTCGGAGCCCTCATCCCCGGCAGCAGCGGGCTCGCGATGGGGCTCGTCGTGGCGGCGGTGCTGCTGATCCCCGTGGGGGTGCCCGCGGCCGCGACGGTCGCCGCCGACCCGTCGCTGCTGCTGCTGGCCGCGGTGACGGCCGTGCTGTCGTCGGTCATCCCGTACAGCTTCGAGCTGGCGGCGCTGCGTCGCCTGCCGCAGCGGGTGTTCGGGGTGCTCCTGAGCCTGGAGCCCGCGTTCGCGACCCTCGCCGGATGGCTCCTCCTGGGGCAGGACGCGACGGTGCTGCGGCTGCTGGCCGTCGCGCTCGTGATCGCCGCGAGCGTGGGGACGACCCTCGGCGTGCGCCGGGACCGGAGGGGTGAGGAGCCGTCCGGCCCCTTCACCGCCCCGATCCCGCTGCCCGACTGACCCCGAGGTCACGCGCGGGCGGCGGCGGGCTCCGGCAGGGGGAACCGCTGGCGGAGCACCACGCGCTGCACGAGCGTCCACACGACCGTGACCGTGAGGTAGAGCGCGGCCGCGAGCGGGACGAACGCCGCGAACACGGCCGTGAGGTAGTGCAGCGCCGACATCGCCCGCAGCACCCCGGGCGAGCTGAGCGGCGAGTCGTCGCCCTCGACGGGCGCGGGGCGGAACACGCGCCGGGTGACCTCGGCGACCGCGATCATCACCGCCAGCAGCACCCCGAACACCGCGAACGTCGCCGGGGTCGCGGTGCCGCCGAACAGTGCGGAGACCAGGCTCGTGCCCAGCGGGGCGCCGAACAGGTCGTGCGCCAGCAGGTCGTTCGGGTGTCCGGCGATCTCCGGCCGCAGGAACAGCGTGTAAAGCAGCCCGACGACCGGGGCCTGGGCCAGCACGGGGAGCATCCCGGCGAACGGCGAGGTGTTCTCGGAGCGGTAGAGCTCCATCATCTCCTTCTGCAGCCGCTCGGGGTTCTTCTTGTGCCGACGCTGCAGTTCGCGCAGCCGGGGAGCGAGGCGCGCCCTGGTCTGCTCGGCCCTCGCCTGCGAGATGCCGACGGGGATGAGGACGGCACGCACCAGGAGCGTGACGAGCACCACGGCGAGGGCCGCGGCGGACGGGCCGGCGAGGGGCTCGAGGGCGGTGGAGAGGCCGGTCAGGGCCGTGTAGGCCGCGTTCAGGAGCGCGGCGAGGGGAGGGAAGGCGAAGATGTCCACGGGTGTCCGTTCGTGAGGTCGGGAAGGGTCGGCGAAGGCCGCGCGCTCCCGTCGGAACGGGCTACGCGGCGATCGCGACTCCCGGCGCCCGCGGACGCGGATGCCCCGCGGCATCCGGGTCGCTCTGCGGCAGCAGAGTGCCGACGTCGATGGCGCGGAGGGGATGCGGGGCGTCGGCCTCCGGTCGCTGGCGCACGCTCAGCACGACGGCGAGGGTCAGCGCGGTGACCGCGAGGAGGGCCACGGCGAGCCCGAGCGCGGTGGCATCGGGAAGAGCGACGAGCCCGAGCGCGGTCGCGACGATGCCGAGCATCTGCCCGATCCACTGCCGCATGTGCACACCCCGCTCTCTGCCACCGAGGCTAGCAGGGGGCGTCGTCCCGCCCGCGGCCGTCCGCCGCGGGCGTAACGTCGAAGCATGAGCGACCTGCGCACCCTGTTCGGCATCACGCACCCGATCGTCCTCGGTCCCTTCGGCGGGCTGTCGTCCGTCGCGCTCACCGCGGCCGTGAGCAACGCCGGGGGCCTGGGGTCGTTCGGCCTCTATGGCTACGACGGCGACCGTATCCGGGCGACCGGGTCCGAGCTGCGCGCCGCGGCCGACCGGGCGTTCGCGCTGAACATCTGGTTGCCGACCGGCGACGAGGTCGAGCCCAACCCGCAGCACACGGTCTTCGCCCAGGCGCTCCAGCCGTTCTACGAGGCCGTGGGGGTCGCCGTGCCGACGCGGCCGGAGCGCTACGTCCCGCCGCTCGACGAGCAGCTCGACGCGATCTGGGAGGTCGCCCCGGCGGTGCTCAGCGTGGTGTTCGGCGTGCCGTCGCCCGAGGTCGTCGCGGAGGCTCACGACCGGGGCATCCGGATCGTCGGCACGGCCACGACGGTGGCGGAGGCCGTCGCGCTCGCCGAGGCCGGTGTGGATGCGGTGGTGGCGACCGGAGCGGAGGCCGCCGGACACCGGGTGTCGTTCCTGCGTCCCGCCGAGGAGTCCCTGGTGGGGACGTTCGCGCTCGTGCCGCAGGTAGTGGATGCGGTCGGGGTGCCGGTGATCGCGGCGGGCGGCATCGCGGACCGCCGCGGCGTCGCGGCCGCCCTCGCCCTCGGTGCCGCCGGCGTGCAGGTGGGGACGGCCTTCCTCGCCACGGACGAGTCCGCGGCGACCGCGGCGCACCGGGATGCGATCCGCGCGACCGCCGCGGACGACACCGTTTTGACCCGGGCGATGAGCGGACGGCTCGCGCGCGGCGCCCGCAACCGCGCCGTGCGGGCGATCGAGGCGAGCGGCACCATCGCCCCCTTCCCGATGCAGAACTGGCTCACGGGGCGCTTCCGCACGGCGGCCGGGGAGCAGAACCTCGGCGAGCTGCAGTCGCTGTGGCTGGGTCAGGCGGCTCCGCTCGCCCGCGGCACCACCGCCGCCGACGTGTTCGCCGAGCTCGCCGCCGGGCTTGTCGATGGGCGTGTCCTCGTCGAGTGGATCCGGGACGAGAGGCTGCCTGATCGACTATCCCGTGCGACCTCTGAGCTTGATAGCCGGATTCGGGAGAACCGGCATGCCTGGGAGTGATTCGTTGGCGATCTCAGTGCACCCGTGTCGGTCTGTGCAGCAAAACGCCCGCACTTCCGTCGGGCGGAAGCGCGGGCGATCGCTGCGGAACTACGCCCACTGCCGGCTCTACTCGCGCGGCGTACGTCGGTTCTTGCGGTGCTTCTTATGTGACCTGCTCGCGATGGCGAAGAACACCACCAAGAAGAACATCGCAGACATCATCACCCAGAGCATGCGGGCAAACCTAACACTTCACGCTCGTGGGAATGAACGACGGGACGTCGAGCTTGAGGCAGCGACCTTCGCCGGACGCGTTGCCTGCCACGGTCGCGATCGCCGCAACTGCGCCCGCACCAACCGTGTACAGCACGGCGCTGACAGCTACCCCGCCAGGCAGCGCTGCGATCGCTGCACCCGCGGCGAGAATGAACCCGACAACGGCGCCTGTGTCTCGCATGCTTCGGGTTTCGGACTTGTTGTAATAGATCGAGAAGTAGTAACCGTGGCCAACGACGCGAGGATCAGCGGTCACGGGGAAAGCGGTGTTCGCGTCCGGTTTGATTCTCTGCAGGAGTTGGTTCCCGACGAGCTCGAAGGACGTTGCAACTTCCGCGCCGTTGGCATCGACGGCCCAGGGAGCGTCGATTGTTGCCAGAACGAATTCGCCGCTGAGTCCGTGCTTTCCCAGAGCGTCACGGAGAACAGGGCCGGGAACGATGTCGTAGCCTCCATCTGAACGCTTCTGAGCAGCCCACCCTTCCGGAATCTCGGTAGCGTACTTGGACACGAGATTCGAATCAGCGTCAGTGAATACCGTCAGAAGCCGCGCGCTCCCATCGGAGAGCACCTGCGCGGTGGTATCCGCGCCGTCTGAACTTCTGCTGTCCTGAGCTGTGAGCGTGAGCGACGGTCCCGAGTCGAGGTCGTACGAAATGCTCGCTTCCTGATGGTGTGCGTTCTCCGCCACCAGGGCGCCCTCCCCTGTGCTCAAGTCGACCGAAGCCGACTCGTGCTGATCGTTGATGACCTGTGCGTTCAGCGGCGCTTGTGCGATGGCATCCGCTACAGGATCACGTTCCTCCGCGCTGGCCGCCGTGACTCCGGATGCCACGAGCGCACCGGAGAGAAGCGCAGCATAGATCGCCAGTCTCGTCGTTCTTTTTGTCCTCATCGTTTCGTCCCCATTTCTGATACGGAGGCCAGGTCGACTCTCCGTTCCCATTCTTAGACGGGAGCCAAAAACTGTATGTAGGGTCTTCGGCCTACAGACATATCACCTGTAACGTGATACTGGGCGGCCGACTTCAGTCGTTGTATGCCGCTCCTATAGGACTCGGCATGAAGGTACGACCGTCACTCCCCACCGCGGCGTCCCACGGTCTCGCCGTCGACGTGCTCGCCGGGCTCCCGGGGGAGTGAACCTGGTCAGAGGATGACGGTCGAGCGGCCGTGCACGATCACGCGGTCCTCGGCGTGCCACTGCACGGCCCGGGCGAGCACGAGGCGCTCGACGTCGGCGCCGCGGCTCTGCAGTTCGGCGGCGGACTCGGAGTGCGTCACCCGCGTGACGTCCTGCTCGATGATCGGCCCCTCGTCGAGGTCGGCCGTGGCGTAGTGCGCGGTCGCCCCGATCAGCTTCACGCCGCGCTCCTTGGCCCTGGCATACGGGTTGGCGCCGATGAACGCGGGCAGGAACGAGTGGTGGATGTTGATGACGGGGGCATCGAGGCGCGTGATGAAGTCGTCCGTGAGGATCTGCATGTAGCGGGCGAGCACGACCAGGTCGACGTTGCCCTGCAGCAGTTCGAGCTGTCGCTCCTCCATGGCCTGCTTGTCGCCCGAGGGGATGTGCACGAACGGCACGCCGAACGAGCGCACGGCCTCGGCGAGGTCGGGATGGTTCGACACGACCATGGTGATGTCGATGTCGAGCTGCCCGCGCTGCGTGCGCCACAGCAGCTCCATGAGGCAGTGGTCGTACTTCGACACGAAGATCGCGACGCGCTTGCGCCGGGACACGTCGTGCAGCGACCACTCCATGCCGAAGCGCTCCGCGACGTCGGCGATGTCGGCCTCGAGGGCGGGGCGCGCGGCGGCCAGACCGGGGAGGTGGATGACGGTGCGCTGGAAGAAGCGTCCGCCCTCGGAGTCGGTGGAGTGCTGGTCGAGCGAGATGATGTTCGCACCGTGCCGCGCGAGCACACCGGCGACCGCGGCGACGATGCCGGGCTGGTCGTCGCAGGCGATCAGCAGGCGGGCGGTATCGGGCTGGCTCATGGGGGCTCCTCCAGGGTGTGCCTCGATTCTGCCGTGTCGCGCGGGCGGGGAGCGAATCGCCGGGGGCGTCGCTACCCTGAGACCGTGGACGCGAGCGACGTCGGCCTGGTGCTGATCCCCCTGCTGGCGGTCGCCGCCCCTCTGCTCGCCCGGGGCGTCCGGCCGCTCGTGCGCGTGCCGATCATCGTGTTCGAGCTCGTGCTGGGGATCCTCGTCGGCCCCGCCGTGCTCGGCTGGGTCGAGCCGGGTCCGCTGCTGGAGAAGCTGAGCGACTTCGGCCTGGCCGTGCTGTTCTTCGTCGCCGGCTCCGAGATCGACTTCCGCACGGTCGCCGGGAAGCCGCTCGCGCGGGCGTCGCTCGGGTGGCTGCTCAGCGTGCTGCTCGGGATCGGGCTCGGGTTCTTCTTCGCGCCGGGGGAGGGCATGGTCGTCATCGGGATCGCCCTCAGCTCCACCGCCCTCGGCACGCTCATGCCGATCCTCCGTGACGCGCGGGAGCTGGACAGCCCGTTCGGCCGGGCGATCAGCACGATCGGGGCGGTCGGGGAGTTCCTGCCGCTGATCGCGATCTCCCTGTTCCTCAGCACCAGGACCACGCCCCTGGCGACCGCGGTCCTGCTGACCTTCGTGGTGCTCGCCGGACTCGCCGTCCTGATCGCCCACCGCATGCCGCACGGGCGACTGCACGGCATCGTGCGGGCGACGCTGCACACCTCCGACCAGTTCGGGGTGCGGTTCGTGATCCTGCTGATCGCCGCCCTGGTCGGACTCAGCGTGATGCTCGACCTCGACATGCTGCTGGGGGCGTTCGTCGCCGGCGCGATCTGGCGGATCATCATGGCGCGGGCCCCGAAGAAGGACGCCGAGGAGGTCGAGAGCAAGATCGAGGCGATCGCGTTCGGCTTCCTCGTGCCGATCTTCTTCCTCTACACCGGCGTCACGTTCGACCTCGACGCGCTGCGGTCGTCGCCGACGGCACTGGCGCTGGTGCCGGTGTTCCTGGTCGCGCTGCTGGTGTTCCGCGGGTCGGCCGCACAACTGTCCGCGCCGGCGGGAGCGGGCCTGCGCGACCGCACCGCCCTGGGCCTGCTCGCCGCGACCGGTCTGCCCATCATCGTGGCCGTCACCGGCATCGGCGTGGATCAGGACATGCTCGATACGGGCACGGCCGCGGCGCTCGTCGGTGCCGGCATGCTGTCCGTGCTGCTGTACCCGCTGATCGGCATGACCCTCCGCGGCGACCGCGCTCCGGTGGTCGGGCCCGCCCTCGCCGACCGCACCAGGCAGGGGGAGCTGTGACCTCCGCCTCCGCCCTGCTGACCGACGCGGTGGCCGCGCTCGCCGGGGTGCCGCGCGAGGGGCTCGGCGAGGAACGGGAGTCGCGCTGGCGGGGTCGCCGCATCGTGCGCGTGGGGGACGCCTGGCATCTGGGCGTGCTGCTGCTCACCGACACGCACGCCCTCGCCACCGCCGAGGTGCTGCGGGCGGCCGACCCCGGACGCCGCGGCTACACGGCCGAGTCGGCGCGGGCGCGCGCCGAGCGCCGAGCGGAGGCTCTGCGCGGTGGCTTCCGGGAGGGCGAGGTGGTGCACGTGGGCTGGAGCGTGATCGACGTCGCCGGGGTGGACGCGGGCGGCTCATCGGGCCCGCTCGCCCTCGTCGACGGGGTGCCGTCGGTGCGGTGGAGCACCGCGGGCGGCTTCATGCCCCTGGAGTCGTATCTCCGCGAGCGGATCGAGCTGCTGCGCGGGGGCGCCACCGCGTGAGGGCGCGGTGACGGCTCAGGCGAAGGTCTCCGCGAAGCGTCGCAGCAGCGCGGCCCCCTCGGTGACCGACGCCTCGAGCACCTTCCGCTGCACGGCGTCGAACCGCTCGGGGTCGAAGTAGCCCGTGGTGCGGTAGAACGTCATCCGGTCGGCGAAGTCGCGCGGCGTGGGCTCCGGGTGGAACTGCGCCGCGTACAGGTGCGACCCCACCCGGTAGGCCTGCACGGGGCAGGCGTCGTTCGTGGCGAGCAGCACCGCGCCCGGAGGCACGGCCGCGGCGCTCTCCTTGTGCGCGGTGAACACCGTGAGCGCGGGCCCGCTCGGCCCGAACACGGGGTCGGCGTCGCCCTCCGCCGTCGTGCGGATCACGGTCGCGCTCGCCGGCTCCGGCATGGTCGTGACCACCTCGCCGCCCCGCATCCGCGTGAGCACGCCGATGCTGAAGCACGTGAAGAACGCCGCCACGGTGGCCGCGGTCGCGGCGTGCGCGATCGTCTCCAGATCGGCCTCCACGCGCTCCTGCGTCGGGCTCTTCACCCGGTCGCTCACGTTGAACGGCGATCCCCCGATCACGATGCCCCGGTAGCGCTCCAGATGCGCGGGGCTCAGCGGCTCATGCAGGAGGTCGAGCCGGTCGACCACGTCCACGCCGAGCGCCCGGCGGAAGGAGGCGTGCTCGGCGTCGGCCGCCCCGACCTCGGGACGCACGCAGACATAGAGGAGCGAGGCCATCAGGAGATTCTAACGAGGGGCCGGGACGGCGCCGACGCGCTCAGCGGGACGAGTTCGCGGTGCGTCCGCGCACGATCCCGACGAACGCCTCGACGTCGGGCGTCGTCCGGTCGCGGCGCCAGGCCAGCGCGACGGTCGACACGGGGCCGCCCGCCAGCACGCGGTGGTCGGCGTCTTTGCGGTGGTGCAGGCGTGCAAGCGACATCGGCACGATCACCACGCCCACGCCCGAGGCGGCGGTGGCGATCGCGTCGGACGTGGCGAGGGGTGCGAACCGCGCGGCCGTCGTCCCGGGGAGCGCGAGGCCGCCCCACACGTCGTCGCTCAGCGCGATGAGCACCTCGCCGTCCAGGTCGTCCGGGGTGAGCTCGTCCGCGGCCATCAGGTGGGAGTCCGCGGCGGCCACGACCACGGGCACCTCGTCGTACAGCGGGATCACGTGCAACGACGCGTCGTCGAGCGGCAGGCGGACGAGGGCGGCGTCGAGGTCGTCGAGAGCCGAGCGCTGCGCGGCGACCTCGATCGGGACGAGCTCGAGCGGCACGTCGGGAAGGCGCTGCTTCCACCGGTCGATCCAGGTGCCGGGAGTGGCCCCCGGCACCGCGCCCAGCCGGAACGTGCGCGGCTCCTCGGCCGCGGCGGGTGCGGCGTCGAACACGACCTTGCGGGTCGCGGGCGCCGGGGCCTTCTTCGACGCCCCGGGGCGCGGACGCGCATTGGGGACGGCCCGGTTCCGGCGCGGGGGCGTGCCCTTGCCGGAACCCTTCGCGGGTCGTCGTCCCTGGTGCGCCATGCCGTCCAGGCTACTCGGCGGTGTGCGCGACCGGCGCCTCGGCTGCATCGGGGGCGAACGCCGCGACGCCCTCCGTCCGCCGGCGTTGGCCCCGCCGCACGAGCCCGGCGGCTCCACCCACCAGCAGCAGCGCACCGGCGCTCAGCAGCACCACGGTGAGGATGGTGGCGGGCGTGAGGGTGGCCACACCGTCGGCGAGGGCGGCTCGGCGGTCGTCGTCGGCGAGCACCCAGAGGGCGGCCCCGGCGATCGCGGCCAGCACCACGCCCCAGATGATGGCGGCCCAGCGGGTGCGCGGGGCGGTGATCGTGTCGGTGCTCATCGGTCGTCCTCCGGTGATTCCTGGACCGTGATGGCGATGACGCCGCTGGTCTGGTGGATGGTGACGGGTTGCACGGTGGTCGGCGAACCGGAGCCGGACGTGATGTCCTCCGACACGGTCCAGGTGCCATCGTCGCGCGTGAGGGGCCAGGTGCCGCTGTCGGTGATGCGGCCGGCCTCGGGGTCGACGCGGATCCAGCTCACCTCGACGTCGTCGCCGACCGTGCCGCGCAGCGCCAGGCGCACTCCCTCGTCCACGAAGATCTCGGTGCGACCGGAGCCCTTGTCGATCAGCATGGGCCGCGGTCCGTCGTCGTGCGCGTGCAGCTGCACGTACAGGTCGCCGAACGGCTGACGCACCTGCGCCGGCTGGTTGTTCGAGATCGACGCGTACCCCAGCGTGGTGCCGGGCACCGCCGCGACGCCGCCCGCGACGAGGCCGCCGACGAGCGTCGCGATGGTCGCGAACGCGAGGAAGCCGCTGCGGCGCCGGAGTGCCCCGGCGACGATCATCGACACCGCGAGCACGAGCGCGGCCGACAGCAGCCCGAGCGCTCCGCCTAGGCCCTCGCCCACCGCGAGCCCCACGCCCGCACCGACAACGATCGCGAGTCCGAGCGCGGCCATCACCGCGGCGAAACCGGCACGCGGGTTCGACGCCCGGCGGACGCGTCGTCGCTCGGCGGCCTCCGCGGCGAACACCGCGGCCTCGGCCTGGCGCTCCCGTCGCAGCTGATCCCTGGCGGCACGCTCCGCATCCTGCTGCTGGCGCCGCCACGCCTGGTCCTGCTCCTTCCAGGCCGCGTGCTGCGCGCGCCACGCCTCCAGCGCGGCGGGGTCGTTCGCTCCGGGCGGCAGGGGCGCGGGAGGGGCGGGCGGGAGGAGGCCGGTGTCGGCGAGCGGCACGGTGTCCGCGGGGGTCACCGCCGCGGAGTCGAGCGTCGACGGCGGGACGGAGGTGGCGTCCGCCCCCTCGGCGGGACCCGAACCCGCGAGGGGGGCGGACGCGCCCGGGGCCGCCTGACCTGCGGAAGCCATCGGCAGGTCCGGCGCGGAAGCGCCCGGGGTGCGGCTCGCAGCGCGCACGATCAGGAAGAGCAGGCCGGCCGCGAGCACCAGGCCCACGATCCAGCTGAAGAGGGACAGCGCCGACCAGCTCTCGTAGCCCAGCCCGAACAGCCGCCCGGTGAGCGGTGCGGTGGGCAGGAGGCCGACGATCGCCATCGCGAGGATGCCCAGCTGCACCGGCTCGTACCGGCGCTCCAGCAGGTCGCGCAGGTGCACACGGCCGTCGGTGTCGGGCAGCAGCGCCCAGGCGACGGCGTAGAGGAAGATCACCGGCAGTCCGAACAGCGCGGCCACCACGAGCACCCCGCGCACGATCAGCGGGTCGATGCGCAGCCGTGCGGCGATGCCGGCCGCGACGCCGCCGAGCCACCCGTCAGAGCGCGCGACCCCGAGACCGGCGACCCACAGCAGGAAGCGCTCGGCGCCGCGGGGAGCGGTGCGTCCGGAGGGCGCGGCGCCGTCGACCGGGGTGTCGGGATCGGCGGGCGGCGGGGGAGCGGTCGGAATCGTCATGCGTCGATCCTGCCGTCCGCCGCGGCCGGCCGACCATCGGGGGAACCCCTGAGCGGACCCTGGTTCCGCGTCGGGGGAGCCCCCGGACGGCGCGAGGGATGATTGGATGACGGTATGTCCTCCTCGGCGTCCGCCCCCGCGCCCGCCGGTCGCGTCCCCGTGTCGACGCGGCCGCCGTTGACGCGCGACCGCGACTGCCTGGTCGCCGGGGTGAGCGCCGGGCTCGCGCGCCACCTGGGTGTGCGCGCGTGGATGGTCAGGGCGCTGTTCCTCGCGCTCACGCTGTGCGGCGGCGCCGGCGTGCTGCTGTATGCGTGGTGCTGGGCCTTCATGCCGTGGGCGGAGGGGGAGGCCGCGCCCACCCGTCGCGTTCCCGTCGCGTGGCTGCTGCTCGCCCCGGCCGCGGTGGGCGCCCTCGTGATCGTGGTGTGGCGGGGTGGGAGCGAGGCGCTCGACGGGTCGATCCCGCCCTCGGTCGCCGCCGTGGTCGTCGGCGGCACCGCCCTCGGGGCCACCGCCGCCGGGCTCTGGGCCACGCTGATCGACCGCACCGACACGGCCCGCGGCCCCCGGCACACCGTGTGGGTGCGGATCCTCGCCGTGCTGCTCCTCGGGCTCGTCTCGCTGCTGCTGCTGTCCTGGCCCATCGCCCGCTCCGGGGTGGCCCTGGCGCTGCTGCCGCTCGGCGGGCTGATCGCGGTGGTCGCGTCGTCCCTGATCCCGCGGTGGCGCGAGCTGGCGGGCGAGCGCATCCGGCGCATCAGGGAGGAGCAGCGCAGCGTGATGGCGGCGCACCTGCACGACTCCGTGCTGCAGACGCTCGCGCTCATCCAGAACCGCGCCGGCGCATCGAGCGAGGCCGCCCGGCTCGCCCGCGCGCAGGAGCGCGAGCTGCGCGCCTGGCTGTACGACGGCGACGCCCCGGCCGACAGCGACCTGTCCACCGACCTGCGCGACTACGCCGCCGCGCTCGAGCTCGACCACCCGGTGCGCATCGAGGTGGTGTCGGCCGGGCTGTCCGCGGAGCGGGCGAGCGGGGAGCTGGCGGCGGCCGCCCGCGAGGCGATGCTGAACGCGGCACGGCATGCGGGCGGCGAGGTCGCGGTGTACATCGAGGGCAGCGCGCGGGGTGTCGACGTGTACGTGCGTGACCGCGGCAGCGGCTTCCGCCTCGACGACGTGCCGGGCGACCGCCTGGGCGTGCGCCAGTCGATCATCGGCCGCATGCGCAGGGCGGGCGGGTCGGGCGCGGTGCGCAGCGACGACGGCGGCACCGAGGTGCACCTCACCCTGCCGGCGGTTCCCGCGCAGGACCGGACCCCGCTCGGACAGGAGACCCGTGGCTGACAGCATCCGCGTCGTGATCGTCGACGACCACTCGATCTTCCGCTCCGGGCTGCGCGCCGACCTCGACGCGAGCGTGACCGTGGTGGGCGAGGCGGCGGACGTGCCATCCGCGGTCGCGGTGATCGCCGAGACGCAGCCCGACGTGGTGCTGCTCGACGTGCACCTTCCCGGTGGTGCGGGCGACGACGCGACCGGGGGAGAGGCGGTGATCCGCGGATCGCTGCCGTCGAGCACGCGGTTCCTCGCGCTGAGCGTGTCGGATGCCGCCGCCGATGTGGTGCGGGTGATCCGTGCCGGGGCCCGCGGCTACATCACCAAGGGCTCGTCGGGCGGCGAGGTGAGCGCGGCCGTGCACGCGGTCGCGGAGGGCGACGCGGTGTTCTCGCCGCGCCTGGCCGGGTTCGTGCTCGACGCGTTCGGCGCGGTCGCCGGGGAGACGGCCACCGCGACCGACGAGCTCGATCGGCTGTCGGCGCGCGAGCAGGAGGTCATGCGGCTGATCGCCCGCGGCTACGCCTACAAGGAGGTGGCCGCCGCGCTGTTCATCTCCATCAAGACGGTCGAGACGCACGTGTCGTCGGTGCTGCGCAAGCTCCAGCTGTCGTCCCGGCACGAGCTCACCGCGTGGGCGTCGGAGCGCCGACTGCTCTGATCGGGCGTGGTCCTGTCATACTGCCCGTTGTGCATTCGGCGTCCGACCTGTGACCCTGGATGCACCTCCGCTGTGGGACGGAGAGGGCGGGCGGTCGATCGTGGGGATCGACGGCGAACGGGGGTGGGGAGATGCGCTCTGCGATGCGCAGGAGCCGCGGTGTGCGGGTGCTCGGCGGGGTGCTCGCCGTGCTCGGGGGACTCGTGCTGGCCTCCCCGGCGGCGATCACGAGCGCGGGGAACGACGAGCGCGAGCGCCCGGAGCCCTTCACGATCGTGGTGCTGCCCGACACGCAGAAGTACACCGTCTCGGACGAGCTCGCGCAGAGCCTGAACGCGCAGACGCAGTGGATCGTCGACACCCGTGAGCAGCTCAACACGAAGTTCGTGATCCAGGTGGGCGACCTCGTCGACTCCTGGCCCGACGTGCACCAGTGGGAGCGCGCGAGCCGCGCGATGGCGATCCTCGACGACGCCGGGGTGCCCAGCTCCGTGCTGCCGGGCAACCACGACCTCGACGTGACGACGGGCGAGTCGAGCACGTACGACGAGTACTTCCCGCCGAGCCGCTACGCCGATGCGACCTGGAACAGCGCGACCGTGTCGTACGGCGGGTACCTCGGCCAGGACCGGTTCGGCCAGGACGGCATCGACCGCCAGAACAAGGACAACTACAGCCTGCTGACCGTGGGCGACACGAAGCTGCTGCTGCTCAGCCTCGAGTACGAGACGCCCGCGTATGCACTGGAGTGGGCGCAGCGCGTGATCGACGCGCACCCCGACCGGACGGTGATCCTCGCCGTCCACGGTCTCATCACCACGGGCGGCGCGCGGTCGACCGCCACCGAGCGCACCGACGTGACCCCGGTGACCGAGGTCGACCTGTGGCGGGACTTCATCTCGCAGAACTGCTCCATCGCGATGGTGGTCAACGGGCACTGGGCGGTGGGAGACGCGGGCGAGGCGCGGCGCAGCGACCTCAACGCCTGCGGGCGCCCTGTGCCGCAGATCCTGTCGAACTACCAGGGCCGCGCCAACGGCGGCGACGGGTGGCTGCGGTACTACACCGTCGACCCGGCCGCGGGCACGGTCGACGCCCACACGTACTCGCCCACGCTGCGGCAGTACGAGAAGGACGACGACGGCCGCTTCACGCTCCCGCTCGACCTCACGCCGATGGACGACCGGGTGCTGCTGCGCGGCGGGTCGGACTGGAAGGTGTGGAACGAGCTCGGCGCGTGGCCGCGCGGGTGGAAGAGCGCGGCGTTCGACGACGACGACTGGCAATCCGGCACGGCCCCGCTCGGGTGGGGCAAGGGCGTGCAGACGCCGATCGACCTCGGCCCGCCGCCGGAGAACCGCGCGCGGGCGATGCTGTTCCGGAAGACGGTGGAGCTGGACGACGTCGAGGAGCTGTCGACGGTGACGGTGAGCACGAGGGCCGATGACGGCGTCGCGGTCTGGGTCAACGGCACCCTGATCGGCACCTCGCACCTCGCGTCGAAGAAGCCCACGAGTGAGACGTTCGCAGACGTCGGGCGTTCGACCGACAACGCCACGGACGACCCCGTGACGTTCACCGTGCCGCGAGGCCTGCTGCACGACGGCGAGAACGTCGTGGCCGCCTCCGTCCACGTGAACTACCTGGGCACGAACAGCAGCACGTTCGACCTCGTGATGACGGGTCGGCGATCCTCGTCCGACGGCGAGTGACCGGCCGCCGGACGGTAATGCCCGGTGCGGCCCGGCCCTGCCCGAGTCGCGGTCAGGCGGCCAGCCAGAGGCCCTTCTGATCCGTGGCGACCGTGAGGCCGGCGGCGACCGTCTCGTCGTCGCCGATGCGGGCGCCGGGAACGATGCGGGCGCCGGGTCCGATGTCGGTGCGGACGCCGACGTGCGCGTGGTCGCCCACCGCCGCCCCCGGTCCTACGTGCGCGTGCGCGTCGATGTACGCGCCCTCGCCGATCACGGCGTCTTCGTCGATCCACGCCCCGCGCGCGATGATGGCTCCCGCCCCGACGCGCGCGCCGGGTTCGATGTAGGCGCCCGCCTCGATGTGTGCCTTGGGGTGCACCTTCGCGCCGTGCGCGACGAGACCCCGACCGTTGGCGTGCTTGCGGTACCGCAGCGTCGCCCCGTGGTCGTTCTCGATGTCGACGTAGTTCTTGCCCACGATTCCTCCCGTGTTCCGGAGTTCTCCGGATATATCAACAACCACGGGCGGGGTGTTTTCATTCCCCCGGATGGATGCGGCTCAGCGCTGGCAGCGCGGGCACCAGAACGTGATGCGCTCGCGGGTGGGATCGGCACCCTGCTCGCCCCGTCGGATGAGGGTGCCGCAGCGGCGGCACGGGCGTCCGGCACGTCCGTACACCCATGTCCCCTGGCCCGGACGATCGATGCCGGTGAAGGTGCGGTGGCGGCGGTCGCGGTTCGCGCGGATGGTGCGCACACCCAGGTCGAGCAGCGCGGCCACATCGACGTCCGCCGTCGGCGTCGTCGGGAGGATTCCGCGCAGGAACAGGAGTTCCGCGGCGTACTCGTTCCCGAACCCGGCCACGTTTCGCTGGTCGAGCAGCGCCACGTGGATGCTGCGGGTGTCGGCACCGAGTCGTCGCACGGCCTCGGCCGCATCCCAGTCCGCGGCGAGCGGATCCGGTCCGAGGTAGCCCACCAGCTCACCCTCGTCGCGGGTGGGGACGACCTCGACCTCCGCGATGTCCACGCCGACGGCCTCACGCTCGGCGGTGCCCACGATCGCGCGCACCTTGAAGGCCGGGTGCCGCCACCTCTCGCCGGCGCGGTACACGAACCAGGCGCCGTCCATGCGCAGATGGGAATGCAGCGTGCTGTCACCGATGCGCAGCAGCAGATGCTTGCCGCGCGGCACCGCCGCGTGCACGCGCTGTCCGGTCAGGTCGACCGTCGCGAAGCGGGGCACGCGCAGGTCGAAGCGCGTGACCTCGGCACCCGCCAGTGCCTCGTCGAGACGCCGTGCGGTGCGGAAGACGGTGTCGCCCTCGGGCATCAGCGCCTCCCGTCCGGTGAGGGCGGCGCCACGGCGGGCGGAGCGGCGGCGTCGGACGGGGCGGTCGCCGCGGGCAGGGGCCGGCGGGTCATCATGTCGCGGGCGAGCATCGTGCTCCCGGCGACCGCAGCGGGCATCACCGCGATCGCGCCGCCGGGGATCAGGAAGCACAGCTGCGTCGCCACGCCGAAGCCCAGCACGCGCGCCCTGCTGCCGGAGAACAGGACAGCGCGGTCGGACGGGCTGAGCTCACGCGCATCGAACGCGCGCCCGGTCAGCTCGCGCGCCAGCAGCCGTCCGGTCAGGATCACGCCCATCACCGGGGCCAGGACGCCGCCGACCGCCGGGATCAGGCCGAGCACCAGCACGAGCAGCGCGATCAGGATGCCGAGGACCACCAGCCGCAGGCCCTCGCCGACGGTGGTCCAGAACCCGCCGCCGTCCGTCGCGGGCGGGTGGCCGAGGTCGACCTCGACCGCGTGCCAGATGCGCTGGTAGAACGGGTCGCCGATCGTGAGGGTGAGGGCGCTGAACACCGAGCTGGCCAGGGCCAGGGCGGCCGCGACCACTACGAGACCGACGGCCGTGCGCAGCAGACCGCGCCAGGGCTCGTCCCACCGGTCGGCGAACGGCGTCAGCCAGGACGAGATCGACGGCATCCCGATGATGAGCGGGATGATCGCGGCGGCCAGCACGATCACGGCGATCACCGCGGGGATCAGCCCGAGCGCCATGAGCCCCGGGCGCGTGCGCCATACACCGAAGCCGCGGAACAGGGTGCGGACGCCGGCGCTGAACTCTCTGACCATGGCTCCAGGGTAGGTGTCGGGCGGGCGGGGTGGCGGCGACGAGCGCGCGGGAGTGCTCAGACGGCCTTGCGGAGCGTGAACCCCCGCGGTGTCTGCACGAACCCGGCCTCCTGCAGGGCGGCCGCGAGCTCGGTGCCGTAGACGCCCTCGCCGTTGACCTTCTCCACCGTGAGGGTGTCGAGGCGGCGGTCGCGGGCGGTCGCCGCGAGGTCGGCGGTCGCGGCGCGCAGCACCTCGGGGTCGTCGGTGAAGCACAGCACCGTGCGCCCGCCGCGCTCGAGCGACAGCACCAGCGCGCCGTCGACCAGCACCACGAGACCGCCCGCCTTGCGCCCGGGCCGGTGCGACACGCCGTCGAGCTTCGGCCAGCCGAGCGCGGCGCCATAGGGGTTCGCGGGGTCGGTGGCCGCGAGGGTCACAGCCGTGCGGGGCGGCGGATCCGCGAGCCCCGCGTAGGTGCGCAGCCGGTCGACCGTCGCCGAGGCCGCGAACTGCGCGGCGCCGAGCTTCTCGATCACATAACCGCGCCGGCAGTGTCCCGCCTCCTCGAAGCCCGCCAGCACGCGGTACGCCTGGGCGAAACCGCCGGGCACGCCCTCCGCCTGCACCGCGCCGCGGGTCACCACGCCGTAGCGGTCGAGCAGGAGCCCGGCGGTCACGGTGGCGCGTCGCGCGGCATCCGTCTCGATCGCCGGCAGCAGAGACCAGCGTCCGCCGATCGAGGTCGGCCGTGGTGCCGTGCGCGTGAGCGACATCCCGCGGTAGGTGCGCGCGCGGGGGGCACGCCGCTTCACCTTGTGCGCCTGCGACCCGCCCGCGAGCAGCGAGCGGATGGGCGCGAACGTGTCGTTCGTCACGTGCCCCGACCAGGTCAGGGCCCACAGCGCCTCGAGCACCGACTGCTCGTTCTCGGCTCCGGTCATGTCCTTCAGCTGCGCCGCGAAGTAGGCGCCGCCCGCGGCGAGGGCGTCGAGCAGCCGGGCCTCCAGGGAGTCCGCGGCGATCTCGGCGTCGGGCTCGGGAAGCGTGAACGGGGCGAGGTCGACGGGGTGCAGCGACACCCAGCCGTCGCGGCCCGGAAGCGTGCCGTGGCCCGACCAGATCACCTCGCCCGCGGCCGTGAGCTCGTCGAGCATCGCGGGGGAGTAGTCGCGCACCCGCGACGGCAGCACGAGCGACTCCCACGCGCTCGCGGGGATCGGCACACCCGCGAACTGCTCGATCACGGTGAGCACGCCGTCGATGCCCTCCAGCGGCCGACCGAGGTGCTGCCAGTCGGGCAGGAATCGCGCGTAGGCCTCCGGCGACACCGGCTCGACGGAGCCGCGGATTGCTGCGAGCGAGCGCATGCGCAGCCGTCGCAGGACCTCGGTGTCGCACCACTCGAGGTCGTCGCCGCTGCCTGCCGCGGTCGGCAGGAAGTAGCCGCTGGTCAGACGACCGTTCGTCTCCAGGCGCTGCAGCGTGTGCCGGGCGACCGCGGCGCCGAGACCGAACCGGGTCGCGACCGCCGTGGTCGTGAAGGGCCCGTGCGTCCGGGCGTACCGCGCCACCAGGTCGCCCAGGGGATCGGCGACCGGCTCGAGGAACGCGACCGGGATCCCCGTGGGCAGGGCCGCGCCGAGGGCGTCGCGCAGCCGACCGGCGTCTTCGATCGCGGCCACCCTGGCGACACCGGCCACGGTGACCGGGATGGCACGGCGGGCGCCGATCAGCTCGTCCAGCAGCGTCGCGGCGCTGGCACCGGCGGTCGAGTCGGGGTCGAGTCGCGCCGACACCTCGTCGGCGTCGAGCGGGCCCAGCATGCGCAGCAGGTCGGCCACGCCCTCCAGACCGCGCACCCGCCGCTCGGGGTCGAGGCGCTGTGCCTCGCGCTCGAACTGCGCGATCACGTCGGGGTCGAGCAGCTCGCGCAGCTCCACCGTGCCCAGCAGCTCGCCCAGCAGTGCGGGGTCGACGGAGAGGGCGGCCGCCCGGCGTTCGGCCAGCGGCGAGTCGCCCTCGTACATGAACGCGCCGACATACCCGAACAGCAGGTCGCGGGCGTAGGGGGAGGGCTGGCCGGGCTGGGTCTCCACGAGCCGGACGCGGCGGTCGCCGATCGCCGTCGCGAGCTTGCGCAGGGACGGCAGGTCGTACACGTCCTGCAGCACCTCGCGCAGCGTCTCCAGGATCACCGGGAACGTGGGGTGCCGGCGGGCGACCTCGAGCAGCTGCGCCGACCGCTGCCGCTGCTGCCACAGGGGCGTGCGCCGGTTGGGGTTCGTGCGGGGCATGAGCAGCGCCCGCGCCGCGCACTCGCGGAACCGGGAGGCGAACAGCGCCGAACCCCCCACCTCCTGCGTGACCAGCTGCTCCAGCTCGTCGGGGTCGAACACGAACAGCTCGGCGCCGGGCGGCTCGGCCTCGGCGTCGGGGATGCGCACGATGATGCCGTCGTCGCTCGCCACGGCGGAGCCCTCGACGCCCAGCCGCTCGCGCACCCGCGCGTTGATCGCGAGGGCCCAGGGCGCGTGCACCTTCATGCCGTACGGGGAATGGAGGATCACGCGCCAGTCGCCGACCTCGTCGTGACCGCGTTCGACCGTGAGGGTGCGGTCGGTCGGGAGGGTGCCCGTCGCCTCGCGCTGCTCGGTCAGGTGCGCCATCAGATTGGCGCGCGCCTGCTCGTCGAGCCCGGCCTCGATCAGCCGCTGCTGCGCCTTCTCCGGCGAGGCGGAGGAGACCTCGCGGGAGAACGCGCCCAGGGCCTCACCGAGCTCGAACGGCCGGCCGATCCCGTCACCGTGCCAGAACGGCACCTTGCCCGGCTGGCCGTATGCGGGGATCACGTTCACGCGGTCGTGCGTGATCTCGGCGATGCGCCAGCTCGTGGTGCCGAGCGTGAACACGTCGCCCACGCGCGACTCGTACACCATCTCCTCGTCGAGCTCGCCGACCCGCGCCCCGGTCGACTCGCCCGCGACGAACACCCCGAACAGCCCGCGGTCGGGGATCGTGCCGCCGCTGGTCACCGCGATGCGCTGCGCCCCGGGGCGACCGGTCAGCGTGCCCGCGTCGCGATCCCACACCAGACGCGGCCGCAGCTCGGCGAACTCGTCCGAGGGGAAGCGGCCGGCGAGCAGGTCGAGCGTGGCCTCGTACGCCGAGCGCGGAAGGGACTGGAACGGCGCGGACCGCCGCACGGTCTCGAACCACTCCTCGACGCTGATGGCACCGAGGGCGCTCGCCGCCACGGTCTGCTGCGCGAGGATGTCGAGCGGGTTGCGCGGCACCTGGATGGCCTCGATCTTGCCGGCGAGCATGCGCTCCGTGACGATCGCCGTGTGCAACACGTCGCCGCGGTGCTTGGGGAACAGGGCGGCGCGACTGATCTCGCCCACCTGGTGCCCGGCGCGCCCGACGCGCTGGAGCCCGGAGGCGGCGGACGGCGGAGCCTCGACCTGGATCACCAGGTCGACCGCGCCCATGTCGATGCCCAGCTCCAGGCTGCTGGTCGCGACGACGCAGCGCAGCACTCCCGACTTCAGCTCCTCCTCGACCTGCGCCCGCTGCTCCTTCGACACCGAACCGTGATGGGCCTTGGCGAGCACCGGATCCGCTCCCGCGGTCGCCCCCGCCTGCGCCATCATCGCCGCGGGCACGGACGCCTCGGGAAGCGCGACCCCGATCCGCTCGGAGTAGATCTCGTTGAGCCGTCCGGTCAGCCGCTCTGCGAGGCGGCGGGAGTTCGCGAACACGATGGTCGAGTTGTTCTGGAGGATGCGGTCGACGATCGCCTCCTCCACGTGCGGCCACACCGAACCCGTCACCTCGGTGTACTCCGCGTCGATCCCCGGTGCCTCGGGCGGCGCACCGGGGGGCGGCGGCGGGTTGGTCATGTCGTCCATCGGCACGACCACGCCCAGCTCGAACGTCTTGGACGCCGGCGGGGCCACGATCTCGACCGGGTCGGCTCCGCCGAGGAACCGCGCGACCTCGTCGATGGGTCGCACGGTGGCGGACAGCCCGATCCGCTGCGCCGGCTTCTCGTTGCCGTGCGCGGCCCGCAGCGCGTCGAGGCGTTCCAGGCTGACCGCCAGATGCGCGCCACGCTTGGT